>JAAXHI010000260.1:7366-19144 GCA_012270875.1 Candidatus Poribacteria bacterium | reverse complement strand
GTCTAAATTTCCGGTGGCAGTACATCAATTACATCTCTTGGTTTAGCCCCAAGCGGATTTGGAGTCCAAGTATACTGCTTTCCATTTCCATATTGAGACGTTATAGCCTGTGGATGATCTCGGTACTTTAATGTATGACTATTATAGGGAATTCGGACAGCATCAATGTTAAAAGTAAATTTCTTACTCTTGCGCAGGTGCAGAATACTTTCATGGGAGCGTCCCCAATCTCTTCCGAGATTGGCTTTATTACGATAATACCAAGTCAGCCACTTGCAACCTACAAACATTGAAGACGCTGCGACCTTAATATGTGCAAGAATTTCTGGGAACCCCATAATGTACATTGTTCCTGTATCAGACAAAATTCTATGAGCTTCCTCAATCCATTTCATACACCATTCTAAATACTGCTGCTGAGACTCAAAAGTGTCCCACTCAGCCTTTTTTATGTTATAGGGGGGATCAACGAAAAACACCTCTGCTTCCCCAGTGGGACGTGTTTTAAGCCATGAGATACAATCCTCTTGGTACAGTTTGCCGAGATTTGTTTCAAAAAAGGATTTCATTTTAGACATATCTACCTCGCTTTATTTAAAAACGACACTTAGCCCAATTTGTTTTAGGCAGTATACCGTCAATTTTTGTGAATGTCAAGTTTTTTCAAAATCGAGTGACAGACATTATTTTCCGCGAAAACGTCTGATTCAAACATTCAGAAATCTTATATAACCCCGATGCCGGGGTGTTTTGGTAGGATGAGTTTACCGTTATCAAGGGTTACGCCGGTGTATGGATCGTTTGTGATGAGTAGGTTGCCGTCCAGGTCTGCGTAGTCTACGAGGGGTGTTAGGTGCGCGGCGGCAGTGATGCCGAGAGAACTCTCTATCATACAGCCAATCATAACAAGTAATCCGTGTGCGCGAGCGATGTGTATCATTCGGTGTGCTTCAAGTAGCCCACCACACTTGACAAGTTTGATGTTGATGCCGTCAACGCACTCAGCAAGTGCCGGAATATCATTTGCGCGTTTGACGCTTTCGTCGGCAATGATTGGTAATTCGCTATTTTCACGAACAAATTTGAGACCTGCCAAATCATTAGGTTTTGTCGGTTGTTCGATCAATTCCACGCCGTATCGGGCAAGTTCGCGAATTTTACGGATCGCCTCTTTCGGTGTCCACGCTGTATTTGCATCGACGTAGATCGGCTTGTTAGTCACATCTCGGAGTGCTGTGATTATTTCAATGTCACGGGGTGTGCCGAGTTTGACCTTTAGAATCGGATATGCATCGGTGTGTCGGGTTTTCTCTGCCATTATTTCGGGTTCATCAAGCCCGATAGTAAACGACGTGCGAGGGGTTTTTTGTGGGTTGAGTCCCCAGAGTTGGTAGAGCGGAACGCCGAGTTTTTTACCGAGTCGGTCGTGGAGTGCCATATCAATGGCAGATTTTGCGGCATAATTACCGCCGAGTGTTGTCTCAACAGTCGCCATTACGTCGTGGATTGCATCGAGATTGTCAGGAAGTGCTGGCGCGATGGTTTCCAATGCAGTGCTGACTGTCTCAACGGTTTCGCCGTAAAACCGAGCAGGCGCGGTTTCACCGATGCCACCATCAATTTCTACCGAGATTACTTGTCGATAGGCATCTGTTGCGCGGCGGGCAATTTTGAACGGATGCTTGAGTTGTAGTTTTGTAATTCGAGAGACGATGTTCATTTTTTTACTTTTCCTTGCGGTTCGATCAGATAGGTTCCTCCTTTGACATGCCTTCCCGTAAGTCCGCTTTCCACTTCGTTCCAAGCTACGCGCTTTTGTCTAATGCGTTTCTTTTAAGTATGCCATAAAACGCTTCCGTTCTTCCATCTCAATATCTCCATCTGATTTTAGGAAGTTCCATGCCCCGAAGAAGATGGCGTGCGCCTCTTCTACAGCAGACGTGTTTTGCTGATTTAAGGATCGGATCTCAAGCGTCATCGCCATTTTGTTCGTCTGTTGGATTTCGGGAGTTGTCCGGTCTTGAACTGTGACAATCGGTGTCTTAAAAAGTGTTTCGTTGAACTGTTCAAGTATCCGCTTTAGAAATGTTTCCGTTACTTGATTGCCTCGATAGTGCGCTGCAACAACAGGTTCGTTGCTGTTGTGTGGTGCGTGGTTAATTTGCAGATAGTACCCTCTCCCTTCGATGGCGTTAATTGTCTGTATCCGTTCTTCTATAGTTAGTTCTTGTCCAGGAGTATGAATGTTATAGACTTTTGCACCGGCGAGTTCCAGTAGTTTTTTCAAGGTTTCGATCAATTTTTTTGTGGGAGGTGTATTGCTTCGTGAGTCGAGAATGATAACAGTTGACATGAACGCGCCGCCAGCAATAGGATGAAGTTTGGCGCGGACAACGGTTGCTTGATTTGGGGTGATGGTGATCTTGTGTTTGTCAGGGTAGTAGCCTACCTTAGAGATGTGTAGCGTTGTTTCAAACGGGACTTTCGAGGTGGAATCGGTTGTAATGAAGAAGTGTCCTTGTGTGTCGGTGGCTGCCGTTAGACTTGGATCCATCTGGAGTTGGGCATCTTGCAGCGGTTTTCCAGAATCTGCGTCAGAGACTTGTCCTTGCACAATGGCGTTGTCAATATCTGCAAAATGAATTGTCAACGATTCGCGCTTTTCTCCGTAAGTGACCTCTACCGTTGCTGTGCCGGGTGCGTTAGGTGCGTATAGATAAAAGTGCGATGTGCCGTATTTTGAGCGTTGGTGGGTTTCTGTGAGCGTTCCATTTGACGTTTGCGCGTAAATAGGTTCACCGTCAGCAATTGGCGTTCCTTCAGCGTCCCGTGCGTTTACGGAGATACCGACGTAACTCTTTCCATCAGCGGGGAGCGTATCTGTCCACGCGCTGAGATGGAGTTCTGTTGCCGGGGGTGCTACTTTGAACCATTGAGACGCAGGTAGGCTGTGATTTCCGTAATAGTTCACGAGTTCGGTTTGGACAAGATGGACACCGTTTGCGAGCGGTTTTTCAATCGCAACAGTTATCATATCTGTCTCGCGATTGTAATGGTGTGGCACCTTCACGCCGTCAACTTTGACTTGGATGGATTTTGTGAAGACTTGCTGTCGTTTGAGCATCCACGCGCCGCGTTGGTGGAGTCCATCCATGACCCGAATCTGCAGTCGTGGTGTTCTGGTCTGAATAATAGTTTCGGGTTGTGGTTCTACCAGAACGCCTTTCGGAAATCCTGCGGCAACATAGCGTGCGATGCCGAGGAGATAGCCGTAAGCCTCGTTTCTGAGGTAGTTATCATCTTGCAGTTTAGCCTCTTCCTCTGGGTTTGAGAGAAAAGATGCTTCACATAAGACCGCTGGACATTTCGTTAGCCGTAAAACCCCAAATCCAGAAGCGGTTACCAACTTATCGGAATAGAGACCTGTTGCTGGAGAACTCGGCAATCGCAATGCATCTGAGACTCCGTGTTGGATATACCGAGCGAGATCGAGGCTTTGGCGTGAGTCATCGGCATCGCCGTGATACCATGTAGAGGTGTAGTTCGTCTTTGGGTTATCAATGCCGTTATGGTGAAGCGAGATGAAGAAATCAGCATCACTTTCGTTGGCGATTTGACTTCGCGTTGCGAGGCTCACATAAGAATCGTCAACACGGGTCATGATGACAGTCGCGCCAGTTTTTTGTAACATGTTGCGTAGGTGGAGAGCAACTTGCAGGTTGACATCTGCCTCACGGACACCTGTGGGACCTCGTTTGTAATCGGAGATGTGGCCCTGACCGCCGTGTCCTGGGTCGAGGCAGATTTTGAAATCCTTGAGATGCCGAGCGTATGCGGGAATCTCGACACGGAAAGGGATCTGCTGTTCTGTAATTTTTTGACGGCGGGAACAACTCGTAAATAGTAGGAAAAGTGAGGTGGTAATAGCAGTTATGTAAAAGAGGCGGGTTTGCATTTAAAACCCCGTATTTTATTTCGGGCGTGAATTTCACGTGTTACAAACCGGCAGGGTTGCAAACCCCACCAGCGAAAAGCAGATAAGTGCTTACGAACGTACCTCAAGCATAGAGGTGCAGCAATTTAGTAAGCACTGGATAAACGTGCCTATATATCCCGTCTGGTTCGTCTCGATCCGAATCGGCGACGTTCAAGGATTTCTTTGAGAATGATACCTTGCCGAAATGTTTGCGGGGACAGATTTAACAGTGAGGTAACAGGCACGGATCGAATTCCGGCTGGAGATTCTACAGGCACTGGCGGCGGTTGTGGTCTCGGATCCTCAACAGGCTGAGAGGGTTCTTCTGGTGTCGGCGGTTCTGGTTCTTCGGCAGCCGCTGATGCTTCACCCGTTTCGTCTTCGTCCTGTTGCGTCATCATCTGCTCCAACTCGGTTGCGAACGGAAAATCTTCCATGAACGGGGGTGGTGCTGCGTCGCCATCACTCTCTGCGAGTGTATTCTCCTCCGCTTTTCTTTGTGTATCCATTCGTTGTGCTTTTCGCCGACGCGAATTGCTTAAAACGAGTGACAGAATTACGACAATCAGTCCCGCCACCAGCTGGATAATACCTTCCATCATTGTCTCCTTTAAGGGTCCCTAATGAAATTTGACAATCAAAATAAGTAATGTTGTGCGCGTATTCGTTCGGGCACGGGGTCCCCGAACGAACAGGCAGTTGGTTAAATAATTTTACCGACCTTGAACTTTAAGGCGCATTAGGACTTGCTACGAAAGTCCGAGTGAATGTGAAGAGCGGGTTGTGTCTATCTCTTGTCCGTCAGTAACGGGTGAGGCGATAGATTGTCGCATCTCCGTATCGGCGAGGATATTCCGGAGTTCATAATAATCCATAACGCTCATTCTTTCGGAAGTAAGCGTATCAGCGATTGCGAGGGGCACCTCCGCGTCAGCCTCAATAAGTTTGATTGTCATCTCTTCAACGAGTGCTTTATTTTCTTCCTCTTCGGCTTGTGCGCGAGCGCGTTGTTCCTCAGCCTTTGCGCGTGCGATCTTGAGTTCCGCTTCCGCTTGATCGGTCTGTAATTTAGCGCCGACGTTCTCGCCGACATTTATATCGGCTATATCAATAGACAGGATTTCAAACGCTGTTCCAGCGGCTAAGCCTTTATCGAGAACTGTTTCTGAAATGCGGACAGGATTTTCTAAGACTTCCTTGTGGCTTCCGGATGAGCCGATCGTAGTAATAATTCCCTCACCGACCCTTGCCCGTATAGTGTCTTCGGTAGCACCGCCGACAAGCCTGTCGATATCAGCGCGCACGGTAACGCGTGCTTTCACGATCAATTGGATACCGTCGCGAGCGACAGCAGTGATGCCGGTGGTGGCATCGTCTTGACTGGGGATATCAATAATTTCTGGTGTAACACTGACTTGGACGGCTTGCAAGACATCTCTACCGGCGAGGTCGATTGCGGCGGCTTGTGCGAAACCGAGTTCAATATTCGCTTTATCCGCTGCGATAAGTGATGCGACAACACTTGCGACACGCCCGCCCGCAAGGAAGTGTGCTTCGAGATCATCAAGAGACAGGCTTAACCCTGCCTTGGTTGCGTTAATCTGCGGTTCCACAATTGAGGCGGGTGGCACACGCCGTAAGCGCATCGCAACGAGATCGAAAATTCCTACCTTAACGCCTGCTGCGATAGCAGTAATCCACAACCCGATTGGAACGAGCCAACTGAGAATAATTAGGAATAGAACTATCACAACAGCGATAATTGCAACAATTGTTGGTGTCATATTTATGCTTCTCCATTGATGTAGCGCGATTATCGGATCGCGTCTACAACAGTCGGGTTATTGCTCGGTAATGTTTAAGTTGCCTTCACGGAATGCACTTGCGAGAGAGCGGGGGACTTCCGCTTCAGCCTCAACCACTTTGGCTCGCATCTCCTGAACGTTCGCAGTCATCTGTTGTTTTCGAGCGACCGCCATGGCGCGACGTTCTTCCGCCTTCGCTTGTGCGACGACGAGGTCTGCCTCGGCTTGCTCGGCTTGGAGTTCGGCACCGATATTTTTTCCGACATTAACATCAGCAATGTCAATAGAAAGGATTTCAAAAGCGGTTCCAGCATCAAGTCCACGGTCAAGTACTGTTTTTGAGATGATGTCTGGATTTTCAAGGACATCTTCATAGGTTTCAGAGGCACCAATTGCGCTGATAATACCTTCGCCGACCCGTGCGATGATCGTCTCCTCACCGGCACCGCCTACAAGCCGATTGATATTGGTTCGGACTGTGATACGGACGGTTGTTATCAATTCGACACCATCCAAAGCGAGAGCACTGATACGCGGCGTAGTAATCACGCGCGGGTTGACGCTAACCTGAACGGCTTCAAACACATCACGTCCTGCCAAATCGATGGCAGAGGAGCGTTGGAAGCTGAGTTCGATTCTCGCTTTATCTGCCGCGATGAGTGCGCTGACGACATTGAGGACGTTACCACCAGCGAGGTAATGTGCCTCTAATTCGGCTGTTATCACCTTCAAACCTGCTTTATGTGCGCTGATTAAACCTTTCACAATAATATTCGGGTTCACTCGCCTGAGACGCATTCCGATCAGGTCAAAGATTCGGAGCGGGACACCGGCTGCGATAGCGGCGATCCAAAGTCCAACAGGGACGAACCAAAAGAACACTATTACAAAAATTAGGACAACAAGGGCTATCCCCCCTGTAAATAGATCTATCATTATTGCCTCCTACCTATTTGGCTGTCGGCTCTCGGGTGTCAGCAGTCGGTCAAAGAGATGTGGTTTTGATCATCAATTCGTACGTTTGTAAATGATCAGACGAAAACCTCTTCTGCTGATAACCGCGGACTGAAAGCCGATAGCCATTTCTATTGTAAACTACGAACGACGACGCGATTTCCTTCCACAAGGATTACTTCAATATCAGTTTCGGGTTCGACAAATTCGCCTTGCGTGACGATATCGACGCGGTTTCCATTGATGAGGGCGGCACCGGCTGGACGCAAAGGCGTGAGTGTTTTACCAGATTTTCCGACTAAACTTACTAATTCCGACGGAGGTGCTTGGAAACCAGCCTCTTTATTTTCCGTTGCACTCAAGATGAAAGTTTGAATGACGGGTGTTTTACGGAGTACTGATAGCCCAATTATCGCCAGTGGAATGACCAGTACGAGCGTGATCCCGGTAGAAGTCAGTGCGGTCTGCCACCCGAATTTCCACAATGCGGCACTGAAGCCTATGAGTATAAGCAGACACCCCGGTATACCGGCTGCACCGAATCCGGGAAGAATTAATAATTCGATAAATACCAATAGAATTCCGAAACTGATGAGGAAAATTAGGAACCACATAATTATCCTCCAAATATATCGAGCGATGAGGGGACTTTAGGTCTCCTCAACCGCTTCTACGAAAACCTTAGAACCTTCAACTTCTACGACTCTAACATTACTATTCTGTGGGATGAAATCGCCAACTGTGACGACATCGACCCTTTTATCAGCGATCCGCGCTGTTCCGGAGGGCCGCAAAGGTGTTAAAGCGGTCCCTGCTTTTCCGAGATACGCCTGAAAATCTTCTGCGCTGGAGGAATGGTATCCCATGTCAGTGTCCATCACTGTTGACAGAGCAAACCTTTGGAAGATCCGTGTTTCGGGTAGGAAAAACGCTGCGAGAATAATTAATCCAGATGTCGAGATTACAGATATTGAGAGCCATAAAACAGCAGTACGCAAATTGTAAGCCCCATCGAAAACGAAGAAAACGCTTCCCAACATCATTACAATGCCAAGGATTCCGGCGATACCGAAGCCGGGAATCACAAAAACTTCCAGTGCGATTAAGGCAATTCCGAGCATGAAAAGCAGGAATGCCCATCCGGCATCAATTCTCGTCAACATGTGTCCACCGAAAAAGAGCCCTACACAGATCAGACCGAGGAGTCCAGGTACCCCGAAACCGGGAGAACGAATTTCTATAAAGATACCGAGCAGCCCTAACGAAAGTAGGAGCGAACTGATGAACGGGTTTGTGAGAAAGAACACAATTTTATCAGCAAGCGTTGCCCTAACTTTCGTGACACGTGCATCTGTGAGTGTTGTCAGGCGGTTGACTTCCGAAAAACCGTATTCACGCTGCCGTTGCATGATGGCTTCTTCTGTGAGCGGCATCTTGGTTCCGGCGACTTCAACAATCTGGTACTGTGCCAACAATTCTGTGAGGGTTTCTGCCTGTGCATCTGCGAACCTGTATTCGAGTGCTTGTCGGGTAGATAAGGTAAGCAATTTTCCTTGTGCGCAGAGGATTTCCATCTCTTCTCCTTCCTCTTCCCGGGTCGCGTATTCTTCGGGAAGGAGTTTGATAATCTGCCCGTCTTTGAGTTTCACAAGAACAAGTTCTTTATCTACCATGGCTTCGGCGATGTCAGGGTTTCGATTTTCTCGTTCCGCTGTGGCGCGAATTGTCCCTTGGATATAAGAGATTGCTTTTTCGCCGACCTCTTGTCCTTGTATATTAACGGGTGCGGAATCACCGATTGTGCCGCCGGAAGTCATCACAATCTGGTTGCAAGCGATAGAGATCATCGCTCCTGCTGAAATCGCCTGCCGATTGACAAAGGCGAGCGTTGGGATTTGTGTCCCTTGAATTGCGCGGATGATATTGACAGCCGAATCGACTCTGCCCCCTGGCGTATCCACATCAAAAACTATCGCATCGGCATCGGCTTTTTCGGCTAACTGGATACCGTCACTGATATAAGTGCCGAGACCGGTTCCGATCTCGTTTCGTATATCGATTACGTAGACTAACGCGGTGTCCTGAGCGAACAGATTCCCATTAGCAGAGAGACATCCGATTATTAGAAGGAGTATGTAACCGAGAAGGTTTATTTTGCGTTTCATGAAATCACTCCTTATCCGTGGTTCGGATTTCAAGTTCTACCTTTTTCAATACTGAAGTTTTTTAGCAATAATTTTAACGGTTGATGACTAATTCAATTATATCTTAAGGCGTTCTCATGCGTCAAGAGCATTTACAATTTTACAGCGGTGGTCTGTTAAGTTGAGGTCAATTCTTCCTGAATCCATGCGTGAAGGACGTGATTTAGGATTAAATGGACATCTTCAACGGGACCGTATTGATTGCTATCTACGACGACGTTGACATCGCAAATTGTTGCTAATGTGCCGCCGCCAAAGCCGCTCCACCCGATTGTTTGGCATCCGATCTCGCTGGCGTGCTGCATTGCGCGGATCACGTTTTCAGAGTTGCCACTTGCACTGATACCAATAACGACATCTCCGGGGTTTACAAGATTTTTTAGCTGCTCTACGAAGACATCTTCATAGGAAACATCGTTGGACCACGCTGTCATTGTTGCGACGTTGTCTGTCAAACTGATGACTCGGAAACGGGGTTTTCCGTTGACGCTTGTGCCTTTTCCGAGATCACAGGCGAGATGCGATGCTGTGGAAGCACTTCCACCGTTGCCAATTACAAAAATTTGTTTTTCGGCGTGGTATGCGTCCATGATGACATTTATGGAACGTTGGACATCTTCCAAGGACAGTCGTTCTAAAACGCCTTGAAGGTGCGAAATGTAGTTTTGAATTCTCTCCATTTTGATTTTTTAGAATCCTTTCTGTATGGTTGTCAGAAAAATGGCTGTCAGCAGTCAGCCATCAGTATTCAGCAAAAATATTAGAGTGGATCTGATGAATAATTTAAGGGTATTCTCCGATAAATATGTCTCATGGAAGCAACCCCCTAAATCCCCCTTATCAGGGGGACTTTGAGCTCGTGGAAGCAACCCCCTAAATCCCCTATAAGAAACACCCCAGCAAAAATTTCTCTCTTTATCTCCCCTTATCAGGGGACTTTAAGAGGAGATGCGTAAGTGCTATGGTTTTTAGTTTTAAACGACCAGTGCGATGGCGGCGAGGTCGCCTAATGCGTCTCCTAACTGTGCGGGTGCGATTTTAACGGCTTCTGCGGGACGTGTCATCGCGAGTTCTGAAACGGTTTTCCGAATTGGATTGAGTAAAAGGTCACCGGCAGCGATTGCGATAGTTCCTAATAAAACGATGTCGGGATTCAAAATGTTTACCAGATTCGCGATACCCCACCCCATATAATATGCGGTTTCCTGAACCAGTTGCAAGGCTAAGGCATCACCTGTCCGTGCTGCTTGGAGTACATGCTCGGATTTAACGTTTTCGATACTGTTGTTCGCAAGGTTTAAGAGTCTTGTCGCTGATGCCTTTCCGTTTGCGAGTTGTTTTCGTATTGTGTCTTGGGCGCGAAGCGCGATAGCGGGTCCTGAACAGAGTGCTTCAAGACACCCGCGTTTGCCACATCCACAAAGGGGTCCGTCGGGTAGCAGTATCTGATGTCCGACTTCGCCTGCACTATCGTTGGCACCGTGGTAAATTTCTCCGTTGATAACAATACCGCCGCCGATTCCTGTGCTCATCGTCATATAGAGTACAGCCTTGTAACCGCGTCCACCGCCGAACCTGAATTCTGCGAGTGCGCTTGCGTTTGCGTCGTTTTCAATGGTTACGGGTATCTGGAATTCGGATTCAAGTTGTGCCTTAAGAGGTAGCGCGTCCCATCCGGGTAAATTCGGTGGTGAATAGACGATCCCGGTTTTTGTATCTAAAGGACCGCCGCAGCTGACACCTATTGCTGAGATTGACCGCTGCTCCAAGCCTGCTTGTTCAATGGTCTCACGTACCATGTCAAATAGCAGTTGGAGGGCATATTCGGGTCCCCTTTCTGCGAGCGTCGGTTTCCGTACTTTGCTAAGGAGCTGTCCGGTGCTATCAGCGACAACAGTTGCAAGTTTAGTGCCTCCGATGTCAATTCCGACAACGTGTGTTTCCATTGGTTTTTCTTTCCGATCCAATGTATTTTAACCTGTGTTCACAACTTGTGATTGAGGTTGCGTAGTGCGGGATAAATTTGTGAATATGCGTTTAACTTCTCATCGTACTGTTGCGCGAGTTCTTCACGCGGGTAGTATGTGTCGCGTGGTGTGACTAACTGCTCGACGGCTGTTTCGATGGAGTCGTACTTGCCTATCGCTGTCCCTGAGAGGATGGCAGTGCCGAGGCAGACCCCTTCCGATATATCGAGTGCGATGACCTTTTTACCAAACATATCCGCTTTGAGTTGGAGCCACTTCTCAGATTTCGCACCACCGCCGATTGCACGTACCTCGTTTATGACAACGCCTGCGTCCTGTAACATAGCGAGATTTTGCTTAATTTCGTAACTGATACCTTCGAGAATGGCTTTAACCAATTCGCCTTTGGTCGTCGAAAGTGTTAATCCGACGATTGCGCCTTTCGATTCTAAATCAAGTGCGGGTGTGCCAGAGCCGGTAAAGTGCGGCAGGACCATTGCTGTTCCTGGGGCATCTGGGATATCTTCGAGTAGAATATCATAGACATCGCGTCCTTCGGTTTCAGCTTGCGCAATTTCTGTTTGGGCAAGTGTATCTCTATACCATCGCAGTACAACGCCGCCGCTTGATACGAAACCGAGTGTGACATATAAGCCATCAACAACGTGTGGATAACAGGCGAAATTCCCGTCTATCATCTGTTGGTTGATGACCGGTTCCGTGAAGGCAGGTGCGATACATTCAACGGTGCCGGTTGCGTCCATCACCTCACCGCTCCGAATAATCCCGGCACCTAAAGCACCACAAGGTTGGTCGTGTCCACCGGTAACACAGACGACACCTTGCGGGAGACCGAGTTCGCCAGCGACCTT
>JAAXHI010000260.1:4729-7315 GCA_012270875.1 Candidatus Poribacteria bacterium | reverse complement strand
GAGCATCTTTTCTGACCAGCATTTGTCGATAATGTCGAAAGCCATCGTGCGTGCGGCGAGGGAATAGTCTACCACTGGTGGAATACCGAGTTTGAAGTAGACAAAATCCTCAAAGCCGAGGAATTTCGATACCTGTCGATAGATGTCAGGTTGATTCCGTTGTATCCAGATCAGTTTTGGAAGGGTATGAATGTCGCTGATCGGCATTCCAGTGATTTGCATCACTTCGAGCGGTGTTATGTGTTGCTTTAACTCGTCACAGATGCCTGTTGTACGCGCGTCGAAAGTTGTAATCGCGTTTGCTAAAATTTGCCCGGTGGCGGATACCGGTGTCACCGCCTCACCCTGCGAAGCGACGCTGATTGCTTCAATCGGGTCGGATTTTGTTTGTGTTGCAACTTGCTGAATACCGGTTGCGATGTTTTCCCAGACGATATTTGCGTCGAGTTCCGACCAACCGGGTTGCGGATGGGTTAACGGATATTCGCCATACGCTTGTGCGAGCAGCGTCCCATCCTCACGAAATGCGATGACTTTGCATCCTGTTGTGCCAACATCAATTCCCAAAAGGCTCATTGCTATGTTTTCTCCTTGATACAAGATGCGAATATGATACAACAGATTGTGAATTAATGCAAGCATTCGTTTGTCAGTTTCACAAAGGGTGTGTAAAGTTTTTGTCCTTGGATTCATTTTCGGTTTTCTATCGGTTGTATGGGATAGATCGGGAGGCCGAAAAAAGGTGTAAATTTCACAGTTTTCATAGCATTTCATAGCAAAGTCGGGAAGTTGTGAATTTTATGAAGTGCGGGGAGTCCACTCCATGACTGGGTTTTTGGCGGTTTTCGTAGTAGGATCGTTAAAAGCTGCTATGAAATTTGCTATGAAATTTTATAGAGCAGTCAGAGGCATTTTTCGTGCGACCTCTTGTTGAAAAAAATGTTACCACGGAAAGTGTGACATTCTATTTGTCTGAATCGCGGATGCCCCAGATTACACAGCCATAGGTGTGATTTCGGAATCGGTCCTGCTGCGGCGCGATGTGACGTTTAAAACGTCACATGTGACGTGCAGAAGCTACGGGTGACGGGGGAATGTGACGTAATTTTGGATTTTTTTTTAAATCCACTATAGCCACATTACTTCCGTCACTTTCACATTTTGATTTTCAACGTTATGTTGCCTTGTGGGAATCCTGCCTTCTCTAAATCCGCTTCTAACTGCGCGATGTGGGTCTCGGTGATGTGTTCCAGTGTTTGATTCAGGGTTTCAGATATCCAGACTGCCAAATCGGTGAGCGTTTTCAACGGACCTGTATTGAAATAGTACGTCTCGTCATTAATGACGAGTGTCAGGGGTTCGCTACTTTCGACATTTTCTGAGGCAATCTCTTCAGCAGACGGAACCGCTTCTCCCTCGGTGTTGGTTAATCCACGCACTAACATTGTATTGAGTATGTATGCCTCAATCTGATCGGCATCCGAACCGTCGTCGGCAGCGCGGACGATAGCGTCTGCAACGATATTCATTGGGATGTGTAGGTCGCGTCCCAACCAATCTTTCGTTACAAGATACTCTTCTCCGTTCCGTGTATAAATCGTCATTTTTTGAACTCCTTTTCTAAAATTTTCACGCTAAGTTGTATCCCGTTAGGCATCCAAAACGGATACCCAAAAACTGAGATAATTGATTTCTGAACGAAGTTGTCAAAACATTAGTAAAGTAATTTTATTTCAATTTATTTAGAAATATATATTTATATTTACATTATTTATGATAACATATATAATTTAGAAGTGCAAATTTATTTTTTGTGAGTTAAGCGATATTAACAGGACTTACGCGAATTTAGCACGCGATGGTAGATTTTTTAGTTTTATAGTAAATCCCATAATTATTTGCACACGCTGGCAGGATCGTAGGGACTGGGCAACCCAGCCCCTACGAAGGTATAATGTGGGGTTCTACCGCGAAGTGTAAACACATATTTTTGGATTCTACTGTAAACCCCCTAAATCCCCCTTATCAGGGGGACTTTAACCTTATGGAAGAAACCCCCTAAATCCCCTTATCAGGGGGACTTTGAGAAGCAATACGTAAATCTTGGTAATTTTTTGATGTTTTGGTATACTCTATGATACCGGTTTGGGTGGCACTGCGAAGCACCGCGTGTGTATGTTTGCCGCCTTCCCACCTCTTCGTAGGGGGATAACAAGGACTGGACTGGAAAATCAAATGGATATGTTGGAAGAACTTAAAGCGCGGGACGAGCGCATCGAAAGATTGGAGCGCGCGCTTTTGTTAGTGCTGAGTTTAAATGTTGGGAAC
Organism: Candidatus Poribacteria bacterium; assembly: GCA_012270875.1. GTDB lineage: Bacteria > Poribacteria > WGA-4E > WGA-4E > WGA-3G > WGA-3G. Next base: position 4,987 of record JAAXHI010000260.1, on the reverse strand, counting down.
CACCTTGACAAGTCTTCTAAGAATTGTTTTAGCCATGTTCAATCTTTTGCAGTTGAGCAGATGGGATCCCTTATCGCGGAGTCTGGGAGTGCGGAGAAAGTCATTGAAGATTTGCTTGCTGCCAGTGAAAGGCGTTTTCGTGCTGAATTAGATGTATTGAATCGTTAACCTATTGGCTATCAGCCGTCAGCAGTCGGTTGTCAGGAAGTGTCAGGGTTTGGAGATCCTTCTTAATGAAGATTAATTTATTAATTCGGT
>JAAXHI010000260.1:1384-4712 GCA_012270875.1 Candidatus Poribacteria bacterium | reverse complement strand
AAACCGAACCTACCGGGCCTGGGGAAGATATGGAATTACCGATTTATTTTCTTAAACTTCATACAGAAAAATTGGATGTTTCTGCATTTACGTAAAGAAAGTTGACAAAATATGGGGTTGTGAAGTAGAATTTAGAATAACCGACATTTTCTGCCACTTACACGCGTAGATTCAATAGCAATAAGGAGATTGACATGCTAACGCAAGAACAGGTTGACTTTTACAGTGAGAACGGCTATCTCAAGGTTGACCAACTTTTCACGTCAGAGGAGACGAAAGAATTGGCATCAGAGATGGTGCAGATTATTAATAATTGGGGACAAGAGACAATCGGTTGGCCGGGACCTTGGCGTACACGCTACCTTAAGGAAGAGGATCAGCAGACGACGAAGGCGGTCTTTATGCACAATCCGCACTTCTATTCGGCGACATGGGGTCGAGTCATCTTCCACGAACGCCTGACGGGTGCTGTGCAATCGCTTATCGGTGATACGATCCAGTGGCATCATACGGTGCTACATGCGAAACCGCCGGAAAAAGGCACCCCGTTCCCGATGCATCAGGATTATCCGTTCTATCCGCACGATGGACTCGATTTTGTTGATTGCCTTGTTCATCTTGACGATGCTCCGTTTGAAAGCGGTGCTTTGCGGGTTGTCCCGGGTAGCCATAAAGAGGGACCGCGGGAACACATCACGGGTGAGGGGACTGCTCCACATTTGCCGACTGATAAGTTTCACCCGGATTTCATTGACTCAATCCCGATTCCAGCGAAAGCAGGCGATGTGATTTTCTTCAGTTACTGTCTCATTCATTGGTCGGAAGTTAATAGGACGGATCAGTGGCGGAAAGCAGTTCGATTTGGGTATCACACGCCAGAGATGCGTCCTGTCGGACGTGCGCCGGAAGAACCTTATAACAATATTATGGCAGGTGGGTTTAAACTAAATCCAACGTCTGAAGAAGTAATGGCTTAGAATGGGTAGGGTTATAACCTGACTTTTAAAAAATATGGCGAGGTTGCAAACCTCGCCAGCGAAAATTCTATGATTTGTATTTTATTAAAACGTCTATTTGCTCTTTTTATATTGGGCGGGTGTTTGGTTTGCGCGATGCAGGTTTCTGGGCAAGAGCTTTCACTCGCTGAACGGGTGTTCCAAAAGCACCAAGCGGTACTGGAACGCGAAGATGTCCGAGAGGTATTGCCGAGCGTTCTGATTGAACTCAAGAAACCGGAAAACCAACCCCTAATAACGCCCGCGACGATAAACGCAGTGCTGGATGATCCGGACATCCTCAAGACGCTCATACCGGATATTAGTGACGAGTTTATAACGTTTTTGAAGGAGGATGCTGATATCCAAACGTTACTCAGTGACTCGGATGTTCAAATGCTGCTTCAAGATCCGGAAGCGATTGACGAACTTGCGAATCTACTTGAAATAGAGGCTGCGGTACTCGCGCCGCTGATTTTTGATAGGTATCAAGTGCTTTTTCAACGCGAAGATATTCGGGAGTTGTTGCCTGATGTTCTCATAATACTCAAGCATCCAGATACGCAGGCACTTTTGCAACCGGCTACGATCAAGTTGGTGGCAGAGGATCCGGATCTACTGAAAGCAATTGTTCCAGAGATTGAGGATAGATTCATCCTGCTCCTTAAGGAGGATGCAGGCGTTAAGGAACTCATTAATGATCCGGACGTTCATATATTGCTTCAGAACCCCGTTGAAATTGATGCGCTTGCGAGGCTCCTCCGCGTTCAAACCCCTTTGATTGTTGTGAGTATAATGCCTGCCTCGATTGAGTCTCCTGGTGTTGGTGAACGGTTTAGTATTACTGTTGATATTGCTAACGCTCAAAACGTAGCGGGTTATCAGGTATCGCTTCAATTCGATTCGGCTGCGCTTCAGTATATCTCATGGGAACAGGGAACTTACCTTCCCGGCGACATCTTTACTGTTCCAGCGGTTATTGGAACGGACGAGATAACGCTTGCCTCGACAGCTCAGGTGGCAACGGATACGGCACAAGGCACCTTATTGACGGTAACGTTTGAGGTGGTCGCTGTAAAGGCATCGACGCTTTCGTTAAGTGAGGTCATCCTTTCGAGTGGTATAGGAACAGCCCTTCTTGTGAGGACCGAAGATGGTGAGATCGTTGAACCACTAACACCGCCGTGGGATGTTAATAAAGACGGTGTTATCAATATTCTGGATTTGACTTCGGTAGCGGCGAATTTTGGGCAGACGGGGGATATACCTGCTGACGTTAATGGGGACAATGTGGTGAATATCTTAGATTTAACACTGGTTGCGAGCCATTTTGGGGAATAAGATGGAGCGTTTTAGGAATGGAAAAAGGAAGGGGTAGGTTTCCACCTACCCCTTTGAAAGTGATCAGCGGCGTTTCATGTTGCCCCAGGTGGTTGTGAGTTTCCCTCCGGGCTGAACCGCCAATCCGCCGATTGTTTTCATAGCGAGACTCATCTCATCAACATCAATGACGCGGTCCCACATATAGACTTCAGCGATAACAGCATTTAGCCACTGTCCATCTTCGCGGTGTGCGATGAAGACCGGACGCTCGCCTGCTTCGCAGGGTCCGTTGCCGTTATCACCGGCTTCTGCGACGGGATCTTTTTCCCCATTCACGTAGACGCGTACGCCCTCTTTCAACTTAAATGTGCCGCATTGGTGGGTCCATTTACCTTGTGGTGCAGTACCTGCGGTGCTCGGTTCGGAAACACCCGCACCGGGACAGGTCCAGACGGACATCCCGGCACCGAAGTTATCATAGACGTAGAGCGCGAACTCCCACTGACCGCCAGCCCCTTTCATGACGATGGGTTGACGGGTCTGTCCGTGAGCATCTGTGCCGGTCTTTATCGGTTTCACCCATGCGCAGATGGTCATCCCTTTTTTATCGTCAAAATGCGAGTCGATGTCCTTCTTTTGACCTGCCATGTCGATTTTGACGTAGGTTGCCTTCCCATCAAATTCCATTGCTTTTCCGATGTCATTGTGTTTTGCATCCACCCATTTCGGTGCGGTTTTACTGAGTTCTGTGTCGAAACTGTTAGGACCGTGGTCTGTGACCGTCTCCCCTGCCCCCTCATTCATTGGTAGATACATCCAGAGACCGTCTTCAATATTGGCGGCATTCACGAACAGTGTTGATACGGAGAACACTGCTATTATTAAAATAAAAAACATAATCTGACGCATTTTTTTCCTCCTTTGGAGTTCATAAGAATCCCGTACATACCCTTTGTCCCACTACTATTGAAACGATTTTCAAGCGGGATACGGGAAATTGTGGCACGTAA
>JAAXHI010000260.1:0-1287 GCA_012270875.1 Candidatus Poribacteria bacterium | reverse complement strand
ACTACTTTTGACGCGCTGCGCGTGCTTGCGCGACTCGGAGCAGGTTCTGTGTCTCAACTGCTTCAGGGTTGAGTTGTAAAGCACTTTCAAAAGCCTTGATGGCTTTGGGGTATGCCCCTTGTTTTGTATGGCATACACCGAGTTCGTGATACGCTTCTGCGTTTTTAGGATAGATTTGCGTAATTGCAGTGAAAGTTTCGATTGCTTCGGTGAATTGTTCTGTTTCTCGATAGACGAGGCCGAGCTGCATCAGCGCGTTGGGGAAATCGGGTTGCAGGGTCATCGCCTGTTTGAGTGCAGCGATGGCTTCCGAGAACATACCTTTATGTCTGTAAGCGAGACCGATTCCGTAGTGTGCGTAGACGAGTGTCGGGTCGCGTGTGAGTGCCTTCTGATACTCGGTGATGGCCTCATCAAGCCGTCCGGCGAATCCATAGGCTCTGCCTAAATCGACATAAGCCTCCGCTAAGTCAGGACGTAACTGAATAACACGTTTATAGGCAGCGATCGCTTCAGCAAGTTTCCCCTGCATGACGTATACTGTGCCTAAATTATGATGCGCCTGAATCAACGTCGGTTTCAGCTCAATAGCCTGTTGATAAGCCGATGCTGCCTCGTGGAGTCTACCTGCTTGTTGGTAAGCCGTCCCTCTGTTGTTATAGTCTTGTGCAGAGGGTAGCGTCGTCGATTTTAAGGCTGTTGTAGAGGTCGTCGTTTTTTTTTCAGGTGTGTTTCCGTTACCTTGGCAACCGCTCATACACCCTAAAACGATTAAAAAGAGGCATCCATATATTCGCGGTTTCATTGTTCGGATGCTCCTTCGGTCACCTCTATAAGTTGATTCGCTTTGAGTTCTACGTACCGGTCTATTTCACCGGAGGTCCACAGAATTTCGAGTTGTGCCACTGTCTCATTTTTCTTCAACCCGAAGGTTAATACCATTTCACTTTGGGAACAGTAGCTGCTACCGGTGCGAACCATCTGTTGCTGGACGCTATCGCCGGATGTAACGCGAACCTTTGCCCCGATGCCGTCGCGATTGCTGTGGGTGCCAAGTGCTTTCACTCGGAGATAGTTATATGACGGTGTGCTATCGTTACGTAGGAGCCATATCTTGCTGTAATGTTTGATAACGCCATTATTGCTTACAAGTAGATCAAGATCGCCGTCATTATCGTAATCGCCGTAAGCACATCCGCGTCCGACCCCTGCGTGTGTGAGTCCGGTCTGTTTAGCGATGTCTTGAAATGTTCCATCGCCGCGATTTCGGAACAGTGAAGGCGGTTG
>JAAXHI010000231.1 GCA_012270875.1 Candidatus Poribacteria bacterium | reverse complement strand
AGAAAAACAGTCAACAAATCTGATACCGAGTAAAAATGGCCGGAGAAAAAGAAGAAAAAAAGAAGCCGGAGAAAGCGGGTTCATCTCTTCCCGCACTCTCAAACTCCCTGCAGAGCTATCTGGCGCAGATCAGGAACTACCCCGTTTTGAGCAGGGAAGAAGAATACGAACTCGCTATGAGGCACAGGGAAACTGGAGATCTTGAGGCCGCCAGGAAACTGATCATATCAAACCTGAAGTTCGTCGTGCGCATCGCGAACGAGTACAAAAACTACAACGTGAACACCATGGATCTCATCCAGGAAGGCAACATAGGACTTATGAAGGCCGTAAGAGGCTTCGATCCAACCAAGGGATACAGGCTCATCTCATACGCGGTCTGGTGGATAAGGGCATACATACAGAACCACATAATGAAAACCTGGAGCTTGGTGAAAGTCGGGACGAACCAGTCGCAAAGAAAGCTCTTCTACAAACTGAGGTCAACGAAAAACAAGATCGAAGCCACCGGAGCGGAGATGGGAGAGGACGTTTACTCCGAGATAGCCAGAGAACTTGATGTGCCGGACAGCCAGGTAATCGAGATGGACCGTATAATGTCCGGGAAAGACTTGTCTCTTGACGCGAACGTGGAAGGAAGTACGGAACGCACCTACCTTGACATTTTGGGGGACACGTTCGATCAGGAACAGTTTCTTGAAGATTCCCAGACCCAACCTCTCGTGGCGAAAAAAATAGAAGAGGTCTTAGTGAACCTAAAAGACAGAGAAAGGTACATCATCGAAAGACGTGTTCTAACCGATTCTCCCGAAACTCTTGAGAAACTTTCCCGTAAATTCGGCATCTCAAGAGAGCGGGTAAGACAGATAGAGAAAAACGCTCTCAACAAGATCAGACGGGAGTTCCAAAAAGAGCAGTTTCATGTATAGAACTTCTCCCGACCTCGGCGGGCAAATGTCGGTTCCTTCCGTGAAACCGTTGAAGTCGGGAGCGGCGATCAGCCGCCAAAAGAGTCCGACTTGAGTTTCTTGCAATCCCTAAAAACTTTCTATATGATCATGATTTAGAGTGATTTCTTTGAGGATCAATACAATCTGATCGGGAGGTTTTTATCAAATGTCTATTCTGAAAATCCGAAGCGGAACCGAGCTGCTTGGACGCGTATCGGGGATCGCTGTGCTTGCGCTGATTTTTATGTCCGCCGTCGTCCTGTCATCCTGCGGTGACAGTGATGAGGGCGAACAGCTTAGGATCGGCTATCTGGGTGATTATGAGGGATGGAGTGACACGGTGGAGATTCAAAAAGTGGTTGAGCTTGCAATTGACCATATAAATATGGCCGGAGGGGTAAACGGCATGGATGTAAAACTGATATATGCCGACGCCCCTGAAAATGTTGCCGTCGAGACGGCGAACAGGCTTATCGAACAAGGTGTTTCCGCGTTTGTCGGACCGTCAAGAAGTGCGATAGCGGAACCGGTCGCGGAAAAGGTTGCCGGGGTGAAAAAAGTGCCTTTCATCTCCCCCGGATCCACCGCAACCCACATCAGGGACGCCGAGGACATGGATTTCATGTTTCGCATGGCCCTTCCGGATCTTGTTCAGGGAAAGGTTCTTGCTGACCTGATCAGTGAAAACGGTATAAACAAAATAAGCATTCTGTACGACGAAGGAGACAGCTATTCCGCAGGACTTGAGAAAGATTTCACGGATGAATACACGGGAACCGTGCAAGAGTCCATGACGGTAGATATGGCAGACAGTCTCACCGGCGGTACAGCGCTTCTAGTGATAGATTTTCCGAACAGCGTGAGAGACGCGCTTAAAAAACTGATAACTGACAAGAAGTTCGAAAAATACTACTTTACGGACTCCACGAAATCCGAGGAGTTTTTGAACGAACTGAAGAGCCATGCCGACAGTGAGGGGATTGCGCCGGACCCCATAGAAGGCTCAAAGGGAACAGGCCCGGTTGAAATTTCCGATGATCTCAAAGAGGCTTTTAATGCGAAATACAACCGGTATCCCAATGCGGCTTTTCTTGCGGAAGCCTATGACGCGACGGTTGCGCTTGCGCTCGCGGCCCAGATGGCCGGAAGCTTCGACAGCACAGCGATCAGGGATAATCTCCGTTCCGTGACTTCCGGGGAGGGTGAAGAAATCATGCCCGGGGTTGAATCTCTTAAAAAAGGACTCGAGCTGGCAGGCCAGGGTGATGCTATCAACTATAACGGAGC
>JAAXHI010000294.1 GCA_012270875.1 Candidatus Poribacteria bacterium | reverse complement strand
TTGACATTGAGCAGGTCTAAGGGTGATAAATTTGATAAATTTGACAGACTTGTGTGCCAAAGAGTCTGAGGATTTTGATTCTAATGTCAGTGAGCCCTTCAATCATGGTATCTGTCTTTGTGTGTGTATGCAAGGTTACGCGATGGATGCCATCAAGGATTTGAAAGAGCCATCGCAAAGTGGGACGCTTTGTAGGCTGACCAATTTGATTGGGTAAGGTGTCGTGTTGCTGTGACAGGCATGCCCGCATTGTGCGTTGGGCAATAGCATAGACGAGCAGAGCCAAGGTCATGACGGTGAGTAAGGCTTGTATGCGTGTCGGTTTTTTCAGAAAGAGGGATGCGGCAAAAAAGTGTGGATCTTTCAAAAACCGAAAGCCTGTTTCAACTGCGCGTTGTCCTTTATAGGCTTGTATAATGTCCTTCTCGCTTAGGTGTTCGTCAAAGATATTGGTGCCGATGACAAAAGTAGCTTTGCGCTGTCGGATCACTTGGATTTTTTCTTTATCGGGTGAAATATCCGCTGTGATTTGAAAGCGAATATCTCTGATGGGTGTTTCGGGGGTAGGCCGTCCCTTTTTGGCATAGCGAATATGCTGTTGTATCTGCGTGTGGCCGATGCGATGATACTTTAACTTTTTGGCGACGGACAAGAGGGCTTTTTGCGCGTCTTGTTGGGTGTTAAATCGTTGTGCCTGAAGATGAAAGAGTGCTTTTTGTATTGTGTCATACTCCCGTTTTTGTGCCTTTGCCATTGTTTTTTCTGCCCGTTTTTCTGCCTGCTTAGAATAGACGATGAGCCAGCGTTGCGTGATCCCATAATGAGACAGGATCAAGCCCTGATAGGCCAGCGAGCGATCTATCACTTGCCAAGCGTCCTGCTCCCAAGCCTGTTTGATGACCTGCCCAACTGTTTTGATCGTTTCGGGTATGCGCGTGATAAAAGACAAACCCGACAAGTTGGCCGCATTGTCTTTGGTATAAAGTTTGGCATCTGCTACGAGATAGCGCGGCGCATCGGCGTCTTGAAACTGTGTGATTAAATCTGCCGCACGCGCTTCAAAAATCTTCGTATCAGACGCATTGCCATCCCAGCTTTTACACAGCAATGGGATACCGCCATCTTGACTGACAATCGTCTCCAAAACCACTTGCTTCAGGTCGGGACGATGATCTTTTGAATAGCCACGCACAATACCAATAGCGGATTCATCGCTGTCGGGCACATAAGCACCCGTCAAGGAAAAGGTGGTCGTATCCAGGCTGTGAAACCGAAGATCAACGCCTGCTTGACGACAAACAGCCAAACTGATTTCACTGAATAAGGCATCACACCCATACGCAAAGACTTTGTCCAGGCTACGACCTAACTTGAAACGATTAAAGTGACTGGCGACTACACCGGGACGAAACAACACATCTAAGGGCTTGTTCTGAAAAAACTGCGGGGTCAAGCTCATCGGACGATCCGAAAATCCCAGACCATTGAGAAGCATGCCCGAAATCGCTTCGCCTGTCGTGATCGCCTCTTGCTCATCCGAATCAATGCGCGAATCAATCAACTCAACAATCCCTAACTCCTTGATAACACCTGCGATAACACCAAGATGATCCAAACGCTCTACCCGAACACGCGCCATCTTATCCTCCTGTGAATGCGAAAAAACTCACAAAAGAATAAGTCTTTTTTCTTCCACTTTCAACTGCTCAATGTGAA
>JAAXHI010000574.1 GCA_012270875.1 Candidatus Poribacteria bacterium | reverse complement strand
AAGCACAGAAAGAACCGTAATGCGGGAAAAGAAAAACTACCCGCAGGCACACGTGCGAGGTGGGATTGGAAACTAAGGATACTTGACTGGCTCTCAAAACTCTATCCTGTGACACACGTCTGTGTAGAAGATATTAAGGCACCGACGATAGAACGTGCGAAGAAGTGGAATCAATCGTTCAGTCCCCTTGAGGTTGGTAAGCAGTGGTTCTATACGGAAATCCGAAAACGGTGGCAGTTGCGAACCCTTCGAGGATACGAAACGAAAGAGATACGAGATAGATTAGGGCTTAAGAAGTCTTCAAAGAAGCTATCCGAAACATTTGATGCCCATTGTGTAGATAGTTGGTGCTTAGCATATTACACTGTTGGCGGTTCGGGTGCTCCTGATAACACGGAGCTAATATGTGTCTCCCCGATACCAATAAAACGGAGAGGATTGCATAGGGAACAGGAGGCGAAAGCTCGTAAACGCGGGCGAGTGGGCGGCACTGTCTTAGGTCAAGGCTTAGTTAAAAATACATTGATTAGGCATGTCAAATACGGTCTAACGCGCCTTGCTGGCGTTAATGCAAAGGGTTTGTTTTCAATATACAGTCTGGGAAACAAACGATTAACAACAGGGGCGAAGCAGTCTGATTTTAGAGTGCTGACACGCCTCAACTTTTACTATAGGAGCGGGCATTCCTCCCCAACCTAAAGGATGGGGTCTCCTGCCCGAAGATTGATGAAAAGGGTCTATCTCTTTGCCTGTGTCGTTTTCTGTTTTACGGTCTATCACGTCCAAGCGCAGATTGCGTGGGATGCCGAGAAGTTCATGCCGTTGTCTGAAGTAAAACCCGGTATGAAGGGTAAAGGTTACACCGTATTCTCTGGGACAAAGGTTGAGGCGTTCGATTTTGAGGTCGTGAGTATCTATTACGATCGTTTCCCCGGTTTGCATATCGTATGGGCAAAAGGGTTGAGCGATAACTTTAAAAAAACGGGTTCTGCCGGTGGGATGAGTGGAAGTCCAACGTATATTAATGGCAGACTCATGGGTGCCCTCTCGCGAAGTTATCGGAATCAGCGTGAGCATGCAAACCTGTTCGGTATAACACCTATTGAGTTCATGGTAAAAGTTACCGAATACGGCATGCGACCTAATTTAAACTATCACGGTACGCAACTGTTTAATTTTGACCCATCAACAGCAGCAGCGGGCATTGATACGATCCCTACTCTCTTTCCTAATAACAGCAGTATATATCCACGCCAGTCTTTTGATAGTTTTCAAGCGGATGGTCTGTCAGAACAACTAACAGTGCCGGTCGCCATGTCCGGGATTAATTCTGAGGCTATGCGGTTCTACAAGCCGCTGTTTGACAAATTTAACCTCACGCCGCTTGAGGCATCAGGCGGTGGAAGTCCGATTAAAAAATCGCCGGTTGAGCAAGGACAGATTGTCGGTATCTCATACGCGCGGGGTGATTATACCGCTTTCGGCTATGGGACGATTACCTATATTGATGGGGATCAACTCCTTGCTTATGGGCATTCAAGAAATGGGGAGGGTAATATCAACCTGCCGATTTCTGGTGGCTATGTCCACTTCATCATGCCGGGTCGCTATAGATCTTCCAAAGTAGCGTCCGCAACGCAAATCATCGGCACCTTAGTACAAGACCGGCAAGCCGCTATTGCTGGGACCACTGGTTCGCATCCGCCCTATATTCCGGTAACGCTTAATATGGAAACCGCTGATGGCGTGCGTCATCGCAAGTTTTATGAGGTAATTCGACATCGTAGTTTTACGCCAGTCTATATTGAGACAGGGGCGGAATCCCTCGTCCAATCATTAGCGTTTGTTGCGGCTGACCATACGCTTACCATCGACGCGACGATCACCTTGAAAGAACAACCGGGACTCCTATCTCGTGAAATCGTTTATAAAAACGTTTATTCCTCCGGAGGTTTGTCTACGTATGGCATCACGAATGTTCTCAGACCGCCGCTTTTACAGTTGAGCAATAACTCTTATACACCCATTGCGTTTGAAAAGATGGCACTTAATCTGAAATTAGAGGATAAACGGCGAAGCGCATTGATTGAAAGGCTTTGGGTTGATAAACAACGCTATCGTCCGGGTGAGACGGTTGAAGTTATGGTAACTTTGCGACCCTACCTTGACAACCCAATAACGCAGATGGGGACAATTACGATTCCGAACGATGCTTCCGATGGACTTGTTACGCTTTTGGCAATGAACGCAACAACCGACAGACAGTGGCAGCGTTCACGTGCGCCGCTTAACTTCCGTCCGAAAAACATCAATCAGCTTGTTAAGATTTTGCAGCAGAGCGAGCGTAATACCGATATTATTTTTGAACTTTCCGTTAGCCAACCTGGATTGACGGTTCAAGGTGAGGAATTCTCTGATCTGCCAACTTCCGTAATGTCTGTGATGAACACTGCGAAGCAGGTAGGTACAAGTGGATACACCCGGGGGTCTACACTGCATCGCGATAGGGTATCAACAAATTACGTTATCCTTGGTAGCGGTGCCCTTCAACTCGTCGTGGATAGAAATGCCCACTAAAAACTGTTACCCGATTCTCCGATCTGTTCCATAAATCACACCACAAAACTAAAGCAGTCCGACACAACTATGCACCACGTCGAAATTACTACCGTGTCCCGCTTACACTTTTCGCTGCTTGATTTGAACGGCGCATTGGGACGAATTGATGGAGGGTTCGGTCTCGCAATTGCAAAGCCCAATTTCCAAATTATCGCTGAGCGAGCAACGAACATTGATGTTGCCACTTCTGTGTACCGTGAGCGCGCCATTGCTGTTCTCCACCAACTTCAACAGACCTATCCATTTCCCGGTATTAAGTTAACATTTGAATCTGAAATCCCGATGCATTGCGGATTCGGGTCGGGAACCCAACTCTCGCTCGGCATTGCACAGGCTGTCAATATGTTGTATCAATTCGGGCTAAGTGTGCGTGAGTTGGCGCAGATTGTCGGGCGCGGTGGCACTTCAGGTATTGGTGTCGCAGCGTTTGATACGGGTGGGTTCATCGTAGATGGTGGACATCGTTACCCTGAACAGAAGGCTTCATTCCTACCCTCGTCTGCTGTTGGTGATATTCCGCCACCGCCTATCTTACTTCGTTATGCATTCCCAGAATTACCGCTTTTGATTGTGATGCCGAACTGTTCAAGAATTTATGGTGATGCGGAGATAGAACTCTTTCGTACGTTATGTCCGCAGCCGGAATGGGTTGCGCAGAAACTTTCACACATCCTACTGCTTCAGATACTTCCCGCGCTCATCGAACGGGATATGAACACTCTTGGAGAAGCCTTGAATGATATTCAGACGTTTGGGTGGAAAAGGGTAGAAATTGATGCACAGGGTCCTGAGCTTCAATTGACGTTGGACTATTTACGCGATAGCGGTGCATTCGGAGCGGGGGTGAGTAGTTGGGGACCAGCGATTTGTGTGATCGCCGAGGATATTCATAGACTCAAGCAGGAAACCGAAGCATTCCTGAAAACGCTGCCAAACGGCGGTACCTGTTTTATTACGCAGGCGAACAACCTCGGTGCGAGTGTTGTGTCAAGTTAAATAAAAATGGACGGATCGTTTGATCCGCCCGTCTTTTTTAACCTTTGCTGTCTTACCCTTTGCTTGGGGAATAATACGGATTATCCCCAGCAGCGTGATCGGTCGTATCAATTACATGTTTGATTTCGGGAAAGACTTCCTGAATCATCGCTTCGATGCCGTGTTTAAGAGTGACATTCGCCATGCCACACCCTTGACACCCGCCTCCCATGTGAATATAGATGGAATCCTCTTCAACATTCAGCAATTCTATCTGTCCACCGTGTGCAGCGACTGCCGGGTTAATGCGTTCATCAATGAGTTCCTGAATCTGCTGCGCCTTCGGATTGTCCCACGCTGGCGTGTTTGGGTTCTCGATATTGAACCCGCTGGCATTCAGGTCATCAACATAATCAATCACAGCACCTTTGAGATTCGGTGCGCTTTCGGCATCGACAAGCACGTTAAAGCTCTCACATTCAACAACAATATCACCCGCTTGTGCTTCGGTTGCTAAACCGAGACTGTATTGGAATGCGGTAGCAGTTTTGCCTTGAATGCTAATACGGAGTCCTTCGACTTCGGCTTCTTCGGCTTGTATGACTGCATGAATTTTCTCTTGCGCGGCTTCTGTCACTGCAAGCAAAGGGGTTTCGTTTCCCGAAAGCTTTTTCAAGAAGTTCTTCATAGTCGCCTTCCGTGCGTAATGTTTATGCAGCTGTTTTTCTTACCCAAGAATGATCTGACTGGAATTCACCCATTTCGTCATACAGAACGCGCAATCGTTTAATCGCCTCTATCTCAAGCTGCCGAACCCGTTCTCGGGTAACAGCTAAGGCTTCGCCGATTTCGCGTAACGTTTTACGTTCACCATCTTCGAGTCCAAACCGCATCCTCAGTACTTTCTGTTCTCGGTCGGGGAGTCTATCAAGAAATTGTGCGATCAAGTCTTTGTTGATCATTTCTGCGATAGGTCCTTCCTCACCGCTATTTGCGGGGTCCTCAATCAAATCACCTAATGTTGCGGCAGAGCGTTCGTCACTGAGTTGTAAATCCATTGAAATAGCATCGGCGTTAAACGTCAAAATTTCTTCGACCTGCACGAGGGAGAGGTCTAAGGCTTCGGCTATTTCTTCGCGCCGTGGTTCGCGCTGGAGCTCTTGACAGAGCGCCGCGTAGACAGCGTCGAACTTATTCATCTTCGCGACGACGTAAGAGGGGAGTCGAATTGAGCGCGAGAAGTTGTCGAGCGTCCGCATAATTGCCTGTTTGATCCACCAGATGGCGTAAGTGCTAAACTTAAAACCCTTCCGATAATCAAACTTGCTTGCGGCTTTAATCAGTCCGATGTTCCCTTCTTGAATCAGATCTTCGAGCGGGACGTTGTGTCCTTGGTACTTAACGGCGATAGAAATAACGAGTCGTAGATTCGCCTGGACGAGTTCATCTCGGAACCTTCGTGCTTCCGCTTCAGCATTTTCAATGCGTCTCACGAGTCCTGTTTTTTCCGCGTCGGGTAATGTGTCAGGTTGCACTAAAACGCTCAATAGTTCATCTACTAATGCTTTTCGTGCTTCATCTCCACCCGGTTCAATCCGTTCCGCCAGTTCCTTTATCATCTCATCGGATAATAGGTCGTTTTTCCCTAATTCTTCCAATAATTCATCGAGTGCTTCTCGTGGTTTATCTTCACTGGCTTCCATCTCTGTCACCAGTGCCACTTTCGTCTCGGGCGATAATAGATCTTTCTTCACCAGTACTTGCAGTAGTTCATCAAGTGGTTTTGCCTCCGCGGCTTCAATCCGCTTCGCCAGGTCAACTTCTTCCTCGCGGGTTAATAAGCGGTGGCCTGCTACACTTCGGAGCCAACTCGTTAAAGCACTCTGATCGCTCCCTTTATAACAACTCTCTGGCGGTTCTGTCTCATCTGCTGGATATGTTGCATCCATATATGGATCAACACTTTCAATATTCGCTGTTTCACCGAAAAACTCGGCTTCCATTGTTCTCCTCTCCTTTTATGGAAGTGAATAAAATAATACAAACGTTAATGATACATTATGTTAAAACGTTTTGTCAAGTAAAATGTTTAAAAAAAACTAAAATTTAGCCTAAAAACCGATATAATAAGACATTTTAACATAATTTTAGAAGAAAAAACAACAACAGGACTTACGCAAAATCCATTT
>JAAXHI010000150.1 GCA_012270875.1 Candidatus Poribacteria bacterium | reverse complement strand
TACAAGGCACTCTTCCAAAAAACACGTGAACAATACTTTCAGAATTACCGGGCAACAGACCTCGCCATCCAAGAAAATATCGTCACCGAACTCAGCACACTCTACGAATTCACAAAGGAACTCGCCTTCGAAAAACGAGACCTAAAAACCATCGCACAAGCCGTACAAATCCTAAAAACCATCGCCACCTGCAACGCTATCAACGACCAACAACAAGCCATCGACATCACACCCCAAGACACCAAAGCACTACAAGACACCGCCAAAACCTTGACCAACCAACTCAAAAACGAGACACGCCAACTCGCAAAACACACGGAGGACAAAGATGCCTAACACACGCCCCCTCGACAACCACCTCACCCTACACGGATGGCTCAACAGCCACTTCGGATATAAAACCACGCGCGATCTGCTCAACGACACCAAAAGATTCGACGCAGAACACGACCCAAGCGGAGATGCAGCACTTTGCAACTTTCTAAGCACCCTCCCCAATCTAAACCCCAGAACGAAAGAGAAATTACCAACCTATGACGACAATATCAATCGGCACCTGTCCGCTATAAACAACAAACGCACACAACCGATCGTCCTCCGCTACTTCCAATACCTCGCACTCCTCTATACCGAAATTCTTTTAGATTGGAAATTCAATAAACCCCGGGAACTCCTGAAACAACTCAACGCTTTTGTTCAAACCCGTAATAGCGCAAGAGCTCCCAGCGACGCTATGGATACAAACTTCACAAACACGGACCTCGATAAACTCGCCTTCTGGATGGCAACAGGTGCCGGCAAAACCCTCATCATGCACATCAACTATCATCAATTCCTGCACTACGCCAAAGACGAAGAAACGCTTGACCATATCATTCTTATCACACCCAACCAAGGGTTGAGTGACCAACATATACGCGAACTCACAAACTCTGACATTCGGTGTGAACGTTTTAACATTGAAAGGAATCGTTTGGCGAGTACGCATGACGCAGTACAGGTCATCGAAATAACAAAATTAGCAGAGGAAAAAACAGGTGGTGGTTTGAGCGTCCCGGTTGAAGCATTTGACGGAAACAACCTCATTTTTGTAGATGAAGGACATAAAGGCAGCGGAGGCAAAGTCTGGCGAACTTACCGAGAAGCACTCGCTGAAACCGGCTTCACCTTTGAATACAGTGCAACTTTCGGACAAGCACTCGCAGCCGCAAAAAATGCCGATCTCGTTGAGGAATACGGTAAAGCCATCGCCTTTGATTACTCATACCGCTATTTCTACGGTGACGGCTACGGTAAGAATTTTCGGATCCTCAACGTCCGCCAAGATGAAGAGGCCCAAACCCAAACACTCCTTTTAGCCAATCTCCTCAGTTTTTATGAACAGCGACGCTTTTTCAAACAAAACACCGAGGCTGTTCGCACCTATGGATTAGACTCTCCACTATGGGCATTCGTCGGCAGCAAAGTTAACGCTGTTTATACCGAAAACAGACAATCACGCTCTGATGTCCTTAACGTTATCCGTTTCCTGCATCGATTCCTAAAAAACGATAAAAACTGGGCAATCCATATAATTGAGAAGATCCTCAATGGCGATTCCGGCTTATCCGATTTATCCGATAACAGCCGCCGTGATGTTTTCCACAACCGCCTCAATTATCTCAAAAACCTTCGCGAAACGCCAGCGCAAATCTATAGCGGTATACTTGACGAGGTATTTCACACCCACACAAGCGGCGCATTGCACCTACAAGATGTCCGAAACGCCCAAGGCGAAATTGCATTGAAAACGACTCACGGAACGGAAAATTTTGGTCTCATCTATATTGGAGATACCGCTGCCTTCAAAAAACTCGTCAATAGCGACGATGCAAGCATTGAAACGGATGCCGAAGATATACTCACGGAAAGTCTCTTTAATCACATCAACACTTCCAACAGTCCAATTAACATCCTAATTGGCGCGAAAAAGTTCATTGAAGGCTGGGACAGTTGGCGCGTCACTGCGATGGGACTGCTCAACATCGGTAGACAGGAAGGTTCACAGATTATCCAACTCTTCGGTAGAGGTGTCCGGTTACGCGGCAAGAACATGAGCCTCAAACGCAGTGCCGCCCTTGAGGGTAAACATCCACCCAATCTTCCACTTCTCGAAACCCTAAACATCTTCGCCGTCCGCGCAAACTTTATGACACAATTCAGAGACTATCTCACCCGTGAAGGCGTTGAAACCGATGAGCCCATTCAGATCGAAATACCCATCGTTTCTAACGAAGATTTCCTTGAACGCCGCCTTTTTGTCCCAAAATCCCCATCATACAAAGACACCGCTAAAGGGGAGTGTGTCCCCCTTGCAGTGAATCAGGACATAGTTGTTAACCATACCACACAAACCGGCGAAGTTATCGAGAGCAGTTCACAAGAAGGTATCCAAGCAAACCAGGCAGCTGCAGCCTCAGAACGCCAAAT
>JAAXHI010000350.1 GCA_012270875.1 Candidatus Poribacteria bacterium | reverse complement strand
GGGGACATAGGTAACACTTTGACGGGTGTCTTGTCGACCCGTCTTAGCACGTCATCCAGTATGCCGATAAGCAGTGGGCCGAACTGCACGGACCAGGTCCGCTCGTCCTGTTGCACCAGGCCGATGGGCTCACCTTTCAGAGACGCACTGATGAATACCAGCTCTCCCTTCCACTTGATCTCTCCGTTGCTGCGCACGCTGCGCACCGTGACCCCTGACCCGTACTCCGGCGAGCTGACACGTGCGGGGTAGGACCTGAACGAGGGCGTGTACAGCATCCTCGGAGGGCGCTGTCCCAAGGCCTCATGCGGCCTCTCCACGTTGTAGCTGTGCCTGAAGCGGTCGAAGGCTCGCCGCTGTCCCCTCCGGTTGGCCCTCGGAGGACTGGCCGTCTCCGCCTTCAGCGTCCTGTGAAGCCGCTCGAGCCGTCCGTTCTGCTCAGGGTGCCCCGGCTCGATCCGCTCCGGAACTATCCCCAGCTTGACCCACCACGCGGACACAGGCGATAGGCTCCCCAACCCGACCCCCGCGAACGGCGGCCCGTTGTCAGTACGTATCACCCGTGGAAGACCATACTCCCGGAAGGCCCGCTCCAATGAGCGCTTGACATCAGCGCCGGCCGGTCGCTCCAGTCCATCGCAAACCAGCAGGTATCGAGACATCGCGTCCTGCACCGTCAGCGGATCGACGCGCTTCCCGTCACCAGTACGGAACCAGCCCTTGAGGTCGATAGACCACACGTCGTTGGGGTGCAGGGCGTGGGCAAAGGGCTCGGTCCAGCGCGCAGCCCTACGTCCTCGCTTGCGACGCCCCACAAGACCCGCACGGTCCAGTATCCTGCCCGCCGTACTCGGGCTCGGCCACGATACATCGGGCTCAACCGAACTCAGCCGTGCGACGATCTTCTTCGGACCCCACGTCGGGTGCTCCCGCTTCGCCTCGACTATCCGCTCAGCAACCTCTCTGGGTGTGGCATTGGGGTGGTGATGTGGGGCTCTGCTCCTATCGAGCAGCCCTTCCTCGCCGTGGGCCTCATATCGACCGATCTGCTTGTAGCCCGTCTTGCGGCTAATCCCGAACTCCCGGCACAGCTCGGCGACTGTCTCTCTCCCCGCGGCGTGGCGCTCGATGAACTGCAACCGCTCCAACTCGACGCTCGTCTCTTTCCAGGGCAACACAGCTCCCTCCTGTGGGTTTGCCTCTACAATCCCACAATGTGTTACCCATGTGCCCAGTTTATGTGTTACCTATGTCCCAGGTCTGTACCTCCCGGCCTCCTCTCCCTTGATGGGAGAGGATTGAGGTGAGGGTGACGGGGTGGCG
>JAAXHI010000550.1 GCA_012270875.1 Candidatus Poribacteria bacterium | reverse complement strand
ATGTCAACTATTTGCGTAAGTCCTGACTACGTTACACCAGTTTGAAAATAGCAACCAGAATTCATTACCATTTAGATATAGTTCGACGACATCCATTTAACGACTAAAGACACGGAAGAGTTTCTTTATCGGATCATAGAATTCGTCAACAACACGCTCTTTAAGCGGGATAATCGCGTTATCCGTAATTGTGATATGCTCTGGACATACCTTCGTGCAACATTTAGTGATATTACAGTACCCGATGCCGTCTGAGTCTTTCAGTTCCTCCAACCGATTTTCGGTATCAATGGGATGCATCTCCAAAGATGCGGCGTAGACGAAGAATCGCGGTCCGATGAATTCGTCGTGAAGATCGTGTTCGCGAAGGACGTGACAGACATCTTGACAGAGGAAGCACTCAATGCACTTCCGAAACTCTTGGACGTGGTCGATGTCCTCTTGTTCCATCCGCCATGTACCGTCTTCAGCATCCGGTGGACGCGGCGTAAAGGGTTTCATCTTCTCTTTGACTTTGAAGTTCCACGACACATCTGCAACAAGGTCTTTGATGAGCGGAAACGCACGCATGGGTTCAACAGTAACGGGTTCGTCGAGCGGTATGTCGTTGAGGCGCGTCATGCACATCAATTTCGGTTGCCCATTGACTTCGGCGGAACAGGAACCGCATTTGCCTGCTTTGCAGTTCCAGCGAACAGCCATATCATTTGCTTGTTCGGCTTGGATACGGTGAACGGCATCTAAGACCACCATGCCTTCAGAGACTTCGGTCTCATAATCGACAAATTCGGCACCGTCTGCGTTACCGCGCCAGATTCTAAAAGTTGCTTTCGCCATATTTTTAATTTTCCTTGCGGTTCGTTGAGGCGGGTTTGGAACTTCACCTTCTCTTCCGTAGATCCGCCCTCCATTACATTACGGGCTACGTTCTCTTGACTACACTTTTTAACTTTCCTTGCGGTTGGGTGCAGTTGGAAACCAAACCGACCTAATAGTTGCGATTTAGAAAAGGTACCCAACGCTACCCTATCTCGTCTATGATTTCTTGTAGATCGGATCGGAGTTCGTCAACCGGTTCCCGACGGATCCCCATCGTGCCATCGTCTGCCTTTTTGATAATGGTATTATATTTACCTGCCCCGGGTTCTTCTTTCTCTGGGTGATCGTCCCGTGAGTGTGCGCCGATGCTTGCCCGTCGTTCTAATGCCGCAAGCGCAATCGCTTCGGAGACTGTGAGCAGGCAGTCGAGATCAAGTGCAGTATGCCATCCGGCATTGTATTCGCGGTTGCCGATAGCGTGAACGCTCTCCGCTTTTTCGCGCAGATTTTGGATCTCCTCCAAGGCTTGTGTGAGGCTGTCTTGACTTCGGGCAATTCCTACAAGTTCCTGCATCTTATCTTGGAGTTGTGCTTGAATATCGTAGGGACCCACCTTGTCTCCATTGTCATCTTCCGGCGGATTCTCGAACGGTTTCAGCGTGTGCGTAGCGATTGCGTCAATTTCTGATGCCTCAAGCGATATTGCCTCATTTTCCATCGCAAACTGTGCTGCGTATTCACCGGCACGTTTACCGAAAACAAGTAAGTCGGATAGCGAATTACCACCGAGCCTGTTCGCACCGTGCAAACCCGCAGCGCATTCGCCTGCAGCAAAGAGTCCCGGAACCGCTGTCATTTGGGAGTCTGCATCGACACGGATGCCACCCATGATATAGTGCGTCGTGGGACCGACCTCCATCGGTTCTTGTGTGATGTCGATGTCGGCGAGTTCTTTGAATTGATGGTACATGCTCGGCAGTTTTCTACGGATATGCTCAGGCGCGTTCGGAATTTTTTCCTTAATCCACGCTATATCTAAGAAAACGCCGCCGTGTGGGCTGCCTCTACCTTCTTGAACTTCCCGAACGATACACCGGGCAACGTGATCGCGCGTTAAAAGTTCAGGTGGACG
>JAAXHI010000016.1 GCA_012270875.1 Candidatus Poribacteria bacterium | reverse complement strand
CCAACCA
Organism: Candidatus Poribacteria bacterium; assembly: GCA_012270875.1. Classification (GTDB taxonomy): domain Bacteria; phylum Poribacteria; class WGA-4E; order WGA-4E; family WGA-3G; genus WGA-3G. The sequence continues at coordinate 4,025 of JAAXHI010000016.1, read as the reverse complement.
CGCCGTGGTATCGACCCATAGAGACCCGGCACGGAACGCCGGGCCGCGCCTTGCTAAGGGTTCCGTTGGGCCGTAAGGCGTTCTTCGGAGCATCGAGGCTGGCAGAAGTGCTGAGGGTGTTTCCGAAAGGTTCTGCGGATGTCATCCGATTCATGGATCGGACCGCCGACGCCTACGTCGCAGGCGGTAGAACCGGGATTTTCACCCCGTTATACTGCTTCTTGGCGCGCAAGCCTGTTTGAGTGCCGGTCGATGCCAAGCCTGCCGCATGACCGAATAACGTGACGAGTGGAGAAAATCGAAGTAAAATTTGTGCAGTCTTGGCGAGAAGGCGGAGTATTGTCCTGCGTCCGCTGGTTGGTGATTATGCGGGAATCAGCGCCGTATTCTACGTGAATCAGGCAACATGGCTCTCAGATTGCTGCCGTGCCGACCCCGCTCTCATTACGAAAACCGGAACCCAAAAATCGTTACAGCGCAAATACCTTAATATACACTAGGTTTGATTATATCTCGTTGGAGTATATAATTACTATGTTACGAATCATGATTGTGGACCTTGCAATTTTCTGCAGTCATTTTCGACTGATCAGGTTACGCAGGTGCTCTTGAGTCCGAACCGTGTCACAGATTCAGATTGAAGGAGACAACGGCTGATGAATGATTCTGTTGAGTGTCTTACAAGCCAGCCACTGAGTTTGCTTGACGAGTTCATATTGATGCTCCTCAACGAGGAGAGCGGCTACTTTTACCAAATACCCGCCCAGAAAATGAACTGCTCTGTCATCGGCGCAGCACTCGCGGAACTCTCCCTCCTTTCGCGTATCGACACAGACATGGAGTCACTTCACATTCTGGATCCAACAGAAACGGGCAACCCCGGCTTGGACCTAATTCTTAAGGAAATCGTTGATGAGCCAGCTCAGTACAACGCCCAATACTGGATTGAAAAGCTCATCCATCATGCGGAATCAATCATTGATTTGACTGTAGAGAACCTGGCTAATCTGGAAATTCTGGAACATCACGAGGGTGATTTTTGGACAGTGGCACCCAGCAAACTATATGCGACTGCAAACGGCGACTCCGATAATGAAACCCCAGGTCAGTTCATTAGAACCAGAATCGGCAAAGACATCTTTTCAGACGACATTCCGTATCCGCGAGATATCATCATCATTTGCCTGATCGAAACATGCGATATCTTTCGTTTCATATTTAAGCTCGACAAAAAGGCGGAAGAACGGATCAAGCTTATCTGCAAGATGGACCTCATCGGTCGTTCAATAGCGGATGCGGTCGAACAGAACATCAAGAATCCGCTGTTTGGAAGCTCTCATCTGAGCAAAAAAATCCCGCGTGCTCCACTTCATCGAGTACTGCTCAACCCACATGTTCGTACTGGGAACATTCCAGCACTTTTGGCAGAATTGGCAAAGCAGTATGGCCCAGTCTTTGAGGTCGGTCGTCCTTTTTCGAAGCCGGATATCTTTCTTGCCGGACCAGAAGTAAACCGCTGGGTACGTCGACACGGGCGGAAGTACCTGACATCCAAGAGCTACTTTAGCGAATTTGAGAAAGTGTATGGGGCGGTGGGCGCATTACCTTCCCTGGATGGCGCGGACCATTTCCGGTATCGCAAAGCCATGGCTTCAACCTATTCACGCGGGAGACTGGAAGAGCAGCTGGATATGGTCTACCGTAAGGCACGCGAATACATGGCAAATTGGAAAGTGGGCGAAAGCTATTCTGGAAAGGACCTGTGCCGAGAAATGATTAACGTTCAGATGTCCCCTCTATTCATCAGTGTTGATTCGCGGGATATCATGGAAGATATAATTACCTTCAAGGAACGGGCACTCAGCACCCATCTCATAAACATCCTGCCAAAATTCATGCTGAAAACACCGGGAATCAAACGCAAGTCCAAAGCAGTAGACACGTTGATAGAGCGGGTACAAAGTGTCCATACATCAGCCCAACGGGCCGGTTGTCCGCTAAACCTGGTGGATGATCTGCTAAGCCTCCATGCGAACGACCCGCTATTGTTGCCCGAGTCGAATCTACGTTTCCTTCTATCGGCAACGGTGCTTGCCGGCATGTACCTAGCTGACAGCTTTAGCTTCGCCCTTTATGCCATGGCATCACAACCTGCGCTTTACGACAAAATTCGAAGTGAAGCCGATTTACTGTTCTCAAACGGCGATCCAGTTGGCGAAGACTTCACTCCCGCCAATACGGAAATCACCGATCGCTTCATCAATGAATGCCTTCGGATGTACCCGATTGTTCCGGTATCTATGCGTGACGTTGTGAATACGTTCACGGTCGAGGACTACGAAGTACCGCGGGGTTCCAGAGTAAACATTGCACAAACCGCCCCGCACTATATGGAAGAAATCTTCCCGGATCCCTTTTCATTTGATATCGACCGCTACCTGCCGCCCCGCAATGAGCATAAAAGCCCCGGATACGCGCCATACGGACTGGGCCCGCACACGTGTCTTGGCGTCCGATGGATGGCCCTGCATATGGCTGTCAACCTGATGATTGTAGCGCATTACTTTACTCTTCGCGTATATCCCGAAGACTATGAACTTCGGATCAGCCCGTTTCCATCAATGAAACCAAGCAAGAAGCTTAAATTCCATATCGCGGAACAGAAACGCGAACTGCCCATCTGATGTGCCATGATCCCTGAATACGTTGACGCAGCGGGGGTGGAATTTCACCTTTCCGGGACAATGCCTGTCAATGTGGTACCGGTAAATCTTTTTTCGTCCAATTCGCTGAACAGCCTCAGCTCTGCCCTGCGGAGAATTGCGCGGGTTTGTCGAACGTCTCGAGACTTCAGGGATGAGCATGTCCCAGTCGATCAGGGCACATCCGTGCTCATGGAGCTTCCTCCCAGTTTCTGTTCGTCCTTGTGTTACGCCCGGTTGACCGAGTGCCATAACGGGGAAGTACATTAAGAGGTTATGGTACCGGCCTGTGAATGAAGCGGGAAACGTTGGGAGAAGAAGAAAGGTCGCGATTATCGGTGGCGGAGTATCCGGGTTGGGGGTGGCTTGGGCTCTGCACCGACACCCTGATCTGTTCGAGTTCCGAATTTTTGAAGCCCAGTCTCAGGTTGGTGGCAACGCCATAACGGTTGACATGCCGCAAAAGGATGGAACCTCGATCCCGTTTGATATTTCCGTTACCGCGTGCATTCCATCGGTATACCACCATATGCTGCTGTTCATGCAGCAACACGGTATTGATCTGGTAGACACCAAATTCAGCTACAGCGTAAAGTACAGCGGCGAAATCTACGCACACGATTTCGACTCAGACATCAGGAGGCAGCTGCAACCGGAAATTGCCAAGTTCCAGAAACTTCTGAAGCGTCTCAAGTGGTTCGGTCGACTTAACCGCTCCAGATCCCGATTTCTCAATGCTCTCAATCCATTCAACTACCTCAGCATGGGTGCGATTCTCAACTTGGGCAGGTTCTCCGGGGATTTCAGGTACAAGATTCTGAAGCCGATGTTCGTCAATTTCCTGATGGCAACAAATGTGTTCGACATGCCCGCGTCCCTGTTTGCCCGGTATCTGGAGTTCTTCGATATAGAAACCGCGACACCAATGCAGACATGGGATATGGGTACGCGGCGTATATACGAGGAAATGTCCACCGGATTTCGGGACAGGATATACCTTAACAGGCCCGTGAGGAAAGTGTATCGGCGCGCATCCAGCGTGGTTATCGAAGATAAGAACGGAACCACGGAGACATTTGACGATGTGGTTTTTGCGTGCAACGCAAACCAGACATTAATGGTTCTGGACAATCCGACCTTTCTGGAGAGTTTTCTTCTTTCTTCGATTCGTTACGAGAGCGAACTACACAACCATACGGTTGTCCATTCGGATGCCTCGGTCCTCCCGGACAACGCCGTCAAACCCCTCGAGACTCGGAGCAACCACATTGAACAGTACGGTGTGAGACCCGATAACTATGAAATCACCTACATCATGCACAA
>JAAXHI010000029.1 GCA_012270875.1 Candidatus Poribacteria bacterium | reverse complement strand
AACAGGGTAAGCGAACTGACATTCGGGTTGATAAAGAGGAAGGACAGTGCGTTCGGATTGACGGTGGGAACCAACCCGGTTACTCTAACCGAACATTATCTTGAATCGGATATTCAACGAGGTCGTGCTTTTCATTCGCCATCTGTAGTCCCTCCTTGGGTCCTTCTACACGGTTGAAAACCTCATTTACAATTAATAACGGGTAAAAGTGACTTGAATTTCAGTCAGATTTTCGGTAGAGTATAGCAGCGTCAGGAATAGAAGTCAATAACTAACTTGTAATTTATGGAAGGGAGCGACAACGTGCATATTTCTGTCGCCGATGCGCGGGAACTCGCGGAGACCTTTTTAGATAAATGTGGAATGTCCCGAACTGATGCCGCAATCATCACGGATATCTTGTTAGAAGCCGAACTTCGCGGACGAAAAACGCACGGTTTTATCCGGTTGACCGGCATTAAAAGTCGCTACGAACAGGGTAAGCGAACTGACATTCGGGTTGATAAAGAGGAAGGACAGTGCGTTCGGATTGACGGTGGGAACCAACCCGGTTACCTCGTCGCGTACCGCGCAATGGAGTTTGCCATTGAACGCGCAAAGCAGCGCGATGCAGGTATCGTTGGCGTTTATAACACATCACATTGTGGCATGGCAGGATATTATGTCGATATGGCACGGAAAGCAGATATAATCGGACTCCTCTTTGCGGATTGTCTGCCCCGTATTACCCCTGAAGGCGGCACGGAAGCCATTTTAGGAACAAATCCAATCGCTGTCGGGATACCATCTAATACAGTCCCAATTTTGTTTGATATGTCTACCGCTGCGATTACCAATGGCGATCTTCTCGTTGCGATGCGAGAGGGTACCGCAATTGCTGAAGGTGTCGCGTTTAGTCCAGAAGGTGAACCCACAACGGACGCTGACGCAGCGTTAAAAGGCAGCGTCCGTCCGTTCGGTGGACATAAAGGGTTTGGACTCGCGCTCATAACACAAATCCTTGCCGGTGCGTTAGTCAATGCCGCGACAATTCCACCGCCCGGTGCGAACTACGGACTGCTCATTATTGCGATAGATCCAACAAGTTTTGTGCCGTTGACGCAATTCAAGACGGAGGTCGATAAACTTGTCGCACGCATCAAGGAGAATCGACGAGAATCAGGGGTTACAGAAATCCTTGTTCCCGGTGAGCGGGCATACCGTCAACGGACAGTACATCTTGCTGAGGGTATCTATTTGGATGACACACTGTTGAGTCAAATCACTTAAAAATTATAGGCGTGATCTCTGCATCGCGCCGGAAGGAATTACTATGGCATCTTTTAAAGCAGGTATTATCGGTTGTGGCGGACGTGGACGCTCCCACGCGCGCGGATATCAGGCATCTCCAGATGTTGAAATCGTCGCCTGTTCCGATCCAGTTGAAAACGCACGAAACGACTTCGCGGAGCAGTTTGAGGTTTCCAACACTTACGAAAACTATCAAGAGATGTTGGATAAAGAATCGCTCGATTTCGTCAGCGTCTGCACATGGATCGCGTTGCATCGAGACATGGTTATTGCTGCTGCCAACAGCGGTATTAAAGCCATCCATTCAGAGAAACCAATGGCACCGACATGGGGTGATGCGAAAGCACTTTATCAGGCGTGTGTGGATAACGATGTCGTGATTACGTTCTGTCATCAGCGTCGTTTTGGTGCACAATTTGTCAAGGCGAGGCAACTGGCAAACGAAGGTGCAATTGGTGAACTGCGCCGCCTTGAAGGTTCGTGTCCAAATCTGCTCGACTGGGGAACACACTGGTTTGATATGTTCCTCTTTTACAATAATGACGAACCTGTTGACTGGGTAATTGGTCAAATAGATGTAGCAGAAGAGAGACTCGTCTTCGGGACGCAGGTTGAGACGAGCGGGGTATCGTGGTTCCGCTGGAAAAACGGCGTAGAAGGATTGCTAACGACAGGCGGTGTCTCTTTAAATGGATTTGCAAATCGGCTCATCGGTACTGAAGGTATTATCGATGTCGGCGGTGGTGCACCTGTTCGTATGCTGCGCGCCGGTTCTAACGAATGGGAAACCCCCGATTTAAGCGATATTACGCCTAAAGGAGACGATACAGTTCTCTCTGTCCTTGACCTCGTTGACAGTGTTAAAACGGGACGTGAACCCGAACTCAGCGGACGTAAAGCACTTCAGGGTGCAGAACTTATTTTCGCAACGTATGAGTCGAGCCGACGGCGTGCGAAGATTAATTTACCGCTGACAGTCGATGATTCTGCTTTGTTGACGATGGTTGCTAATGGCGACATCGGTTAGGTTTTGTTTCTACAGACTGCAGGCGCGGTTTACCACCGCGCACTGTAGCAGTATTGTATCTCTGTTGTTTTTCTGTAATTTTTATCAACCTAATTGAATTTTTTGCGTCTAACAGATACAAAAGGGATTCACGCATCTGTTCCCTAAGATCGTAAAATTAAAGAATTGGAAGCAGTAAATAGATACCGAGAAGTTATCGACACACTCCATTTGATGTCAAAAGCGTGCCTGGCGTGATTTTTATATGTACAAACGCGCTTTCCAGATGTCGCTGTTGCGTTGAAAAGTGGAGGTGCCGACACCGGCGTAGGGTGTCGAACCTACCCGGAAAATATGTGAACCAACGCGAAGCACCGAACCTTTGCAATCTTTCGGACTCGCGAAAAGCAGGGAGAAACGTGTGCCAAAAACAAAAAATATGTTCGGTGTTGCTTACAAGCCGAAACACAAAAGTCGAAACCAACACAAGCACGGAAACGATCCATCCACTAAATCGCCAAACCGTTCTATTTTGGCGAATTTTCTCGCTTTCAGCGACGCTGGCAAGCTGAAACGCACTATTATAAGTCAGATTTTCGTTTGTCTCGCGGTTTTGATGGTATCTCCTAATGTTTGGGCAGTACTCAGTTTGGGTTTGTCCGCTGTTGATACCGATGGAGTTGATTCTGTTTTCAATGGGAGTACCCAGAAACTAAATATCACCGTTGGATTAACTGGAGATGATGAAGACCCTGATGCCTCGTATATCTATACCCTCACAGTCAATGGGGTTAGTATTACTGACGCAAACGAACAAACGATAGATAAAAATGAGACAAGGACTCACGAATGGGATGGAGGAACTCTTTCCGACGGGATATACATAATTCGGGTTGAAATTACAGAAATAGAAGGTTTCTTTCTCGAGGAACCATTCTCGACTGAAGTGTCGGTGACGTTAGACAAAACTGCCCCGGAGATTTCGATTGGCGCCCAGGCAGCAGAGTTCTCACCAAACGGGGACCGAGTCGCTGATACGCTTGATGTCTTTTACAGCATAAGTGAAGATGTTGCTGTAAGTCGCTTGGAATTTCTACAGAGAATTGGCGATAGCAACACCCCATTCGGGCAGTCTATTGGTCTGGATGAAAATGAAGGACACCATACCTTCCGTTGGAACGGCAGCGGCAGACGAACCAACGTCTTCCCAGATGGGCAGTACGTCCTTCGCTTTACAGCAACAGACAGGGGTGGAAATAAGTCCGAACCGTCTAATTCAATACCTATCACTATTGATACGATTGCACCTATCATCTCCCGAATAGTTGCGAATGAGAACCTAACGTTTGTTGACGGCGTTTTTATCAAGGACCCCATCCAATCGATTAAAGTGACGGCAGATGTCGCGGGTGGAACACCAATCGACTTCACCGCCGACCAAACTGAAATTACAATCCAGAATCAACGCAAGGTTGAGGTAAAGGGTGCCTTCAGTTATGACGAGACAGAGTTGACTCTCTCTCTCGGCAATCACATAGACACGGCATCCGAAAACGGAAAATATACTGCTTCAATTGCCATTTCTGATAGAGCTGGAAACACTGCTGAAAGAACGGTGAATTTCACATTTGATAACATCCCTCCAACTTTGAGAGAGGTTGCCACGTCAAGAGGCGAGTTTACCCCCGGTGGTGGCGTTAGCAAATGGACAAATTTTGT
>JAAXHI010000567.1 GCA_012270875.1 Candidatus Poribacteria bacterium | reverse complement strand
TTTAGAGATTAGGGTTTATCATGAGTAAGAAGCGTAAGAAACGCAAGATAGATTATAGAACTTATGTTATTGCTAAGCATCACAAGTGTGATATGTTAGATTCGCTAAGTCTGCTTGCCGGTGATATTTATGCTGATACTGTTCGTTTAGTTCGCAAGACTCAAGACGAAGAGGATCGGTGGTTAAAAGTCTCTGAAGTTAAGTCAGAACTAAAGAACAGGGGTTATCCGTGCCAGTCTCATAGTGTTCAGGCGATAGTAGACGATTATTTCTTTGCGTTAGGATCGTATTTCAAGCGAGTAAAAAAGGACAAGACATCTCGTCCGCCTTACAAGACGCGCAAGTATCATTCGTTTCGCTGGCGTGCAAGCGGTACTAAGTATGAAGATGGGAAGTTACGTTTATCTATGGGTGAGGGCAGAGAATATCTATGGATAGAGATAGGCGAAGAATATCATGATAAAGTCCCGTCAGAAATCGGGTTAGTGTATAATATAAACGATTATACTTACGAGTTTCATGCGACTTATGAAGTTAACGATGTAAAGACTGTTAAGAAAGTTACAGAGAGTAAACAAGAGAAAAAGATAAGTGCGGTTGATTTAGGTGAGATACATCCGATAACGAGTTATGATGGCGAAGTTGCGACTCTCTATAATGGCAGAATGCATCGTCATATCGTCCAATATCGGAACAAGTTTTTAGCCGAAATCAATCGTGCGTTATCATTTACGAAGCGTTATAGCAGAAAATGGAAGCGACTAAAATCTGCTAAGCGTAGCGTGTTATTAAAGATAAGTAATCAATTGAAAGACATGCGACACAAGATTACTTCAAGATATGTCTCTGCCTGTGTAGTAAGCGGGGTACAGACGATTGTGATAGGTGATGTGGCACATATCAGACGATCAGCGAAGTATAGTAAGAAGTCTAATCAGAAGATTCATCAGTGGCCATTTTCTATAGTAGAACACATGACGACTTACAAAGCGGAAGCAATCGGTATAGAAGTTACTAAAGAGAATGAAGCATACACATCTCAAGAGTGTCCGAGTTGTAGACATCGTAAAAAGCCGTCGGGTAGAACGTATAAGTGTTCTAAGTGCGGTTGGGAAGGCCACCGAGATGCCGTTGGTGCGTCTAATATATTTCGCAAACATAAAGCATCAGGGTCACGAGACTCTGTTATCATAGTTGGGAATCTGGCGGTCCCCGAAGGTGTTAGGTTTCACCCGCATCTTCGTAGACTTGATTCGTGGTCGCCGCACGCGGGGCTCATATCAAGTAAGCGTTCTACAAGAACGTAAATCAGATTATGAAAATCATAAGAACCCCACTGCTTCAGCGGTGGGAGAAGTCAGATGTGAGGTAATAACACATGAAAAAAGTGAGCTCAAAACAGACGATGAAGGTGCAGAGGCATAATATTTGGCGATTCGGCTTCTCTGTCAAACTGTCGCTAACGCTGTGTTTTACGCTTCTTTTTTTCGGTGCAGCAAGTCCAGCATACGCAGTTATTCCGCAGCTTCTGGGACCGCTCACGGCATTGCTGAGTATCGTCCCACAGATTCTCGCCTTTGTTGGTGTCGCACTGATAACAGCACTTGTATTCGCACGTGATACCACAAAAATGCTTTTCTACAAGTTCCGCGACTTCGCGAGTGCCCACAAAATTATCATTTCTGTTATCGGTGTGATTGTCTTCCTTGGTGCCGCGTTGGGGATCTACCAAATGACCCAGACACCTACGACCTTAATCGCCGGTGCAAATCATGTAAAAGGGATTCGGGCATGGCCAACTTTCCGAGGCGGGAAGTATCGAACGGGACATTTAGACGCGCTTCCAGGACCAACAACTGGAACCCCCGCATGGATCTTCAAAGAAGAAGATGGGATGGCGGTTGACTTCTCTTCATCGCCAGCAGTTCTTGGAAATCGGCTTTATATAGCCGCCTCGCACGGTTCAATCTTTTCACTCGGTGGGGCAACCTACTGCATCGATACGGATTCACAAAAGGTTATCTGGCGACACGCCTCCCCTACGCCAATCTTCTCGTCACCCGCAGTGGCGGGCGGCAGGGTCTACATCGGCGAAGGCTATCATGAGGATAGCAATTGCCATCTCCGGTGCCTTGACGCAAAAACGGGGGAACAGATCTGGTCCTTCCCAACAACAAGTCATGTTGAATCGACACCTTACATTAGCCAAGGGAAACTCTATTTCACGGCGGGTGCTGATGGTATCTACTGCATCGATGCCTTGGAAGGCGAAGAAATCTGGCACTATGGAGGGGTTCATGCCGACATGTCGCCTGTTGTGCACAACGGTAAATTATACTTCGGTACAGGGTACGGCAATTATCGGATTTACGCTGTTGATGCCCAAACAGGTACTGAAATCTGGTCGAAAGAGATGCCGTACCCTGTATGGGGGACACCGAGCACCGATGACAACCTCGTCTTCTTCGGACTCGGACGCGGCAATTTTTCGGACAGTGATCCAATACCTGCTGGTAAAGTCGTCGCACTCGATCCTGAAACAGGGGACACCGTATGGGAATATGAAGCGAAGGACGCTGTCTTCACAGCGATCGCCGTTCAGAACGGCTATGTCACTTTCGGTTCCCGTGATGGATCCGTCTATTGCCTTAGAGCGACAGACGGAAAACGGAACTGGCAAACCGGACTTGGCGCACCAGTTGTGTCCTCGCCTGCTGTAACACCCGACACCGTCTACGCCGCGACGAAAAGAGGAAACATTTACGCTTTGTCTACTGAAGATGGAAAAATAAAATGGGAATTTAACACGAGAACTGTCAATAGAGGCATAGAACTCTATTCATCACCCGCGGTCGCTAACGGGTTTGTGTACATCGGTTCAAGCAAACGGTATGTTTTTTGTTTGGGTAACGATGAAAAAAGTAAAATTATCGGCGACCGCTAACTTGGACTAAGGTTGGGACAATTTTCAGTGTGCCGTGAAAGCAGATGTGCTGCCGCGTTCAGACTCCGTTTTTGCCTGAATATCAGGTAGATTTTTTCCGCAGGGTCGAATCGGGGGCAAATTTAATTTGACACACGCTTTAAAGTGGGGTACAATTACTTATATCAGGACAAAGTTTTAAATTTATAGGACATGAAAGTATTTCCTGATATAAATTTAGTGCATGCGTCTGGACTTCGGTTTAGACAGCAAACGCACTACCTTTTGATAAGCCTCATGAAATCTATAATATTGTTCAAACTTTAGTAACCTGGAGAAATAAAAATGAAAAATTATGTTTGGATTGCAATAGCCCTATCTGCTTTACTCATAAACACGGTAGCAGACGCACAGTGGCGCAGTAAGACCCATGACGAATATAAAGCCCTCACAGGCGTTGATGTTAAGATCGACGGTGATCTTGGCGAATGGGATGGCATCCTTGACGGTGTCACAGGCACCGACGGAAAACCTTTCTGCGGCGTTGAATATGAAGGCAATGTCTTTCAAGTACACGGCGGCGGAAAATGGACAGGTGCTGATGACCACGAAACCTGTTTCATGATCGTATGGGATTCAAAAGCCGTCTATATCGGACTTATTGTCACCGACGACGAACATGAACACGCAGCCGCAGCCGCATGGAACGGCGATGGTGCGCAGCTCGCCTTTGAAATGAGCGGCAAACGTTCCGCCGGGATACCGATGTTTCTCTATAATGTTGGTTTAGACGATAAAGCGAAGGAGATACTCCCTGCGGCTTTAAATGAAAACCCTGGCGGCCCAGGTGTCGCCCCTGGCGATGACATTGCCGTTGTCCGAGACGAAGGTGAAAAGAAAACCTACTACGAACTCAGATTCACGGCTGAAGAATTGCAAGTGAAAGGCAAAAAATTCAGTGACGGAGATAAGTTCGGTCTCGGTATCTGTGTCAATGACGGGGACAAAGCCGCCGGACAAGGGGGGCAGAAAGGCTGGAGTGGTTGGTATACCCACTCTATCGTTTTCGGAAAGAACTCTGAAAAGACAGGCCTCGTCACCCTTACCGATGAAGTCCTCGCTGTCGAAGCAGCAAACAAATTAGCGACGACATGGGGCGAACTGAAATTTGCCCAATAATTAGAGGTTTTCGCACGCCTCGAAGCCGTTAGAGGCGTAGCGGTTCAACGAATTGCTACACCTCTATATCGGCTGAGCGTTCGGATAACTTATTCAAACGATCAACACCGGTAGCACTTCGATGGCTGCTATCGGTGTTCACAAACTGCCCAAAATGGACAACAATTCAAAAAGGGGAGAATACAAATGAAAAAAGTTGTTTTTAACTTCACGACGCTATTAGTAATCGCTGTATTCCTGTTCACAGTCGGTATCGCGCAAGCACAGTGGCGGAATGAGACCCACGATGTCTATAACGCGCCTACAGGTGTTGACATTGAAATTGATGGCGACCTGAGCGAATGGGGTGGGATCATGAATGCTGTTACAGGGACTGACGGATCCGCTTTCTGTGGCGTAGAATTTGAAGCGAATGGTGGCGATATTAAAGCGTTTGAAGAATTCGGCGGCGGCACCTGGAGCGATGCCGACGACCACGAAACCTGTTTTATGTTCGCATGGGATGCGGATTCACTTTATCTCGCACTCAGCGTCACTGACGACACACATGAACACGCTGCCGCTGCTGCATGGAACGGCGACGGCGCTCAACTCGCTGTTGAACCGACTGGCAAACGCGAAGCAGGGTTACCCCTCTTCCTTTATAACATCGGGTTGGATGGCACCGCAGAAAATGTCATCCTCCAGAACGAAAGGACAAACGGGAGTCCCGGACTTGTTGCTGATGATGCCGCAATTGTCCGAGATGAGGGCGCAAAAAAGACCTACTACGAGTTTAGATTCCCCGCGACAGAACTTCAAATTGAAGGCGATCAATTCAGCGAAGGGATGGAAGTCGGAGTCGGTATCTGTGTCAACGACGGGGACACTGGCGAGGGTCAGAATGGACAGAAAGGTTGGGACGGATGGTATCCACACGCTGTCGTCTACGGTAAGAATTCCGAAAAAACTGGACTTGTCGTCCTCAGTAGTACAGCAGTAACCGCCGTTGAAGCAGCCGATAAGTTAACCACAACTTGGGGTGCTTTGAAGTCCGTTCAATAATACAACAAACCTATAGAAAAGCCGCCAAGACTCTTGGCGGCTTTTTTATTTCTCTGATTTACCTAATGATCGTGGTCATGGTCGTG
>JAAXHI010000295.1 GCA_012270875.1 Candidatus Poribacteria bacterium | reverse complement strand
AGGGTGGTGCATAAATATCTCTCGTAGGGGTTGGGTCTCCCAACCCGCCCGATGCGCGCATCGCATATCTGATAGAGGGCGAGGCAACCTCGCCCCTACGGTGGTCGCCTACCCTAACGTTTGGAATAATGAACCACCCTCATTTAAGTCGTCCGTTGTTTGAAATCGGCAAAAAGTGCATCCAAGAATGCTTATAATTGGATTACACAACGGAGGAAAACCCGTGATAAATCTGAATAGCATCCTGAATAATTCAGCATCCTTAGAAGTCCATGCACATTGGGACCCAATTGTCGATGCGACTTATAATCTACACAAAAACTCACCAGAAAACGTTGAGCTCTTTGATCTTTCACCAAATGAACCCATCAGAGAATATAAGAGCGACGCTTTTAATGCCTTTCTCCCCTCGTCAAGTGTGACAGTAGGCGATGTATGGGAATTGGAGCTCGACGCAGTTATTCCGTTCCTATCCCAGTTTCACCCGGGTGCCACAGGGAAATTAAAGCACGGACAAAAAGGTGCCTTTGCCTGTTTACGCGCACTTGCGCAGGATTATGCTGACATCTCGTTCCGAATTCATGCAGAATTTACTTTAGCGACCCGTCCCAACCCAGACTGGAAACCGGGAAGTGATAGAAGGAGGCAGGTAGATTTAGCCCGCTTTATCCCATCGCAATATACCGGACGGTTGCTAATTGACCTAAAGACAGGGGATGTTTATGACTTTTCCCTCGCACTTCCACCCCGCAATAGCAATGTAGACATTAATGACTTTGGGTATGCTGATATGGCCTTCGTGCCGCGCATGGAACTCCTTGCCACACCGACAAAAGCATCAGCCGATATTAAGTGGGAGGATGTCATCACAGCCGAAGAAGCACGTAGCAGATTAGAATTGAAACTCTACAAATTTGCTGAAATTAACTGGCTACCGTTTGAAGAAGCAGTCGCGGAAGCGGAAGCAACGCAGCGGCCGCTCCATGCAGTCCTTACTTGGGGTCCCTTAAACGATGAATCCTGCTGAGCGAACGGTAAAAACTTGAGGGCGGGTCCGCTCTCGAACTTGGATGTCATACAAACACTCAACGAAAATTTTGTAAATACTTCGGTGCTTCTTCGCGATCTGTCAGAATTAGTAAATTCAGACGCGGCGCGCGTCCGTCTCTTCGCCAAAACACTCAAAGACCATTTCGTCTATCCAGTGGATATTCAGGTGCTGAGTCCTGAAGCCGAGATGATTATACACCAACCAGACAGCAAATTACCAGACAGCGAATTGCGCGATGATCGGATTCAAAGATATCTAATGCTGTTAACGGCTGCTGCTAACGGTGAGGTTTTAGATTTTTCCAGCGAAACGGAAGAAGCAATGTCCGAATTGGACCTGAGTCTGCGTAAAGAATTGATGGAAGTTTTGAACGTTTTCCGTGGACCTGGAAACGGTTATCAGGATTATACAACTGTTGAAATTGACGCTACATCGTTTGAACAAGGCGGCGTGCTTATCATTGATATACAAGTAGGTGAGGGTGAAGCGACAGGTTCGTTTGACCTATTTGCTGGCGACACTGAATTGCCGACAGAAGGGATTCCTGATGACGCACTCGCCTCGAAATGGGATATTCCACCCGGCGACACAGGACAAATCCGCCACCCCTTTAAACATGGACGACGATTTAAGTTAGGGGCAACTGGAAATTGGTTCTGCGAAAAGGGGAGTACAAACGCTTTCCTCGCTCACATTTCTGTCGTTCCTGCGGAAACAGGAAAGTCAGATTAGTTTCCAGGTCCGGTGAAACTTTGCTTAGGTATTTCCTCGCTGTTTGTAGCACCGTATGCTCGCACTTCTCTTAAAGTCCCCTGATAAGTGGGATTTAGAGGGTTAAAAACATATCTTAAAGTCCCCCTGATAAGGGGGATTTAGGGGGTTTAGGACTTACGCATTACCTCTTAAAGTCCCCCTGATAAGTGGGATTTAGAGGGTTAAAAACATATCTTTAAAGTCCCCCTGATAAGGGGGATTTAGGGGGTTATCATAGTTCAAACCCTTAACACCAAACATCCCACTAAACCCTTAAATCAAATTCACGTCAAATAGGCAATCGACTTCTTTAGAATTGATGGCAATGTATCACGGTTCAAAAGGTTTTCGCTCGCGCATAGCGTTCCGAAGCGTTATCTTTGAATGGAGAAGACTATGCGACATCCGCATCGTTCCTGTTTTCTTGCAACCGTTTTCCTGTGCGTCTTGACTGCTCTCAATCTCTGTTATGCGAACGATTTGACGGACGCAGAGAAGGTAGAATTTTTCAATTCTCAAGTAAAGCCTATTCTCCAGCAGAACTGTTTCCAATGCCACGGTGGCGGTACTGAAGCGGAGGGCGGACTCCGATTGACGAGCCGGGAGAAAATCCTTGAAGGCGGGAATTATGGACCCGCGGTGTCGTTGGAGAGTCCGGCTGACAGTTTCCTGCTTGAGATGCTCGGCTACCGTCAAGAGACTGCACAGATGCCGCCGGACGGTAAGTTAGATGACGCGTCTCTTGAGATTCTCGCAAAATGGATCAACATCGGACTCCCCTACCCCGTTCAAGATAGCGATATTCCGCCAGACGCTAAACCCACCACCGATTATTGGGCATATCGTCCGCTAAAACGACCGCAAGTACCACCGGTACACGCATCCGATTGGATCAGCAACCCGATCGACGCGTTTATTCTCGCCAAAGTGGAGGCACACGGTTTAACCCCCGCCGCACCCGCCAGCAAACTCACACTCATTCGCCGCGTCTACTACGACCTCACCGGGTTACCACCTTCACCTGAAGCCGTGGAAGCGTTCCTGAACAACACCGCACCCGACGCTTATGAAAAACTTATTGATAAACTCCTAAAATCGCCACGCTATGGTGAAAAATGGGGACGGCACTGGCTCGATCTCGTCCGATACGCTGAGACAAACGGGTATGAACGCGATGGGGACAAGCCTTACGTCTGGCGATACCGCGATTACGTCATTAACGCCTTCAACCAAGACAAACCGTATGATGAATTCCTCAAAGAGCAACTCGCAGGCGATGAACTTGATACTGTAACCGCAGAGACGGTCATCGCAACCGGCTATCATCGGCTCGGGGTCTGGGACGATGAACCCGCTGATCGGAAACTCGCACGATACGACTATATTGACGACATTGTTTCCACGACAGGGCAGGTGATGCTCGGTATGACAATCGGATGTGCCCGTTGCCACGACCATAAAATTGACCCAATTTCAACGCGCGATTACTATAGCCTCCTCGCGTTTTTCCATGACATCATAGCGCACAACCGCGGACCCCTCGCCGACATTGGTACACCCGAACAGCAAGCAGAACGTGATAGGCAACTCGCTGAGAAACGGCTCGCCGAAGAAAAACTTCAGGATGAACTCTACCCGATACAAGAGACCATTAAAATAGAACTCGCAAAAATTCATACCGAGACAATCGCAGATGACATCCCAGTATCTCCGATGCGTGAATTGACGTATCGTTCCTACCGTGAAACTTTTGAGCAGTTTCCGAATGACTTTGATATCCTTGAACCCGCTTCCGAGGGCAGACTGTTTAACAACCTTTTCTCGCTTGCACCCGCGAGTCGAAAGCAAAACATCGGCTTGGTTTTTGAGGGTATATTACAGGTCCCGGAGGATGCGACTTATACATTCCATATCAATTTACGCGGCGCATG
>JAAXHI010000063.1 GCA_012270875.1 Candidatus Poribacteria bacterium | reverse complement strand
GGCACTGACACCACTTTGACTGTTGCTATTCTTAGCACCAGGTCCTTTACCCTCGGGCATGCATTCCGGTATGTGATCGTTCAACGGATTTTTTGGATCGTTAGCACACATTTTTGAATCGTTAGCGGGAATCGGTAAAATGGATCCACCACTGGGATGGGCAGTGAACAATTCAGTTTCAGACATTCTATCCAAGGAGTCCACACTGTTGCATTGCAATTTAGCTGCCAATGTAACTACACCTGGGCCTTTACTGGGTCCTGCTATTGCTGCAGAAGAGCAGGGATCCTGACTGTTGAGGGTTTCATTGGAATCCTTGAGCTTTTTTCCCCTCCTACTTCTGCACCTATTTCTGGCCCTTCTGCATGGTTTGCAGCCACACTTGAATCCCCTCTTTTTGCAGTATTGTATGTAGACAAAATAAGTGACACCACCAGTAAAGATTCCACCTCCAATGAGACAAGACAGTGTAATCACCAAATCCCTGCTCAAATCCACTCCATTGATAGTGAGGAAAGCAGGTTCTTCAGTTGTACCCATCTGTTGTGTAGTACCTTCATCAGTAGTCATATCCTCTGTAGTCAAAGTGACTGTAGTGACTCTGTGCCTGGGTCTGATGGGTCTATTCTTCTTCCTTGCAGGATTAATGGGAATGACTCTTCTAGTAGTAGGGATGATCCTGGTGGTGGTAGAAGGTGTAGCAGTTGTAGTTGTAGTTGTAGTTGTAGTTGTCGTTGTAGGGACTCTATTGGGAACATTGATTCCATCACATCCAGTCACCTTGACATGATCACAATCTCTCAAGGTGGTACAACCTTTCGGCGAACCTGTAAATCGTTAGCATAAAAATATTAACGCAATCGTAAAAAATGATCGTACGCGATCGGAAAGTGATCGTTATCAACCCCGGTGAAGCGTCCACACTATCCCCGGCTGGAAGGGGGTGTGCTGCCGCCACGCACACACCCACACACCGGTCCCGAGTCGGGGTTAGTGTCGGCGATGACCTTAAGTGATCGCTCTCGCAAAAATCGGATTGTTAGCAAAGAAAACTAGATCGTACTCACCTCTTAAATTAATTTCATCAAGATTCGGCCATTCACTGCAGTCCATGTTTGACATATCTAGTTGTGGCATGTTTCTTAGCAGTAGTTTCTTGGTACTTAGGCGAATAATCCGTCTAAAACTAGGCATTCTCTTGAGATCCTTCTTGGAACAATCCACCAATTGATTGAAACACAGACAATTGGGTCCACAAATGTTTTGAAATGTATAACAATGTAAAATAATTCCTAGCAATATGACAGCCAACATAGTAAAGATGTTAGCCATCCTGCTGTCTCAAGTGAAGTGATGCTGCATGTAGCTATTGATATCTCCTCCTGCTGATCATTAAGTAAATACACAGGAGTCAATTACCTGTGATACCTTATCTCCCCTTGTAGTCATGTGTTAATGTTTTGATTGCTCTTAATGTGAGTGATTTGTTTACTTGACTCCTCTTTGATTTGTAGCTGCCTATCAGATGAAACATCAATGTGTCAATGGGTTTAGGAGCAGTTT
>JAAXHI010000416.1:421-1960 GCA_012270875.1 Candidatus Poribacteria bacterium | reverse complement strand
GCAAAGCCCAGTGCAGATGGGATGACGGCAACAAGCATCAGCACAATCGCAAGTGTTCCCCATATTGAACGTATCAGAACCAGGGCAACAAGCAGCATGATTCCAAGAGCAATGGGCCCAAGGATGGCCATTTCATCGTTAAGCGCGTCACCTATGACACGATTGAGAATGATTCCACCTAGAAGGTGGTAGTCGATGGATGTATGTTTCTCCCGAACGTCGGCAACAACTTCATACAGGTGGTCGGTAACCTCTCGCTTAGCCGATTCCCGATTGTCGTCAGGAAGCACAATACTGACAACCAGACCGGCAACTCGTCCGTCATGGGAAATGAAGCGCCCGGCAATTTCCCGAGTGCCGAGCGCGATATCCATGATTCGCTCTATATCTGTATCGCTCAGGGAACTGGCTTCGTCGATAAGCGGCTCAACAATCAACTCATCTTCGAACCCCTCGCTATGCGTATAGTTTGAAATAGAGTCGACGCGGGTGGTGTACGGGGTGAGCCAAAGCTGCTTAGTCAATTCTTCAATGGCAACAAGCGTTTCCCGTGTAAAAATGGTGCCGTTATGTGGCGCCACGGCAACCAGCGCAACATCGGACAGTGCGTATGTGTCTTCAAGTTGTTCCAGCGCGACAAGGTGTGGGTCGGATTTACCAAAGTGATTACGAAAGTCCACATCCACCACAGTCAGGCGTGTGATCCCCGCAGCAAGGACCGCCATAACAAGAAAAGAGAGCAGAATGATCAGCCAGCGGCGCGTGACGATCATTGCGATGCAGGATTCTAGGTTCATACGATCATGCCGAATTATGCAATATGTTCAGGTCCCGTATATGGCATAAAATAAAAGACACCGTACTATTTATACCTGATATATCTATCTTTTTGAAGTTGCCGAAGTTTTTGAAGATTGGGAGTTGTATGATGGTAAAACAATAATCTCTCCAGACCAGAAGATAAAGCACTTAAACTTGCAATCTCCAATGATGATGAAGAACATAAACTTATGGACCAAATAACACGAAATTCAGGTTTGGCCCCGGGTGGTTCTCTCCTTAATTTTGATAACTTTTCATCAGACAAATCTGATTTCTAGGGTTGCGTCCCCTGAAATATTCCGGTATTGTCTCTTCTGTTGCGACATGAAAGTTCCATCTCGATTGTCGCGCTATAGTCGGATAGACTGTTGCAGATAGGAGAATGGTTATTCAAAACAATCAAGTTGAGTTGCAGGCCGATCAGGTCGAAGGGGTCTTGCTAATAAGCGTAGTTGGTCGAATTGATGGTACGAATGCGCAGGAATTCCACAAAAGCTTGGACGAGGAAATTAGCGGTTCTGACAGTCCCGTAGTTTTGGATCTTGAAAAGCTGTCCTACATCAGTAGTGCGGGATTGCGTTCAATTCTGCTTATTGCAAAAACACTTCAAGATAGGAATACGGGATTCATGCTGTGTTCCTTGTCTGATCACATAAAGGAAATCTTCGAGATCGCGGGTTTTGACAAAATTATTGATGTGCTCGAATCCCGTTCTGA
>JAAXHI010000416.1:0-354 GCA_012270875.1 Candidatus Poribacteria bacterium | reverse complement strand
CATATCTGTATATTCGCCTTCTTTTGTTTCTACGCGAATCTCACCGCCGTGTTCCCGTATGATGTCATTGGACATCGATAATCCCAGACCTGTACCTTGATCCGTGGGCTTAGTTGTATAGAACGGATTAAAGATAAGATCCAATGCAGATTCGGGAATGCCGGTTCCATTGTCACGAACATGTGCTTCAATACGGTCACCAATCCGCTGTGTACTTAATTTAAGCGTCGGTTTATAATCCTTCCTCGAGAAATCCCCGGCTACGGTATCTGCCAGCATTTTTCGTTTTTCGTTCGTCGCATAGCAGGCATTAGTTACTAGATTCAGAAAAACCCGGCCAATCTCTTGCGGTTG
>JAAXHI010000173.1 GCA_012270875.1 Candidatus Poribacteria bacterium | reverse complement strand
GCGGAGAAAACCGCGGGAAACCTCACAGAAGAAGAGAAAAAGCTTCTCGACGACATGATTTACAACATCCGCATGAAATACGTAAAGTCCCTGAGCTGATTCTCTTCTACATAGTCGAGAGCCTTAGAAACTGTCCGTATCTTTTCTCTATTTCCTCTTTTTGAAGCGAGCCGAGACGCCTTACGCTGAAATCCTCAACCGTGAAAGAAGCCAGAACACTTCCGTAGGCCACCCCTTTTTTAAAGACCGCAAAATCAAGATCTTTATCCCGAGATGCTACGTAACCCATGAACCCTCCGGCAAAAGTGTCTCCGGCTCCCGTCGGGTCAAGCACTTGTTCAAGCATGTAACCGGGGGCAAAAAACAGGTCTTCCCGAGAAAAAAGCAAAGCTCCGTACTCTCCTCTTTTCACGATCAGAAATTCCGGTCCCATGTCCATTATCTTTTTCGCCGCTCTGAGCATCAACGGCTCTTCTGATAGTTGTCTTGCCTCGGAATCGTTTATTATGAGAATGTTAACTTTGCCGAGAAGTTTTTTAAGTTCCTCCGGTTTGTTCTCTATCCAGAAATTCATGGTGTCGCAGGCCACAATGCGAGGCGAATTTACCTGTTCAAGAACTTTTATCTGTATTTCGGGATCGGTGTTGGCCAGAAAAAGGTAGTTGGCGTCTCTGGATTTCTCGGGGACTACGGGGTCAAACGACCCAAGAACGCCAAGGGTTACGGAAACGGTTTCCGGATCCTTCATGTCATAGTCGTACCTGCCTTCCCATCTGAAAGTTTCTCCGTCACCGACCGCTATTCCCTCCGTATCAACGCCCTCTGAGCGAAGCAGCTCGGAATAGGCGGGAGGAAAATCGCCTCCTACGGCCGAGACCATATGAACATCCGTGAAATTTCGGGCTGCCAGAGAGAAATAAGAAGCGGATCCCCCCAGAACATCCTCTTCTCTTCCAAAAGGCGTTTCTATGGTGTCAATCCCCACTGAACCTACGACAACAATGCTCATTCAAACCTCTACATATATTTTTTTACGATAAGCCTAAGCCTGTTTTTAGTCTCTTCGGTTATGCACTCGGGGGACGTTATTAGTGAGCAGCCCAGGGCGCTCATGCAGGGACACGCCCTTTCTTCCGGAATGATATCAACTACGGCGGCCAATATTTTTTTCGCCGCGCCGACGTTTTTGTTCATGATTTCGATTATGTCTGAGACTGTGACATCGTCGTGATCTTCTTTCCAGCAGTCATAATCGGTGCTAAGAGCTATCATGGAATAGCAGATCTCGGCTTCCCTCGCGAGTCTTGCTTCCGGCATCGCGGTCATTCCTATTACGCTTGCTCCCCATTTCCTGTAAAGATGGCTCTCCGCTTTGGTGGAAAACTGAGGGCCTTCGATACAGACATAGGTCCCTCCTGAATGAACTGTCTCGCCAAAGCCAAGCGATGTTTCCCTAAGACAGTCCGAAAGCACCGAACACACGGGTTCGGCCATTGAAACGTGCGCTACCACGCCACCTTCGAAAAAGGTAGAAGGCCTTCTTTTTGTGTTGTCCACAAACTGATCCGGTATTATTATGTGTCCGGGTTCTATTTCCTCTTTCAAGCTTCCCACCGCACTTACGGATATAATCCACTCGACTCCCATGGCTTTCATCGCGTATATGTTCGCTCGGAAATTTATCTCCGATGGGGATATCGTGTGTCCCGTTCCGTGCCTTGGAAGAAAAACCATGCGCACACCGCCAAGAGTTCCCGTGACGAGACTTGAGGAAGGACTGCCCCATGGAGTTTCCATGGAAACACTTTTAACATCCAAAAGCCCGTCCATTTCATAAAGACCGCTTCCGCCTATTACTCCTATGGTTTTCAAACTTTCGTCTCCATCGGCCGGTACACAGGTTTTGTTACGATAATCACCCTGTTTTCACCTGAAAAAGGCAGTTTGAGTTCTTTTGTGAAAAGAAGTTCCATATCCTCCGGATACCGGTTCGCGTAATCTTCCCATTCGCTCTTTCCCCGGGGTCCCTTCATTATAACTACCTTCCCTTCGATATCCAGATACGGAGCAGCTAGAGTGATGACGGTATCTATACTTCCAACCGCACGGGATGTCACCCGGTCAAAACGCCCGCTCATACTGCCGGTCAGTTCTTCGGCCCTGGCCTGGCGAATATCGACATTTGAAAGCCCCAGAGACCTTTTCGCGTGTTTTAGAAAAGCGACTTTTTTTCCCACTGATTCAATAAGCGTAAGGCGAAGGGATGAGTCGTAAATAGAGAGCGGAATTCCGGGAAAACCGGCTCCCGTTCCTATATCAAGCACCCTTGAACCCGGAGGCATGAATTCGGCTACGGTAAGGGAATCAATGAGGTGCTTGATTATAATTTCCCGGTCGGTCAGAACCGAAGTCAGGTTTACGCGCTTGCCCCACTTGCGCAACAGGTCAACATAGGAAAGGAAGGGGTCGGTCCTCAGGTCCTTGATACCTATTCGTCTTCCACCTTCTCTAAGAAGTTGTTCATTCGTCATCTTCACTCGCAAGCGTCTACATCACTCATTCCCTTGAAGGCGAAAGTAAGAAATCCCGTGTGCGCCACGGTTCTGTTATCCGGGCGGGTCTTTCCCTTTTTTACCTGGTAGTTTCTCATTATAAGCTCCACGGTTTCGATCCTAACAAACCCGGTTTCCTCAAGCACTTCCGCGGTTCTTTCCACCTGGTTGTAGGTCGGGGAAATACTTGCGATTCTCCCACCTGGAGCAAGAGCTTCGTGGGACGCTGGAATTCCGTACCATGGAGAAGGAAGGTCAAGTATCGCGACGTCGACGTTCCTTTCCTTAAAACCTTCTCTGGCGTCACCGCAGTTAAATTCCACGTACTCCGAAAGTCCCGCCCGCCGCACGTTGTCTCGGGCGTTATTCATGAACTGTTCCCTTCTCTCGTACGTATAGACTCTCCCTGTAGGAGCCACTGAATTCGCAAGCGCGATGGTAAGAGCTCCCGAGCCGGTAGCAGCTTCAACAACTCTGGTTCCCGCCCTCACATCCGTTTTAAATAGAATCAGTGCCGCATCCTTGGGATAAACGATCTGTGTTGCCCTTCTTACCTTCATCATTTTCTGCTCAACGGTCGGGCTAAGAAGCACAAAATCGTTTCCGAGACTCGAAACTATGGTCTCTCCCCACTTTTTCCCAATCGCCGAGGAAAGATCCAGAATTCCCATATGGGAACTGAAAGACTTCCCCTCTTCCGCCACTACCATAAAATTCTTATTGTCGGGAGAAACCAGGACGATCGTGTCACCAGATTTTACTTTCATGAAAGCCGTTTAGCCCTCCCCGCGCCTATGAAATATTTATAGGTAAAGATAATACACCCCGCGAGCATGAACATTCCCGTCGCCGAATACATGTTCGAGAAACCGTAATCGCGCGCTATGAGTCCGAGAGCGAAGGCAAAAAAGTTTATCCCGATGCTAAACGACATGTTAAACGCGCCCATAGCCGTTCCCCTCTCATCATCAAGCGCCCTGTCGATAATCATTGCGCTTATTGTGGGGTAGAGAATTCCGTAACCCAGGCTGAAAACAAAAGAGACCAGGACGGCGCTCAGAGTGGAACTTATGGAAGAAATCATAAGCAGGGATAAGATCATGATAACCATTGAAGGCAGAGCTATCTTCCTTCTCTCAACGATATCCGGAAGCTTTCCGCCTAGAACCCTGATTAGTATCACGGTTATGGAATATGTAAGAAAAAAGTTCCTCGCGTGAATTCCGTTTTCCTCGAGAAAGACGGAGAAAAAATTGAGCATGCTTCCAAGCCCCACGGCAATTATAAGATTGGTCAGCAGAAGCACGCGGAACCTTCCCGAGAAAACAACGCCGGAAAATCCACTTAAAACGGATTTTCTGGATACCGTAAAACTTCCCTCCCGTGAAAAGAAACAGAGAATAAAGGCAAGCAGACTGAACAAGGAAGTATAGAGAAAAAAGATCGAGTAACCGAATCTTTCGATCACAAGTTCTCCAATAGTAGGTCCTACCGAGTAAGAAGCTATTGTGAAGGCCCCGAAAAGGCCAAGTCCGTAAGCCCTTATTTCACTGGGAACATAATCGGAGACCGCCGTAGCTGCCGAGGTGAAGAAAAAAGCGAAGGCAACTCCCTGCATGAGTCTCAGAACAAATATTTTCACGTCAATGTCCGATATGAAAATGTAGAGTAGGGAAATTAAAAACATCAAACAGGAACCCGCAAGCATGAATCTCCTTCGTCCATAGTGATCTATCAGGAAGGCGGCAAAGGGAATGGCTCCTATTGAAGTTATGCCGAAAGTTCCCATAACGTAACCTATGCGGGCCTCGTCACCTCCAATATCCCTTATGAAAAGCGGAAGCAGGAAAAAAGAAGAGAAATTGCAAAAGAAGAAAAAGTTTCCCAGAGTAACCAAGGAGAAATCTCTATATTTTTGTAGGAAAAGCATCTTAGAGCCGACCTGAAAAAAAAAGAAAGCAAGGAACGGAGTTTACATGATTTTACACTTTCCATCAGGGCAACTGTGGTTTTTTGACATGGAAGAAGCCCGTGATATAATACGGCATCTTCTGAGCCGTTAGCTCAGCTGGTAGAGCAACTGCCTTTTAAGCAGTGGGTCACAGGTTCGAATCCTGTACGGCTCATTTTTCCGCCGTCCCCGTCGTCTAGTCAGGCCTAGGACATCGGCCTTTCACGCCGGTAACAGGGGTTCAAATCCCCTCGGGGACGCCAGAGAAAATTTCCGACGGCAACTTTAGAAACTACAATAAGAACGGCTAATTACGACTTTTGATTAAAGCGGTTTCTAAAACCATTTCTGGGCGCAGGTCCAGTTGCATGTCGTTTTCAGAACCTTCCCCAAGAGTGTCAGGGCGTAAGACTGGGTTTTCTTACCGTTGCCAACTAGATTCCTTTATCAGGAACAAAAAAAGACATATCTTTCTTTG
This sequence comes from Candidatus Poribacteria bacterium, assembly GCA_012270875.1. Classification (GTDB taxonomy): domain Bacteria; phylum Poribacteria; class WGA-4E; order WGA-4E; family WGA-3G; genus WGA-3G. The sequence goes on along the minus strand of JAAXHI010000173.1, from coordinate 926 downwards.
GCTTACTCTAATGCGGCTTCCTCACCCATTATTGCAGTTATGTAGTACTTGTAAGTAAAGATAACGCACCCGGCAACCAGGAACATCGCAGTCGACAAATACATGCTGAAGAAACCGTAATCGCGCACTATCAGTCCAAGAATAATAGCGGAAGAGTTAATTCCTGTTCCGTAAGCCATATTAAATATGCCCACGGCGGTTCCCCTCTCGCCGGCGTGGGCTCTGTCAATAACCATTGTATTTACCGTGGGATAAGCAAACCCGTAGCCTATACTAAATACCAAAGAGAATAGAATTAGATGCGTGTAGGAGTCCACGAAAAAAGCTATGGGCATCGAGACAACTATCATAAAGAGTGCGGGCAGAGCTATCTTCCTTCTCTCTACAATATCCGAGAATTTCCCCCCAAAAAACCTGATCAGTATTGCTACCGCGGCAAATATGACAAAGAAAATTCCCATTTGGAGGTTCTGTTCTTTGAGATGAACGTGGAAGAAATGAACCAGAGAGCCGAGCCCCACGGCAATCATCAGGTTCATAAGAAAGAGTACGCTGAACCTATCGGAAAAAAGAATTTTGAGGAATCCTTGGAAGAGCTTGCCACTGAGAGCGCTGCGGGTTGTTTCGGTCGAGAAGAAACAAAGTATAAACGCGACCAGTTGGAAGCTGGAAGCGTAAAGGAAAAACGTATGATAGCCGAATTTTTCAATGAGAATTTCTCCGAAAAAAGGCCCGACTGAAAAGCAGGCTATAGTGGTAATCCCGAAAGTAGTAAGGCACGAATGCCTTATACTCCTGGGAATGGTGTACGAAACCGCCGTAGCCGCGGAAGTAAAGAAAAGACCGAACGCAACACCCTGCAAAAGCCTCAAAGCGTACATTATTGCGTTAATATCCGATACAAACAGGTAAAGAAGGGAGAACAA
>JAAXHI010000585.1:4030-4332 GCA_012270875.1 Candidatus Poribacteria bacterium | reverse complement strand
GAAATGGGGGGTGGTGGCATCCTTGACATCGGGTGTTATACAGCGTCAATGTCTCGGAAAGTCGCAGGTGCGGCGGCGAATGAACTCTTTCTGAATCCGATCTCTGTAAAAGCGAACGGAAAAATCGGGCCGACAGGTGTTGACCACATCGCTGCAGCGACTCTGAAATTTGAAAACGACATTATCGCGGAGATTATATGTGCTGTTGAATGCAATTACGGGAGTAACGTCACGATCTACGGCACGGAAGGCACGCTAACGATTCCGAATCCGTGGCTGCCCTCATCACCCTGCCGCGGTGC
>JAAXHI010000585.1:0-4016 GCA_012270875.1 Candidatus Poribacteria bacterium | reverse complement strand
GAAACAACTGAAGTGACGATACCTGTCGATAGGGATCTGTTCACTTACGAAGCGGATACAGTCGCAGCGCATATCGCTGACCGACAGGCACCCGCAATGTCTTGGGAGGACACACTCGGCAACATGCAGCTGCTCGACGCTTGGCGCGAAGAGGTAGGCGTTGTTTCGTAACAAACCATTTCTTCCAATAAAATGAAAGGAAAACAGTGAAAATCCTTCTAATCCTGATGATAATCTGGTGTGCCGCACTGCTCTGGGGCAGCCTCAAAGAGACAAAGCGATCCTTACCCTTCGTCTTTACAGTGGTCTGTGTTTCCGGGGGGATCATCTTTTTCGCGTGGCAGACACTCGCGGATGAATTCTTTTCCTTCAGATTCTGGGAATTTAAATGGCTCAGCTATAAGGAACACTTCCGAACCCTTTCCGGTATTATCATATTCCTGACGATTGTTTACGGCGCGCGCGTCCTTGGAGCTCGGATAGACAAAAAATAGGTATGGACAAATTACCAATCAAGAATTACAAGCCATTGCTCATCTTTCACATGTCTCATCCCATAAAGAATTGACGACCTTGGTAGACAAGGGCGTGTTAAAAAAAGTCGGAAAGGGACGGGGAACTCACTATGTATTGGTTGATGATTTCTAACCATTTTGGGTTGATGATTATATGATAAACCCAGAAACTATAAAGGTTTAGAGGGTTGATGATTTGGTTGACGATTAAAAGTTTTTCAAACATTGAAAAATTCTTGCATGTTTTTCTAATTGATTGTATACTGCTTATGGCAAGATACCACATCACCCAAAAAGGAACTATGTGCATGAACATCCTCGTCCTACACGGACCGAATTTACATCTCTTGGGAAAACGTCAACCGGAGATTTATGGACACGAAACCTTGGCAGACATCAACACAATGCTTGACCAACACGCTGCAGCATCATCCCACCCGATTGTCCTGAAAATGTTTCAATCTAATCACGAAGGCGAACTCGTCTCTATCATCGGCGATCATATTGATTGGGCAGACGGTATTCTGATTAACCCTGCAGCCTATACACATACCAGCGTCGCCATTCGAGATGCGCTTTCGACCGTTGCACTTCCCGTCATTGAGATCCACCTCTCTAACATCTATGCCCGCGAAGAGTTTCGGCATCATTCGTATATCTCGGCGATTGCCGTTGGGGTCATTGGCGGTTTCGGGACCCATAGCTATAAACTGGCACTTGAAGCAATGATCCACATTCTGCAGCTAAAAATGGAGCCATCCGCATAAACACCAAGTCTATATAGAATAGGACTTACGCATTTCCTCTTAAAGTCTCCCTACCCCCCTGATAAGAGGGATAAAGGGGGGATTCAGAACGCGCAGCCTGAAACGAAGTGGAAGGGTTTTTGCTTGGGCATTTTTTCTAAGGTTACGGAGACGAACCTTATCGAACCGCAAGGAAAATTAAAAATATGGCAGAAAACCGATTTATACCGTTTAGTCGTCCTTGGATTGATGATGCCGAAATCGAAGCCGTTAGCCAAGTACTCGCCTCGAAATGGATTAGTTCGGGAAACAGAGTCCGTGAATTTGAACGCGCCTTCGCTGAACATCTCGGTGTTAAACACGCGATTGCTGTCAGTTCTTGTACCGCTGCATTGCATCTGAGTCTCGTCGTAGCCGACATCGGCAGCGGCGATGAAGTCATCACGACCCCTTACACCTTCACTGCGACTGCCGAAGCGATCCGATATGTCGGCGCGAAACCTGTGTTCGTGGATATCCATCCCGATACATTGAACATCGACACAAGCAAAATCGAGCAAGCGATAACACCTCGTACAAAGGCGATACTTCCGGTTCATATCGCGGGTATCCCGTGTGATATGGATGCACTGCGGGATATAAGTCAGAACCACAATCTTACGCTCATTGATGACGCTGCGCATGCTATTCCCGTTGAATACAAAGGACAACACATCGGTGCTATCGGTGACCTGTCCGCTTTTAGTTTCTATGCGAATAAGAACCTCACTACAGCGGAAGGTGGCATGATTACCACCAACAGCGACGTTTTCGCTAAACCGCTCCGCACAATGCGACTCCACGGGATCGACAAAGACGCGTGGGCACGTCAATCGCAACGCAATATTTGGCGTTACGACATTGCCACCGAAGGCTATAAATATAACATGACCGATATTCAAGCGGCAATGGGATTGTGTCAACTTATGAAACTTAACAAGCAACATGAACGCCGCCGAAATTTTGCGCAGCTCTATCAAACGGAATTGGCGAAATTCCCACAGATTCGCACGCCTGTGGCACCGGACAATCCTCGCGAGCATGCGTGGCACCTCTACATCATCCAACTCCAGACCGGCAACCGAGACGCATTTGTGGAATCTTTAAGCGAGGCGAACATTGAATGCAGTGTTCACTATATTCCGTTACACCTTTTCGAGTTCTATCAGCATCAATACGGCTACCGCGTCGGCGATTTTCCGTGCGCTGAGGCGGCATTTGAACGCGTCCTGAGTCTCCCCCTCCATCCCGGATTAACCGAAGAAGATATCCACATCGTGATTGATGCGATCGGAAAAATTTTGGAGTCGTAATTGAGGCGCGGAATTCATCTCTTATGCTATAACGCAACAGGTTTATTAGACACACGATGGAGACACCTAATCCTGCGCGCCCCACACTCTACCAAATTATCCCGTCCGAGGTCTGCTTCTCATGCGATGTCTGTTGCCGATTTTTGGAAGCAGACAGTCCACTCGCGCCCATCTTCACCGAGACAGAGAGCCAGAAAGCCGTAGTACACGGTGCCGATCCTTCACTGTTTCGTCCGCAAGCAGACGGCAGCAGCGCGCAGATCCAACTCAAACGCCATACAGATTTCTATATCTGTCCCTTTTTTGAGCCAGAGACAAGCCATTGCACCATTTATCCGATGCGTCCGCTTGACTGCCAACTCTATCCGTTCGCGCTCATGTTCAGCGAGGATGGGGGTGCTGTTGTGCTTGGCGTGGATACTCTCTGCCCATTCGGTGAAGCACATCTCGAATCGGAGGCGTTTCAGCAGCACATCCGCGATGTTATTGATTACGTTGAATCCGAAGCAGTTACGGCGCGAATCATCGCAAATTGGAGCCTCATCGGTGACTATCAAGACACCGTGAAAATCGTCCACACCTTAGCACAGTTGACAGATGCAACTTCAGCCACTCACGCTTAACGACAAACCCATTTTTGACACATACGCGCACCGGACAAGCGAACGACTGTCCCACTATGCTTTCGCACCGCTCTACGTGTGGGAAGAACATTTTCAGTTTTATTGGACGCTATTAGGGGAATATCTATGCATCTTCGCAAAACAGGGTGAGGACTATTTCATGCCGATCCTGCCGATGCCGTGCGAGACCAAGGACCGTACCTATCTAAATGTTATTTGCCGAGTATATCAGTTCATGTTAGAATCCAATCGGAATCCACACATCGTCCGAATCGAAAATGTGCCACATGCAACGATTGTCTACTTTGAAAAGAATGGGTTTCGTGCCACCGTGAAGGAGACGGAATATCTCTACGAAACTGAGGCACTCGCTGGACTGAGAGGCGACCGCTACAAGCAGCAACGCCACGCTTACAATGCCTTTGTAGCAGCACATCCCGCAGTAAAGTTGTGTCCGTATACCCCGGCGGATCAGGATGCGTGTCTCTCACTTTATGACAGATGGCGAAAGACACGTTCGGAAAGATACGACGACCCTATTTATAACGCAATGCTCGACGATTCACGGTCAGCACATAGGGTTGGGGTTTCACAAGCGGCGGCACTCGGACTCCTCGGCAGAGTTGTCCATATTAATGGAGAAATCAGTGGTTATACCTTCGGCTATCCGCTGAACGCCGATACCTTCTGCATCCTTTTTGAGGTAACCGATCTGAAAATAAAGGGACTTTCACAATTTATCTACCGCGAATTTTGTAAGGAATTGATGGATACCTACAG
>JAAXHI010000339.1 GCA_012270875.1 Candidatus Poribacteria bacterium | reverse complement strand
GAAATTCGACCCCTAACATTTTTAGTCGGCGAAAACAGCACCGGCAAAACCACAGCATTGGCGTGTTTCCATGTGTTAGCAAATTATTTGCAGGGTGATGGTGTAGATTTTAATTCAACCCCCTATTCTATGGGGACGTTTAAGGATATTGTCAGAAATAATAAGAAAAAAGAAAAAAACTTTAAGCTTGGATTTACTGCTAAATATAATAATGAAGATATTAAAAAAATAATTCAATTCATTGAAAAAAAATCAGGCGTAGAACCAGTTGTTAATTCTATAACAATGAAACTCGCCGATGGTGAAATTATTGTTCAATCTGAGGACGAAATGGGTAGGGAGTTACGTTTAGATTTCTTTGATGAAGAACAGAATCGATATAGAATAGTTTGTGATACTGATAGATTGAACGAGTATTCTCTTTTTTTCTTTTTCCCACCTTTCACACGAGAATCTGAAGGTGAAATAACTTTCAAAAAATATTTTCATAAAAAGACTAACAAATTGGAGTGCGGCCCGTGGGATATCTTTCGAGAGGTGTCTGTATTTAGTACATCGCCAGTCCGTTCACGTCCTAAACGAACCTACGATCCGACAAGGGAGTTTGATGATCCAGAAGGCAGCGATGTGCCTATGTATTTAATGCGCGTTGAAGCGATTGAGAAACAGAATTGGGAGGCATTGAAAACACAATTAGTCCAGTTCGGCAGGAATTCTGGGCTATTTGAGAACATAGATGTAAAAAACTTTGGACGCTCCTTAGGTGCTCCATTCCAACTACAGGTCAAAGTCCGCGGTCCTAAAGCAAATATCACTGATGTCGGTTACGGTGTCAGTCAAATTCTGCCAATTTTGGTACAGATTTTAAATCCCAGTATTTCTAAAAATGCTCAGCGTGATCCAATGCGGTCATTTTTTTCTTTATTCCAGCAACCTGAAATCCATTTGCATCCAAAAGCACAGGCGGAATTTTCCTCTTTATTAGCGAAGTTGGCAAGCCAAACCAATCAGTCATTCATCGTTGAAACCCACAGCGACTATATGCTCGACCGCGCACGGATTGAAATCAGAAAGGGGAACATCCGCCCGGAAGATGTGTCCCTAATATACTTTGAGCCAAAGAGAAATATCGTCAATGTGCATAATATCAGTTTTGATAAGATGGGTAATATGGAGGGCGTACCACCACATTATAGGGATTTTTTCCTAAAGGAGTCTAAACGGCTCATGGGGTTTGAGGATTAATAATGTGTGTGATTTTAGATACAAATACGTTTGGCAAATTCAAAAATCCTGCTGATGAAGATATGGCACCCGTGTGGAAATGGTTGGATAACAGAAACGGCAAAATCGTCTATGCTAACACGGAAAAATTTGAAGATGAATGGGAAAGAGGAGGCATGAGCCACTTAAGAGACCAGATGATGCGGGCAGGTCAACTCAAATTGGTATCTGAAGGTGTCAAGAAAAAGGCGGATGAACTAAAAGGTGAAATAGCATCAAACGACGAGCATATTATTGCATTGGCTCTGATAGCAGGCGTAAAAGTACTTGTATCCTACCGCGAAGGCGACAGAGATTTATTCACGGATTTTAAGAATCGTGAGTTAGTTGGCGGCAAAGTATATACAAGAAAAACACATGCACGTATGCTCACTAAAGATACTTGCCCTTAAAAGGATTTATGCATTTCCCCTTAAAGCCTCCCTGATAATTTGTCTATCAGAAACAGGACGATAATCAAGTTTTAGATTTACAGGACCCTTCAAGCATGTTTGAGAATGTTCTTATCGGTCTAATATATATTTCATACGTGGTACTGGCAGGATTTTTGGTGTTTTTATGCTTCCGAACGCGATCAAAAGGTGTGATATTCATCACCGCGATCTTCATCGGATTCAGGTTTCTGAGTATGATTTTCGATGCAGCTCTCAACGCGGTTCTCAACGCATATATAGGGCAATGGGAGCCGAGTCAAGACGTACGGGGCGTGAAATTGCTACAAAGATTGGATATCGCCATAATAGTTGAGGGTGTAAAATCCATATTATACGTCAATTTGTACCTCCTCGGTGTGTTTCTCATCTACAAAGAGTGGCGACACGGAAAGTTTCGCCAACCCTCACCTGAACACCGAGAGGAACTCAAGTCGTAACGAGATCCTGCTGTCAATAATAACGACTTGTTAGATGTTACGGCGATTGGATTCCTGTTTTAGCCAATAGCGAATCCCTTTACTTGCATAAGGCTCGGACGCATAACGTGGAATGACATGCAAATGCGCGTGGAATACTGTTTGTCCGGCTACCGCACCGCAATTCCAACCGAGATTGTAACCTTGAGGCTTGTATTCAGTATCAAGCAGTGCCTTAACCTCCGTAAGAAGTAAAAATGTGGAGGTAATTTCTTCTATGGTGAGATCGAATGTTGATTGCCGATGGGCTCTGGGCACAATAATCCCAGAACCTTCCAGAATCGGATGTTTTAGATCAATAAAAAGGCTCAACTCGTTCTCAAGTAGAATAGCATTGTCATTGACTTCTGGTGGGCAGAAGGGACAACTCACAATATCGATCTCCTAACAAGCACTTCCGCTGTACGACTACGAGATAGGTGGGTGTGCGAGGCACGGGTACCCCGCACTACCGTATAATTCACATTTACGAAGGCATCCACGTGCGCGGCGCAATCCCTTCCACATGCGTCTTCACATCTACAACCGCTGGCTGACCCGAAGCAAACGCTTGATCCAGCGCACCCGCAAGTTCACTCGGCTTATTCACCGTAATTCCGAAACACCCCATCGACACCGCCATCTTCGCGAAATCAGCATCAGGGAACAGCCAGAGTTCGTCGGAACCCGATGTCCGACCACCGTAAACCGACTCAACACCTCCCTGCTCCTGATTCAACGAGTGATTATTGTTCACAACAATAACAGCATTGATGCCAGATTTCATTGCCGTATCCAACTCCGTCATGTGATACCAGATACCGCCGTCACCCGTGAAGCAAATCACCGGTCTATCGGGTTGCGCGCACTTCGCACCCATCGCCGCGGGGACTCCCCATCCGAGTGAGCCAGAACACCGTATGAAACTCTGGTCGGGATGTTTAAAATCTATCATCGTCCCCGTCCAGATACCCGAATGCCCCGTATCGGACACGAGGATCGCATCTGACGGGAGATAATCTGTCAATTCACCGCAGAGACGCTCCGGTAGCATCGGCAACCGTTCCGAATTCACTTTCTCGCTAACACTTTCTCGCCAGTTCTTCACCAATTCCTGCACACGGCTAACCCAATCGGTCCTTTCTGCTATGGTTCCTGCGATTTCAAGCATCCGGCGTAGTGTATTCCGCACATCTCCCTGCATCCCCAACTGAATCGGATAATTCCGTCCGAGTTCATCAGGATTAATATCGAGTTGTATAATCGG
>JAAXHI010000304.1 GCA_012270875.1 Candidatus Poribacteria bacterium | reverse complement strand
ATCGTTTGGTGGAAACGGTTTTCTTCACCTTGAATCGTTCGGGTGATGAATTCACGGCGCGGTAGGACATCCGGAAACACATCACCGAGCAATCCTATGACGTTATCAACGAGCCTATAGATGAAGGCTTCGTTCATCGCTAATTTCTTCCCGTAAAGCACGGCACGCCGCAAGATTCGGCGGATGACATAGCCACGTCCCTCGTTAGACGGCATCACACCGTCACCGATTGCGAACGTCAGACACCGGATATGATCAGCGATAACCCGATGCGGTAACCCACGTTCATCATCGAAATAGGCAGTGTCCGTGAGATCAGCGATCGTCGCCAAAATCGGCGTAAAGAGATCGGTTTTATAGTTTGAATCGACCCCTTGCAATATCGAAGTAATCCGCTCAAAACCCATGCCTGTATCCACATGTGTCGCCGGTAAAGGCTCAAGTGTGCCACTTTCGTCGCGATTGTATTGGATGAATACCAGATTCCAGAATTCGAGGAAGCGGTCGCTCGTATTAGGACCCGCGTCGGGATCATTTGCAGTTTCAGGGTAGGCTTCAACCCCCATATCAACGAAAAGTTCGCTACAGGGACCACAGGGACCCGTCTCCCCCATCTCCCAAAAGTTGTCCTTATCGCAGCGGCGAATACGCGACAGCGGAAGATCTGTCTCTTGGAGCCAGAGTTTCTCTGCTTCGTCATCTTCGAGATATACCGTTGCCCAGAGGCGTTCCTTCGGAATTTTCCAGAGTTCAGTTACCAGTTCCCACGCAAAGGCGATGGCTTCCTGTTTATAATAGTCGTCAAACGACCAATTTCCGAGCATCTCAAAAAAGGTATGATGACTCGGCGAATAGCCGACCTCTTCAAGATCGTTATGTTTGCCGCTGACACGCAGGCATTTCTGTGTATCCACAGCGCGCGTGTACTCCCGTTGCCCGATACCGAGAAACACATCTTTGAACTGGTTCATACCGGCGTTGGTAAACAACAGCGTCGGATCATCTGCGGGGATCAAGGATGCACTCGGTACAACGGCGTGCCCGTGTTTGCGGAAGTATTCTAAGAAACCGGCTCTGATTTCATCTGATGTCATTATGTGGAATTACTCCTATTATTGCTATTCCAATTATAGTCAATTCTTGTAGAGAAGTCAAGGCAAAAACGGATACAAAAATGCGATCGGATTGCCCGCGCAGAACACCACCACACATTATAGTGAAACCTATAAATAAATGGACATCTTTGTA
>JAAXHI010000388.1 GCA_012270875.1 Candidatus Poribacteria bacterium | reverse complement strand
GCAACACTTTCTACTAGCGCTGCGATGTCAATCCCTAAACTCTGATTCTTGAGGAGCAAAGCGGATAATTCGTCATCAACAGCAAGTTCCCGGCTGCGCAGGTCGAATCCGTTGGTTTCCCCTCCGCCGACTGAGATCAGGTCTTCGAAAATCCCAGACAGCCGATCGTGAACGGGGCTGTTCTTGAGCGCATCAAGCGATCGGCTGATACTAACGGCTGCGGCTTCAAACTGTTTTTGCAATGGTTCCAGCAGAGCAGCATCGGTCACTATAAATACGGATTCAAGCACCTGCTCAGTAACTGCAGCCGATTCGCGGAGTTCAAACAAGCGATTATAGATCAGGAATTCCGGTTCGGTAAAATGAGTCGAGCTACTTGATTGCACTTCACCGAGAGACCGGTGTCCGGTCGTCATATAGAACATCTGATCGTCGATTTCCTTAATCATAATCGGCGTTATTTCATCTTGGATACCCTTAAGCTTGTCTCTAAGATTGAGACTGCTCTGACGAAGGTCAAAACGTTCCCTGATAAGCAGTTTGATTTGCTCAATGTTCTTGACTATGGCGGTTCCGTCAGATTGAATCTGCCGGAATTGTTTGCTTTCTCCTTGATTTTCTATCATGGCTGATAGCTGTGTTTTAAACGTAATTGCTTGCTTGTCGATAGTCGTGGCTACGGTCTCGAACTGCTCAGGTGTACTCACAGTGAGTCGAGGAGCAGCGGCGACAAGCGAGGCTGTCTGCTGGGCAATTGCAAACGCCGATGTCATCCTGGGTATATTCTCTTCACTAACATTTTGCTGGATTTCACGAATGTAGTTAAGAATGAAAAGGGCAAGCAAACTGATAATGACGATAATTACTACAGCACCTCCGAAACCTACATAGAGTTGCGTAGAAATTCGATTCCAAAGCTTTGTCATCACACTTATCTCAATTTCTTTTGCTTACGCACAATGTCGTTCAGTATCGTCGAGGAGGTTAAAGACGTGAGTGGCGTATATTGACCATCAGGACCAATAATCGTCAAGAACACTCTGTCTGAACCTTGATTGTCATTCTTGCCATATAGCAAGGTGAAGCCATCCAAATCAATGTTTTCGCCAGTCCGCAGCACCGTATCAATACATCTGCGGTCAACCTGCTTGCCACAATGATCTACGACATAGATAGCCAAACGCCCTGCTAGATATCCTTCAAAAGATATAAATCCGGGTTTCGCCGCCGGATCGTACGCCTTCAATGCGGCACGATAGGAAGCAGAAGCGGGCACCGTATTCCCAGTTGGAAAGGGAACCACCTGCGTAACTAGAACTCCGGACCCTTGATCACCTAGTTCGTTTGCCAAGGCATTGCTGCTTATGAAAGAAAGTGTCATAAAAATGGAATTCATACCGAGATAGTGTGCCCACTTAATGAATGTCGCAGTTGGCTTGTAGGGACCAATAATGATTATAGCTTCCGGTTTAGTGGCACGCAAATCAATAAGCGCCGTCTTTACTGCGACACTATTGGGAGGAAACAGCCCCGTTCCGGTAGCAGAAAGTCCGCGACGCTCAAGAGCAAGAAGGACCCCTTGCAAACCAGCATGACCGAATGAATCATCCTGATAGATAATCGCGATGCGATTAATTCCGAGATCGCTCGTCAATCGTTCTATCATCTCCTCGGTTTCTTGATAATACGAAGCCCGAAGATTGATGACTGTCCGGCGTGCACTGTCACGCAGGTATTCTGCACCGGCCATAGGCGCTATGTAAGGTACATCGTGTGCCTCCGCGACGGGCACCGAAGATTGGGAGGTAGTGCCAACTGCACCTATGAGTGCGAAAATCCCCTCACCAATCAGTTGCTGCGTATTTGTAATTGCCGCTTCCGGTTCGTATGCGTCATCCAATGATAGTAGTTCCAGACGGCGTCCGTTGACGCCACCCCGGTCATTAACCTCTTTAAACGCGGAAAGAATGCCAACTTGCATGCCTTTACCCAACTCGTTAGCCGGACCACTCAAGGCAGCGGACTGCCCAAATACAATACGATCACTGTATACGCCCGGAACAGCGTGTTTTTCTTCTCTGGCTTCAGCCGATGCTAAGCATGCCAGTATTGCAACTACTGAAGCGGCAAACACTTTTTTGATAGATAGTCTGTTCAACATCTGCATTTTGCTAGATCTTCTTGATCATAGTTAGATGATTGCGAGCATTGTCGCGTTGATAGCGTAATTCCGTCATCATTTGCTTCGCCAGCCTTATTCCTACTCCACCGATACCGCGGTCTTCAAGCGAACTTTCGACAGCAAGCTCTGGCGCGTCTTGTAGCGGATTAAAGGGGTATCCATCATCAAGTATCTCAACAGTTATGATTTGACCTTCCCTAGAAAATATAATTTCGACCTCATGTTCCTGATCATCATTATGCGCATAGCTGACCACGTTAGTAAAGATCTCCTCTAAGGAGAGCTGTATCTGAAACAACTCTCTAGAGGAAAAATTTTGCTGTTCACAAAATTCCTCCAGCGCCACTCTAATCGTTCGGATTTCTTCCATCCGATTGGGAACAATCAACGTACGTGAAACTCGTATCTTACCGATTTGCCCATTAGGTGATTCGCAGAACAAGACAGGTTATATCGTCAGATTGCGGATTTTCACCAGCGAACTTTTTGACCGTCTCGAATATCTCATTCGTAACTTCCTTTGCGTTCTTCAAAGTATCGCCTTGGAAAATTTTGCATAACCTGTCCATTCCGAATAATTCCCTATCTTCTTTTTCCGCTTCCAATACTCCGTCAGTGTAAAACACAATCATGGAACCCGGCTCGAGGGTGACTGTATTTTCCTGATATTTGAAATCCTGCATCACACCCAGAGGAACTCCTCCTGTTAGCTTCAATAGTTCAGTTGTCAGATTTGGTTTGACAATGACTGGCGGATTATGTCCGCCATTTGCGTACACAAATTCTTTTGTTTCAGGATCGTAAATGCCATATAACAGGGTTACGAATGTCATGGTATCGTTGTCATCCGACAACATCGTATTTACCTGTTCCAGCACAGCGGCCGGAGAAGCGGAAGTTGTCGCACAGGCCTTCAGCAGTGTACGACTGGCCATCATAAACATTGCTGCGGACACCCCTTTGCCCGACACATCAGCTACTGCAACGCCAACCCGGCCGTCATTAAGTTCATAAACATCAAAAAAGTCGCCGCCTACGGAACGAGCTGGAACCATGGTTGCGTACAGATCAAATGCTTCAGAAGTCGGAAAGGATTTTGGAAGAATGCTCTGCTGCATCTTCCGTGCCACATCAAGCTCGTTCTGGAGAGCTACAAATTTGTCGCGCGCACTCAGTGCGTTACGCCAGAGAGTAAGGTTTTCAATCGTACGTTCGATTGTGATCTTGAGGTCCGTGAAGTCTATCGGCTTGACAACGAAGTCGAATGCCCCGCGATTCATGGCAGTCCGTATGTTTTCCATATCGCCGTATGCGGAGACCATTACGGCACGAACATCGGGGTCTACATCTGGTATCTGTGCCAATAATGTAAGTCCGTCCATAACGGGCATGTTGATATCAGACAGTACAATATCAAACCCGTTGTCTTTACGTAGACATTCGAGGGCTTCTGCACCGTTGTGTGCAAACTCGAATTCGTAACGACCGCAACGAACTTCACGCCGCATTTTCTGCAGCATGAGCTGTTCTAAATCTATTTCGTCATCAACAACCAAAATTCGGACTTTGCTGCCCTCCATTTAGAAGCTACCCTTAACTATTAAGTCAGGAATTATATACCTGATTACACAAAGTATGTATATTGTACCACACACAGGCATCCCTAAGTCACGATTCCGAAACCGAATAATTCTATTGAGGCGTTTTCCATTGCTAGTCATGATAGTTTGATTTCCTTAACCAAGAATGTTCTTACTGCCTTCAGCATAAACGTGCGCTTGAAGACACAAAGGTCAAATCATTATGACTAAATAAGTAATGATGAACAAGCGCACGCGGACAAACTGTATTGGACGGTCGGTCAGGAATCTGATCCCCGTGTATGTCCGGCTTAACTGTCGAGGACGTGCGGCAAAATCTTTCTATTTCCTGCCCACAGTGGCCTATCCTCCTGCTGTTTATTTGGTGAATTCAAATCAATCGGATACGCCGCTTTTCTTTCAAAGTCTCCGTACACTAGATTTGAATAGGGACTCATGTGGCTGTATACTTGTAAATGGTTGTATGCTTATAAGCTGTGCGAACGTTCGGTTTTCTGGCAAACACTAAATACTCTGGAACCGTTGGATGAACAGTCGGAATAAACACCATTCGGTTAGTGCGGTCTGCCTGTTTTTTTCCTGTTGCCTGGCTTTTGCGTACGCCTTGCCCCTGATCGGTGTTGTCCACGCACAAACCATCGACGAGGCGAGGACGGCCTACGCACAGGGGCGATTCACCGATGCGGCCCGGATCGGTGAAAGCCTCGGGACTTCACAGGGGTTTGCGTTGTCCGCAAAGTCGCTGTCGGTTCACGCCCACTACGTTATTGCCAAAAAAAGCGAAAAGAAAGAGTTGCTCGAGCGTGCCATGAGTCTGGCGAGAAAAGCGGTTCTCTCCGACCCTGATAATGCGGATGCCCACCTGCAACTGGCGCATGTTATCGGACGGCACTCGCAGGTTATCGGCGTGCTCGAAGCAGCGGGTCAGGCGAAAAAAATACGCGAATCCGCAGAAAATGCGCTTCGAATTAATCCCGAGTTGGCACCAGCACATCTCAGCCTAGGGCGGTGGCATTCGGAATTGGTTGGCGCAATGGGTTCGTTCATGGCCCGCACCGCTTACGGTGCGCGGAAAAAAGATGGCATTGCATCCTTCGAAAGGGCCCTTGTTCTCGCTCCCAATGCGAAATATGTGCCTATGGAATACGCACTCGGCTTGCTGGCGCTGGATAATGTGCGATACCGGGAGAAGGCGCGGGAACTGCTGATGCGCTCCATCAGGTTGCCGGCGAAGGACGCTTACGAACGGATACTGCACACAAAAGCGGTCGAACTCCTCAATAGCCTCGATGCATCCGACGACGATGACGACGACGATGACGACTACTGACGACTTGCGACGCCTCCCGGAGCCGGGATCTCGAGGCTGTTTTACGCCTTTCTGAAGCTCCAGCCGTACATCATACGTCCGTAAAAGTTAAACCACTTCCTCGCTTCGAAATCCTGAAACGGATAGTCCGCTCCGATTTGTCTCGCCGTAACGAGGCCGGAAACGAAACATGTTTCTTGACTGTTGATCAGAGTATGGGCACCACA
>JAAXHI010000427.1 GCA_012270875.1 Candidatus Poribacteria bacterium | reverse complement strand
GTATCTAACGACAGACGCGGCAACATTGCAGCACGCGCTTCTTTGATCTTCTCATCCGCAACTTCCACATCTTTTTGTGCCACTTGATACTCGCGGCTATGAAGTAAAGCATGACGAATACCTTGAGACAACGTAAATGTTTGTTCTGCTTCTTGTGCCAATACGATAATCGGAACAAACAACAGAAATACACAATATCCAAACGTTCTTCTATACATATACAAACCTCCAAACTGTTTATTTTGTTTATTATATTTCATCAAATTATAATTATGAACCCCTTCAGTTATATCACTCTACCACAATATATCGAAAACGAGGTTTTACAATCAATAACTTGTAATTTTTACTTTTTATCTACAAATTTTACATCCAAAAGTTTTCCTTGATGGATTGTAAAGTCTTGTTCTATCAACTTATCTGGTTTTTCAATCATACTTGTTCCAGAGTCTCTCACCATATAGTTCAGAGAGGCAATATCTGAGGTCGCCGATAGTTTTTTCAAAGCTAAATTATTTATCTTCACTCTATCTCCGAGTAGAATTTCCTTATCTCCTTTAAGTGTAGTTTTCTCAATTGCGCTTAGGTAATAAAATGTACCTGAACCCCCCCAATTATAGGATACTATTGCAAATATATATTTATTGCCTTCAACTGCATGCTGTTTATAGAAGTGATATTGAAACTCTTTTGTTTCTCCATTGCCAATTGAATATTCTGCTTTACCACTATACGAGTTCCCAACAGTAATTTCTATAGTGTCTCCTTTGACATCCGTCTGATCAGGAACGACAAGTGTGATTTTGGGTAACACATCTTTCAACGGAGCATCTAATTTAACAAATTCTCCGCTTTGCGTTTGGTTACAACCAAATATTATTGACACTGCAAATAGGATTAGCAAGTATTTATAAGCTTTTGAAAAATTTTGAAATCTTTGATGAAAAACTTGAATTATCATTATTCTGTCCACCTTCCTTTTGTAGGAGGGAACTCCGATTCCCGATGACATAAGGATCGGGAATCGGAGATCGCTCCTATAGAATGTCAATTATACCAAATATAAACGCTAAATTGACGCATAAGGTATAGATTCAAACTCATGTTACTCAGCGGACATCTTTGATATGTCCCCAGGTTGTTGATAACTTGTCCCTCGCGTGAACATCCAAAGCTGCATTTTCTGATAGCCAGTTTTCATTTTTAATCCAGTGTTATTTGTGCGACAACGCCAGCATGATCGGAGGGCCACAATCCTGAGGGTAACCGATCTGTAGGTTTATCACCGACAGTATGCGTCACGATAGCAGTCGGTCGTTCTATATTACGCAGAAATATCTGGTCAATCCGTTCAGAAAGTTCACCTACATTCTTGAGATCACCCTCACTGAAAATCTCGCCATTTTGACAACAGGTATTGCCGCTACCTTCGGAATCCATTTGCCACGTGTCCATATATCCTGCAGATAGTAGGACTTGATAGCCGGGACCATCGGGTGCTGGCGTATTGAAATCTCCTAACAGAATAATGGGCAAAGTTTCGTTGCTGAGAATATCCACAAGCTCGTGTGTTTGTGCAAGACGGGCTTCCTCTACGAATGCCTCTAAGTGTGTATTGACAACGCGGTATGTGACACCGGCAACAGTTGCGTCAATAGCGGTATATCCTCTTTTTACTTCAAGTCCGAGCATTTCGATTGTAAGCGAGTTTTCATAGTTTGCACTCATCGGGCGTGATATTTCCACATCGCTACGTGCCAATATCACATCATAGTCGGTTAATCGGACATCTACAATGCCGGTATCTGTGAACATCGGCATTTCGCTATCTATATTTTCAACTTGTGATGCGATGTCATAACTGACTCCTTCTGCTTGCAGTGCATCCATCAAGATTTGTAGAAAATCCAGGACAACCTCTTCCGCTAACACTGTGCCACCTGCGATGCGGTCCCCTGGGCTTTGGCTGCGGATAAGCGATATTTCTTGTAGTCCGATAAGGTGCGGTTGGTATGTTTTTATGGACTTTGCAATCGCAGCCGCACGACTTGGAAAATCGGAAGCGATGACGTTGTTATACATCTTTGCAACTTCTTCTGGCACCTGGAGTAAACTCTCTACGGAGAGGAGATCAACGGCACTGGCACCGAGATATACATTATAGGTCATGACTGTGAGCGGTTCTGTATCGGATGTCTCGGGCGGTGATATGATTGTGTCCGTTATTCTTTCACATCCGGACATGACAAAGAGTAGGGCAAAAAGCAGTAGAACGATGTTTATTTTTCGCAAAATGCTTCCTCCAACATGGGTTTGCTAAATGGTTTATATTTGTATTGTCGAGTGTTAGTTTGCGCTGGATACGCCACAGACTAAGAGGCTGAAAAAGACTGTGCTAAAATGCGTTTGCGACCAGAACTAAGTCTAAGATGTTCACGATACCATCACCCTTGAGATCGGGGTTATCTTTGCCCAAGGCATTTGCGACAGCCACCAAATCCAGAATGTTCACAATGCCATCGCGGTTGACATCATGTTTGTCGGTTGTTCTTTTTAGATAGATATCGTCATCTAAATCGGACAGAATGTGAAGTGTGTTATGCAAACCACTTAAAATCGCGTCAACACATTCAACAAACATAATAACACCTCCTGAAAAAATGTCAAGAAGCTTTTTCTCTGCAGTGAAAAAAGACAGAAAACGATTGAAAGGCTGAGTGACCTTTGCTGCAATTTGACATTCAGCCTGTTTGCATGTATAATATTAAGAATCTCTTCATACATGAAAGTCTGTTAGTAAATGGAAAGAAAACAGGAGATACCTTTAAAACATGATTATCTTTCTACGCGAAAAATTTATTGCGCAGCTCTTTATGTGGGTGATTGCCATCGTGTTCTTGGTCGGGACAGTGTTCCTCTACAGCAACACGCGCGGCAGCGGTGAAGACCCAGAGGGAGAAGTCGTTCTCAAAATCAATAACACGGAAGTCAAGCGCGGGACATTTGAAAACGCTGTCGCCGATGCCCTGGAATCTCAAAGGCGGAACCAGAGATTCGGCGGGGCACCGAACAAAGAGCAAACAGAAAAAGATATAATTGAGCGTTGGATCAATCAAGCTATATTCGGAAGCCTAAAGATCGGAGACGCTGAGGTAAAACGCTACATTCAAAGTGACGCAAGTCGAGTCGAACAGTACAATCAGTATCAACAGTTTGGTGTAGCAGATCTCTACACCGAAAATATACGTCAGCAACTCAGTACTCAGGCACTCCAAGATAGTATCTATGCGCTGGAATTGGTGACCGATACAGAAATTGAACGCGCATATCAGCTTGAAGCTGATAAAGCGAAAGTTAAATACATTGAATTTAAATACGACGACTACCTCTCAACCGTTGAAGTTGACGATGCGGAAGCGAAAGCCTATTTTGAGAAAAATCGGGATAGCTACAAATTGGAAGAACGGGTAAATGTCAAGTTTATTAGAGTCAATCCTATGGGGCTGGTTTCGGATGAAGAAGTTAGGAACTATTATGACGAAAATCAGCAGGAGTTTATGACACCGGAAGCGGTCAAGGCACGCCATATTTTGAAAAAATTTCCGGACAACGCAACCGACGAACAAAAGGCGGAGATCAAGATCGCTGCAGAGGAATTACTCAAAACTCTCAACGCAGAACTCGCTGCTGGCGCGGATTTCGCCGAACTTGCAAAGAAACATTCAGAAGGGCCTTCCGCACCACAAGGGGGTGCCTTGAGAGGCAGCAATCCGAAACTCCCGCCCGGCGACTATTTCGCACGTGGCGATATGGTGAAACCTTTTGAAGAAGCCGCTTTTGATACGCTAAAACCAGGGGAAGTCAGTGGCTTAGTCGAAACGCGATTCGGATATCATATTATCAAATTAGAGGAGAAGAAAGCATCAGCGGTTCAGCCTTTTGCCGATGTCCAGTATGAAATCCAACAAAAACTCGTTCAAGTGAGTGGCGTTGACAAGGCGAAAGAAGTTGCCTCGGATCTCCTATATGAAATCGAAATTGAAGGATATGACGCTGCGCTCGCACTTGAAAGGTATAAGGCCCTCTCCCTCGTTGTCTTGGAAACTGGACTCTTCAGTCGGGATGTGTCAACTATTCCAAAAATCGGAGCAGCATGGGGATACCAAGGTTTAATCGAAGAATTCTTTGACATGGAAGTCAATGTGATAAAGGTTGTTGAGGTGAAGAGATCCAACAGACAAGAAGTAGACGCGTATTTAGTTGCCACTGTCCTTGAAAAGAAACCTGCTGCGATCCCACCTTTTGAGGAAATAAAAGCAGAGGTTATTGAAGGCGCGCAGACGGGTAAGATTGATGGATTACGAAAAGAGAAAGCGAAAGAACGGGCATTTACGGATGCACAAAACCTTTTCAACCTGCGGGCTGACAGTACATCTCTAAATGCATTGCTCGAAAAATATAAAGCACCTGAAGGTTTGGCAGCAGACCGACTCTCCGTACAAGAGAGCAATCTGTTCTCGCTGAGCCCAACCAGCGACTACATCGCCGGTATAGGGAATTCAGCCGAAACTATGTTTGCAGCCTTTCAGATGCAGGTCAATGACATTGACGGGCCTTTCAAGGGCAGCAATGCCGTCTATATTATTCAACTCGTTGAACGCCAAGAACCAGATAT
>JAAXHI010000236.1 GCA_012270875.1 Candidatus Poribacteria bacterium | reverse complement strand
TCCACAGATGTCTACTGGCTCCTCCACGACATGCTCCGATACGTGAACCAGAATGTCCCCGGCGAGTTCGTCCTGTACCAGACCAAGAAAGGGGTCTACCGAGTGAGATACACGGCTGAAGATTCCGCGAAACGCAGTTCAAGCAAGAAACTCAAAGCAGAGGTAGACCGAACGGCAAGTTATCTGGAGGAATTGACAGGCAGACGACCGTCGTGGGGTGATAAAGAGTAAAAGGTGTTAATTGATTCGCTCTGTTTCCGCGAACGATCGAATGAATTTGATTTTTTCCTACAATGTAAAGTATAATAGTTTTTAAGAAGTTCGTTTTGGCATTAGGTAGCCGCACTTATGTTGGTTTCCTGATACACTCCAAGTCCCTTATTTTTCTCAAAACCTTGCAGACACGCCGTGGAGTTCTATGCTGGACATTCAGTTGTCTAAACTTTAGTAGGTTCCAGTTGAGGATTAATCAAATGACTACAGTAATTATCATCATGGGTTCAGTTGCTGCAATAGTAGGCACTGGCGTTGCTATTTGGTCTATCTTCAGTACGAGAAAAAAGTACTATGATGGATATATGAAGAGGAAAGGCCATGCAGAAGATTAAAAGTTTCATCTATCTGGATGAGTATAAGATGCACTCTATTTCATCTCAGATTTTTGAGGGAATCTAATGTACCCCCCAACATTTTGAAAGTCAAAAAATGAAGAGATCATCCCTATCATTTTTAACAGAATCCCGCTATAAGGAACTGCTTTCAATGTTCAAATTTGGGAATGTATACATTTGAGGAGAGTCTTTCGTGAACCAAGAACCTAAGGTAACAGTTGAAGATATTGAGATGTCCGTAGATGCTTTGGATGTCCAAAAAGCCGCAGACATCTTTGAAGAACACGGGTGTCTTGTCGTGCGCGGTCTGATGGCACCTTATATCGAAGCAATGCATAAAGATATTGAAGCGGCAGCAACGGAATCCATATCGCTACTCGACAAGGCGGAACGGATTGTTGAAGGTTGGCGTACACC
>JAAXHI010000552.1 GCA_012270875.1 Candidatus Poribacteria bacterium | reverse complement strand
CTCGTTCAAGTCATCCACTACCGGTGGGATAATAGTTACGCGGCGGACGCAATGAAAAGGTATCCTGATAAATTCATGGGCGTTTGTCGGATCAACCCTGAAGACCCAGAGGCACCAGACCATCTCAGTCATTGGACCGAAGCACACGGTTTCCACGGCATCCGGTTAAGTCCTTCTGTTGGCCCCGCAGGCGATTGGTTCACGGGACCGCTGATGCCTCCTATCTTCAGCCGTGCCGAAGCACTCGGTGTGCCGTTGCTTATGCTCACTGGTGCCGAACGACTGGTAGATCTCGTACCGCTTTTGGAACAGCACCCGGACCTTGATGTCGTGGTGGACCACATGGCGAGCTGCTCACCCGATACGCCTGAAAAACTTGAACTCCTGCTCAATCTCGCGAAGTTTCCCCGCGTCTATGTTAAAATAAGCCATACTTGGTCAATCTCAAAGACGGGTTACCCGTGGGCGGACACGTTTGAACAGGTTAAAAAAGTATATCACGCCTTTGGCGGTTCGCGGATTATGTGGGGCACCGATTGGCCCGTCTGCCTGAGTCGGGCGAGTTATGCTGAAACCTTGGCGGTTGTCAGAGATGAGATGGACTTCTTCACGCCAGAAGATCGGGAATGGGTATTAGGAAAAACCGCATTGAAACTCTGGCAATTCCAAGACTGACGTTTCAATTCTACTTCAATTCTACCTGATAGGCGCGACCTTTTCGTAGGGACTCTTAACCGACAACTGATAACTGATAACTGACAACCATTTTATTTTACGTTTGACAAATTTCCTTGTGTGTGTTACCATAATATCTGAAACGTAACGATGAGAACCCCCTTAACTTGAAAGCACCGTGGCGTGGTGCATTACAAAATCCTAACCCTTTTGCTGGTGCGGTTTCTAACAGCATCTGCTCACAAGGAGAAAACACCATGCCGTTTTGTCCACAATGCAGCACCAAATATAAAAAAGCCATCTCAACATGTCCGGAGTGTCAGGTAGATCTCGTGCCGCAAGCCGCACAAACTGAAATCCCGGAATACGGTGATTGGTATACTATTGAATCCGTACCGAATGAATTAGTGGGAAATATCCTCCAAAGCATCTTAGAGGACGATGGTATCCCCGTCTATTTACAGTGTCATGATGTCCCTAATTATGGTGGTGTGAAAGGTAATGCCAACCAGTCTGAGTGGGGCGATGTTCTCGTACCGGTTAATTTAGTCCCCCGAGCGCGGGAATGTCTCAAGACCTATTTCGATTCACTTAAAGAAGAATAACACACAGACACGTCGCTATGAAAGCCAAGCAGCTCTATCTTATTAAGGAAGCAAGATCGCATGTCCGCATGGCGGGGAAGATCCACGTGCGAGCACACCGCAGGCGCAACGGTAGTTACGTTAAAGAGCATTGGCGGCGACCTCCCAGCAGAAGGGTTGGTATCCACAAACGATTTGATACCGCAGCAGAACAACTCTCCTTCTTTGAAAACGACGAAACCTCAAGTTGACACAAGTCGAAAGGTTTATGTGAGAAGAGATTACACCGATGCTCTCAAACGATCCCAAATAACATCTTCTCAGAAAAACACTATGACCTACTTTTTCCGAAACTTGCAAGCTGCCGCTATGCCCCGTTATCGCTTGCAAGCCTGTATGCTTTTACTGTTTTTCATGGTAAGCCCTACACTTTTCAGTGATATTTACCGTATCAAGAAAGGGGATACCCTTCTGATTGCTGTTGTCGGGCAGCCGGAGTATACGCATTCTGTACAGGTCCGCGAGGACGGTAAATTCAACTATTTCGGCGGCGAGTTTGATGCTGCCGGTGTAACAGTAACAACACTCAATCACCTGATTCGCGAGTTTCTCGTCCGGGATAATCACGTTAGTAACCCGGTTGTGATGGTATCGTTGGTGTTACAAGAGAACGGTGTTTTCGTCGGTGGAGCGGTGAAAACGCCCGGGCGTTATGTCATCTCACCTGAGACCGATATCGACTTATCCCGCGCGCTTGCACTCGCAGGCGGTATGGCAGAAAAAGCGGATCGCCAAGGCGTGCAACTAATCCGCACCGATCCCACCCAAAAGGTTGAAACCTACGATCTCTCAATAAACCGACCTTATAGCAATATCCGTGTCAATACCAACGATCTCGTGTTCGTCATGCCGCTCAGTGTCGTTGAAGTCCAAGGACGGGTGCAAACCCCCGGAAAGCTTTTTGTGCGTGGCGAGATTGGTATAAAGC
>JAAXHI010000396.1 GCA_012270875.1 Candidatus Poribacteria bacterium | reverse complement strand
GGTTATAGATTTGTAGGATTTTCCATAAATTTTGTCAAATTTCGGTGAATTTCCTACAAAATTGTAGGAAATTTCCTACACATTGGTTTTGGATATGTAGGGTTGAATTGTGAGTGGTTGTGAGGGTTTGAAGGCGTTTTTCGGTTGTGATTCTCTGTTGTGAAAAAAATAATTTGGTGAAAAGTGTAACATTTTTTTGATAGCACAAACTGGAAAGTTTGTGGTACAAAGTTCGGTAATTTCGTAACAATCCCGGTGCGGTTAGAATGCAGGTCGCATTTGGGCGTGTACGCCGCAAAACCGCACCTACCGGGTTTGTGGTCCACCTAAAAGTCGGTTTATGTTTGGCACAAACTGGAAAGTTTGTGCTACGGGGTCGTTTGTGAGAACATTAATTTTTTGAACAGCGGGTCTAGGGGTTTTGCTTCTGGGACGATGCTGTCTGTGTTGATATAGACCTCCGTTGCGTTATCTGTGAGTTTGTGTTGCTGAATGAAGTTGTAATCTCGTTCATAGTCCTTTGGTTCCCAGCCTGCGGTTTCACGCCAGATGATGACGGTGCTTTTTTGTGCGACTGTGCCGCGGTAGACGAGGTAGCGTCTATCGTCATCATAAAGGCATCGGCGGGTTTGGACTGTGATGCCGAGGAGGTAGTTGAAGGTTTCGGGTAAATCTATGCTCTGGGTTTGTGTCTGCATATCTTGGACGATGTTGAGTTGATAACTGAACGGATTTTGAAGTTTAGCAACGTTCAAGAAGGTTGGACTTTCGCGGGTTTCGTTTCCTAATAGATAACTCAACAGCGGTTCCTCAAAAAGCGAATTTTCGCGTTCAGTGAATTCAATGTTGTTGAGTGCGTCTTCATAGGATTCGATGCGTTGGTATTTGATGATGTGGGAGAGACGGCTTTCACGAGAGACAGGTTTGGCATTTTTCCATTTTTCGGCATAGATGGCTTTTTTGACGCGAGGCATAAGGACAGTGTCAAAATGGTGCCCCATCTCAATGAGGATGTATTTTCGGTTGCCCTGGTCTTTTCTATTAAGGTTAATTGTGGCATGGGCATTAGTTCCGCTTCCCGCGAAAAAGTCAAGTATCATGCCTTCTCCATCAGTAGTAATTGACCAGACAAGTTTTTCATATAAACCAACGGGATGAGAATACGGAAAATCTAAGCCAAAGGCATCCAGTATATGTTTACCTCTTTCGCCCGTGGAAATTACAGATGTTAATTCTCCTGTTAGGTTATCTTTCAAATAACACTTTCGGCGAGGTTGCGTTTTTTCGTCAACGCCGAAACTAACTTCATTTTTTTCTAATAAATCGTCTAAATATTCTGGTGTACTTGACCAGCCATTCTTCGGGACAGGACAAGGTTTTTTAGTAATAGGATGAATTAGTGGTCTAAAGTATTTAGGATCTGTTCGTACATCACCTGCCCCCATGTGGACAGTTGTATAAACATGTCCATTTTCGTCAATATTGGAATAAGATCGTTCCATCCCACTTAACTCTGTTTTTTTATTAATCCAAGTTTTAAAGTCATTTCGGCATTGCGTTGTAATTCCGCCATACGCTTTTGCTAAAGCCAAAGATTTTTTTAGTATCGCTTGACCATTAATATGTTGTGCCTTCAGTTTTACATTTCCCTTTGAACGACAAATCATATATTCGTGTTGTGTTGCTATCGTATTTGATGCTCCAATGGGATTCCTTTTATCCCATACAATCGATCCTTGATCATCCATTCGTAGTGAATTAAAAAACAGAAAAAGTTTTTCATATTCACTTTCATCAATATGGCAAAAGAAACAACTTTCCGATGCCATGAACTGTTCAGAAGTGATTAATCGGTCTGCCATCATTGATAACCAACTTGAGTGCTGATAAGCATTTTTGTAAAGGAAGCCACTCGTTTGGGTGTTATACGGAGGATCAATGTGAATACACTTTATTGATTCGTTATATTTCTTAGTCAACAGATTTAGTGCTTGGAAGTTTTCACCGTGAATTAGCAGACCGTCTGTCTCGTTGTCCAAATTGTTAAAATGGGACAGGAGGCGATCTTTGAAATTAGCGTCGAAGTGACAGGTGTCGAGGATGAGGTTTGGGTGCTGTTTGAGGAAGTTAACCCCCCTGCCCCCCTTATCAGGGGGGTAAGAGGTGGGCTTATCAGGGGGGTAAGAAGTGGGCTTATCAGGGGGGTAAGCGGTGGGCTTATCAAGCGGGAAATCGGGGTTGAAGAGGTCAGGATCTATTTCGTGAATAGCAAAGAGGTCTTTCCATTCGGCAAGTTGCGACTCATTCTGGACGATTTCGGGGTAAAATTCTTCGGGGACGCGGTCAAGCGTGATGCAGTAGTCGGTGGAGCGGACGAATTTCTTTTTGAGCCAGAGGCGTTTTTGGAATTCTTCGATGTGAGAAAGGAAGTCTGTAATTTGGGTGGCGATGCGGTGAACGAGTTTCGCGGTTTCAAACCAATTGTTACTATTTGTTAACTTTTTGTTAAGCGGACCCCCCCCCATTTTTAACGTTTGTTAAAATTAGGTCTGACAATGGGATAATTTCGTTTTTGATGTAGACATCCAGCTCGCGGGTGAGGAACCCTTTAAGGTCTTTGTGAATGAAGAAGTCCGCGGTGTTGCGGCGGGTGTAGGTTCGGAGATGTTTCTTAAGGGTCGTTTCGCCTGCTGTTTGACGATCTAATGCGGATAGAGCATTGTAGTGTCCGGTCAGGCGTGCCATGATTTCTGGTTCGGTGGTATCAATGATTTTGTCCTGTTGTTTTTGGCCGCTGTAGCGTTTCTTCTCTTCATCGGTGAGGGGTCGGTATTCAAAGGGGATGCGGATTTCATTGGTTTCTGGTGAATAGGTTGTTTTGTCAGGTATAGGAATGAAGAAGCGCTTTGCACCTTTGACATTATCCTTTTCAATATCTACATCGCGGAGGTCGAAGCTAACAGTGATACCTTGAGATGTGAATCTATAGGCGGAGAAGTGCTCGCCACTCTTGACGTAATATTGATCGCGGTTTGCCCAGTGGAGATAGACCTCTTCGCCGTTGTAGGGGACAGCGTAGCGTTCGGTTTGTGAGTAGCGTCTGCGTGGAATGAAGTCGCCGTTGTCGTAATAGCGTGAGAAGAAGGTCCAGAGGTGATTAAAAACGGCATCTGCACGCTGGTCACGCGTTTGTGGGGAGCCGAGTTGTGCTTTTGCTTCAAGGTATTGTTTAACCAGTGGACGGTCTCTTATGGTGTCGTCAATGAGATTTCCGTCTGCATCTAATACATCCTCGCCGAAGGCATCTTTGACTCGGTTTTTTAGATCGTCAAGTGCTTCGTGTGCGGATTCTGTTTCGGTGTTTGCGTCAAGCGCATCGTTGACGATGGTGGGGAGTTCTGCGTCAATGAATTTTTGGAGTTCGTCACGTCTATAGTTGATGATGCGGTAGATGCCGAAGTCGAGGTCGGCAGCATCTGCGCGGAAGAGTTGTTGGAGGAGATTTTGTAGTTTTTGTAAGGATTCTTGCATATTTTTCTGGTCTCGTTATCTGAAAGT
>JAAXHI010000086.1 GCA_012270875.1 Candidatus Poribacteria bacterium | reverse complement strand
CAAGGAAACTAAAAGTTTGTGCTACAAAATGCTTGGATAATCAACACTTTTTAGTGAAACACAGGGTTTACCTGTCTAAAATCTTGTTAGTAGCAACTTGGGTTATACTATAAAAATTAGATTGTCAGTTTAAGGTTAAATTCG
Organism: Candidatus Poribacteria bacterium; assembly: GCA_012270875.1. Classification (GTDB taxonomy): domain Bacteria; phylum Poribacteria; class WGA-4E; order WGA-4E; family WGA-3G; genus WGA-3G. Next base: position 1,842 of record JAAXHI010000086.1, on the reverse strand, counting down.
TTCTTGCCGGATTGCAATGCGAGGCGTATAAAGAGTGAATGCTTCCCTATCCACCTAACATCGTCCGAGTTAGATTCCGTTAACTGTAAGCCTTCGTGATCGCCCCAGACAGTTATCCCGTAGGGCATCGCCTTTATTGATTCTATCGTGATAGTGATGCGTAATTCCGTGCGGTACCGAGTTGGTGAAAATGCTATCAGCGCAGGTCTGCTTGCGTCGGACTGCAATACGCGTTCACTGGTATAGTTTTTGATTTCAACAGGCTCCATAGCATCTTCAACAAAGGTAAATTCGCATGTTGCATCACAATAGTACATCTTTAGTGCGGATTTCGGATTCGCAGTTTCGTTTTGTATTTCTGTATGCGTTGTTATAATAGCTGTCGGTTCGGTTTTCTCGCAATGGGTCATGTAATCGTCAACCATCTGAGAGAGGCGTATCGGTTTTGTGTCTTCAACGCTGACGACGTGTGCGAAGTATGCATCTAACCGTTCGAGTCCTTCTTCGCCAAGCTGCGCGACGGTGCGCGGATCAATATGTTCCACATAGCCGAGCCAATGATTCCATGCTATGTTTTTTACATAGATATCGTAATGTTGCTGTGCCGTTTCGTTCAAGAGCGCGGCACGGAGGTTCTCGGTATCTTCTGCGAGATGTGCAGCAGTATGGTATGGTATACCGACGATATTTTTGAATTGCGCCTCAAGCGTTTCATCGGTGGTATCTCGCGTTATAATAGTATCCGCGGACGTTGAAGCCTCAAGTGGGTAAAAACATCCGAATCCGCCTCGGTCGATTTCTGGTTCCGGTGTGTTAGCATCAGTATCGGTATTCTGTTGGCTCCAGTGATAGCCCCAAAGCCCTCGGAACCCTGTCTGTTCAAGTGCGCGGAGAAGTACATCGTTCTTGAACACTGCGCCTGCGACACTTGGCTCCGCCCAAGGCAATGTGCGCTTAATTCTTTCCCATTCCTGGGTTATATATTCAGGGAGTTTCTCACGCATCGTGACGACATGTGATGCCATGGCTTCTGTGCTATTGCCTGGGTTTGCTTCGCGTTGTATCTCCCAATTTTCTTCCCAGATCGGCTTAATATCAAGCAGTAGCAGGGGGACATCCCCATTTTCTGTGTGCCATGTTGTGAGTGACTTCGCGACGATTGGTGCGGATTTCGTGTCTATCGCCCATGTTATGGGTATACCGTGTTTATGCGCGATTTCTGCTAAGAGTCGCATACCGTCAAGTAATTGTGTTCTGTCCTCCCCTACCGCTGTGCTTACCAATCCGTAGTTCAACATAAATGGTTCTCAGTTATCGGTTGTCAGTTGTCAGTTACGAGAGGTTTTTGGTCAAGTTGAAAACTGATAACTGAAAAACGACAACCGACCTTTTACACTTTTCATTGGTGTTACATTACCGGACCACGCTAAAACAGATTCGTCAAGTCGTTGTTCAAAGATTGTTGATATCCAGATGCACCGCACTCTTATTATTCTAAAAAGACGGTAACGCCCATATCTGCGTATTTCTGACGCGTGCTGGGGTTGCCGTTCCTAAAACAGACAGCGGTTGTCGTTCCTTCTAAGGCTCTGGCAACGTACTCGACACAAGCGTCTACGGTTTGAAGCGCATGATTCGGATGCCCCTCAATGCTGAATGTCAGGTCCGTGGGGCCGAAGGAGAGACAATCAACACAGGGTTTAGCGAGGTGTCGTGCGTGTGTGACAGCCTCAATAGATTCGATTTGCATCCAGAGAACGCCGTTGGAATTCCACCAATCGGCGTATTCGAGCCGTTCCGTGCCTTCGGCATTCACGCGAGCGGCACCGCCCCAACTCCGAA
>JAAXHI010000158.1:3166-11983 GCA_012270875.1 Candidatus Poribacteria bacterium | reverse complement strand
ATCGAGATGCTTTTGATTTCAAGTTCAAGACGACTCTACTCATTTGAAAAAACCCGACTTCGGTTTCAATCTCGTAATCGAGATGCTTTTGATTTCAAGTCCGCCCTATCGGAAGCCTTGCTATACGTGCCTTAAACATAGACGTTTCTGTGAGCGATACATCTCTGCTCAACCACAGATACCAGATATATTTCATTAAATGGATGAAGGCACGACTCATAAGGGTTCTAACCTTTCTGTGAGGGTCCAAGGTTTTTCGGTCCCCTGCCGCTCATAGATTTCAAGTTGGACGCAGCCCAACCCGTTTTCTTATCCATTAATTTTACACAATGTAAGGCTGTTCGTCAAGTCCTTTTTTCACTCCGATCCGGTTAATCTGTTTTTCACAGGCTCCACAGAGATGGTAAAATGTAATCGTATCCTCACTGAAGTCGATCACCTCCTCCAATCGGTTCTGCAAGCGTAATAGGGCACGGCGATCCGTGTTACACTCAAAGACGCTAAATTGGATACGACTGCCAAAGTCCTTGAGAATTTTGGCGACTTTGTTCCGACGTTTATCATCGGCTATATCATAAGCGACTGTGTAATGCATTGGTAACTCCTTATCTATTTTGCCAGTTTTCCAGACCAGCGTTTTTCGATACGCTTCCTCGGATGCTTATGGGTTTTGGTCTTACCGAACCGTCAAGGGTGTATATTGCTCAATTTCTCCGGTTAGATGTTTCGCCAAGAGACGGACTTGTAACTCCATTGCCCGCCGAAATGTGAGTTTATACTTGAAGATCGGATGCGTAATCGTCTCATTTTTCCGCGTTTCATACGCTGCATAGAACACCTTCCGACGATGTTCTTTCAGATACCAGCCGCCGTGAGACTGCGTGAAATCATCAATCTTGATTCTCCGGTTATTGATGAGCGTAAGCACGACAGAGTCTGCGATAATGGGACGGAATTCCTCCATTAAATCAAGTGCAAGGCACGGTTTGCCGTATTTGAGTTGGTGAAAGAAACCGACATAAGGGTCCAACCCGACTGTCTGTATGGCTGAGATGATGTCGGCTGTCAGCAGTGAATACGCGAAACTTAACAAAGCATTGGTCGCATCAGCAGGTGGACGACGACTTCGGCGTTGGAAATCAAAACCCATCTCGGATTTGAGCATAAAGTTGAATGCCCCGAAATATGCTGCGGAAGCGTTCCCTTCTATACCCAATAGTTCTGAAAGTTCGGTTGCTTTGTCGATACGTTTTTCCATTGTTTGCATTGCTTTAATATTAGCGAGTAACGGTTCTAATGCTGAATCTTTGCTGTCTGCAGATTGCCATTTCCGGCGTTGGAGCATCATCCGCATGTTCGCCACTTTTCCTCGCACAAATGCTTTTGAGAGGTCGAGACAGGCATCTGGACGGTTTGCGACTTTATGCTGAGCACACCGCAACAGCGAATTTCGGGAAACCTGTGGTGTCAATGCGCCGTGATACCGTCCATACGCCGATAGAAACACGACAGGGATACCTTCGTGTAAGAGGGTATGCATCGCGGGTGTCGTGAGGTTGACGTTGCCGGAGATGACGACTTGTCCAAGATGGATCAGCGGAATATCTCTGATAATCTCGTTTTCCTTGGCGACGAGAATCCGTTCACCTGTCTTTTTGATGGCACATCCCGGCTCATTGACATAAAGCACATTATCCGCACCGAGTGCGGGTTTGATGCGTTTGGGACGCTCGTCCAACTCGTGGAGATAGGCGACTTCATCGGGTAAGCAGATCGGACGGACACTGCAGCCGTTGCATCGGTTATCGTGAACGGGGTTCGGGATCTTCTTAGCATCTAAAAGCGAGCGTGCCTCCGCTACATAACGCAGCGTTGTTTCTCGGAGTTCCCTATCAAAAGGTACCTTCCGTCGCCGCTTAGAACCGATGTAGAAGACATAGCCGTGTGGAATCGAAACGCCTGTCTTCTCCTCCAATAACAATCCTTGTAAACAGAGTTGGACTTGATCGTTCAACCAGTTCCCCATCCCTGCCTTTTTGAATTCAACTGGATACGGAACGCCATCTTTCTCCTCAACGAGGTCAGTATAACCGGAAACACCCAAAGTGTCCGAGGCGAGATACTGCCGCCGAGATAGCGTCTTGTCCCCTTTTTTCCGATCCTTCACGGCTGTGTGGACATGTTCATGCTTGATTTTACCTTCTTCAACATGCTCGTTGACGACTTGATGTCCTTCAACGGATTCATAATAAAACCGCCGAGGACAGAAGACGTAGGTGTTTATTTGCGAAAGTGGGATGTAATTTTCAGACATACGAATCGCTCCTTTAATAAGGATGGAAGAATGGAAGAGGGGATGGATGGAAGAATGGAAGGAGGGAAGATGCCATCCAACCTTCCAACCCTTATATTCTTTTTGTCTGCCCCATCCCCATTGTGGTTTTGTAGCCTGTGCCGCAGTAGAATGCGAAATCTGCTAAACAGTTGGCTGTTCGGATCAGATGTTCGTCAAGCGATTTTTCGGGATAGAAGACGCAAGCGCAGGTGCCGACCCATCCGACCTCGGTATGCTTTCCGAAGTTGAGTGCCCGTGATTTTGTCGTTACGCTTGTCACTTGTGCGTGATCCGTAATGAATGTGAGGATTTCGGTTTTGTCAAGTTTTATAGGTGCGAAGGCGTTCCATTTGTTAATCCAGCTCTGATAGCATCGTACGAGATCCAAATAGGTGTGGTTCCGGGTTTCCTGTCCACGCGGTGTCATCTTACGGAACGCTGTCGGTGAATAGAATCGGAAAGACATCCGTGTATCCGTTTTTGCAGATTGGACGAGTTCGGCGTAGGTTGCGTTTCCGCTCCAACCTTGCTCGTCCGTGGCGTGCGATGTCAGCTGCTTCACCTGAAATTTTGCGTTACCGAGCTGGATTGTGGGGAACGGTGCTGTCAAAAAAGTTTGACCGAAGTGTGCGAACAGTGCGTCATCAAGGAACGTGTACCGAAGTTTGCAGTCGGCGCCTGCCCGGATGTGAAGCAGATTGTCGCGCTTTTTCGCCTCGGCGATGAGTGGCGAGACGGTGAAGGGTTTCTGTGTAGATTGTGCGTGGAGTTTCTCGGCTATCTCTGGATTGCTCTCACGCATAATAGCAAGAAAAGCGGCGTGTGCGTGGTGTCCCATTGTTGGACGGAGTGTCACGTCAGTCTCTGGGAGGAGTGAGATGTGTGTGCTGATGGGCATGGGGGTCTCCTTATGTTGTGGCAGTTTGCTCCTTTTCTTTCCGTTTGCCTTGCAGCTCTGCGTAGATTAGAAACGCTTGGGATCCGAGGATTAATTGATATTCCCGTTGTCCTTCATTGAAGGTTACATTCAGTGGATAGGAAAATTGTCCTGTCGTTTCAAGTATGTTGTTGAGGGCGTACCTATTCTCTATCTTTGAGAGAAAACAGGTTATATACCGGTCTGCCAAGATATCCTGCATTTCAAGCGGAACGGATTCCAATCGTAAGCCTTTTAATGCAGTGGGTTCCCAGCAGTGTTGACGTTCAAAGGACTCTCGATCAGTTCCACCGGCATCGTAGTTGAATTGAACACGGGCTGGTGGCGTTTTCAGACTGTCAGCCCTTACAAAGAATTCACAATAATTTCCCCAATCTCCAGTGAGTTCATGATAGTTTTCCTTTGTCGGAATAGTGGTAAAGTTACAATGTGATAGGACGTGAAAAAGGTCATATTCGGTGTGTTTCGCAGTATTCTGGAAAAGATGGTTTGGGTCATAGATGCCACAACGGATGCCGACATCCGAACTGCGAAAGTTGAATAGTGACCGAATAGGTGTGTATTTTTCTGTGGCATATTCTATGACTTTCTCTCGATTGGAGTGGCGTTTAATGAAACCCTTGATTGCCTCATTCAATTCCTTACTCGGTGTCTTTTGAAATTCTTCCGATTTTCCATTAATCCAACTCTGATGTTGAAAATAACCCCAAGCTGCTTTTTCTTGGGCGTGTTGGATGAAATTATCGTAAGTTCCTTTCTTATGTGCTTCAATAACAGTTTCGTAGGTGCGATGCCACCGAATTTTTTTGAACATTTCGTCAAATGTTGCGTCGCTCTGCGGTGCGAAAATCTGCTGGATTGCCTCAAAGAGTTCTTTAATTCTGTCCTGCCGTTCTTCGGCTGTTCGCTTGTAAAGTTCATAAAGCGGATAGAATGCCTCAAGCACCGCGTAAGACTGAATGTAGTGATAAAACTGGTTATCCTCTCCGAGTGATTCTTTAGCGAGTGTAGAAAATTCTCGGCGGTCATAAGTTTGTCCTTGCTGCAATTGTGCGTGAAGCTTTCCTTGCACAAATGCGTGTGCGATGCTGGTGTGTGTGGTGTCTTTCTTGCCGAGCAGCCTGCCCGCCCGCCCAATCCGTTGTGTGAATTCGGATCCGTAGTGTGCGTCAAAACAGACGAAATCAATGTTCTGTCGCGATTTGTCCATTTTTTCAAAGTTGTAACCGATGTCTACTGTCGGTGTTGCGAGCACAAGTGGAAACGACTTCGTTGCCTCTCGCCTTTCTTCCGTCCCAACGGCACCTGTAATCAACCCAATTTTTTCTCTCAATCCTGCCGTTTGTAGTGTCTGTTTAATTTCATTAACGGTTCGGAGGGAACTACTGATAACCGCGCCTTCCTTTCCTGAACGTAGGGGATCGCTAATCCATTCAGGGTGTGCCTTAAGTAGAGTCTGCATTTTGCCACTGTGTATGGTCAATTCAAGTTCAGAAAGCGTCTGTATTTTCTCATAACTGTTGCTTTCTGTTGGTTCATTGTTTGGACTGATGTGCGCGTACTTTAATCCAATGGTGTCAAGATAGGTGAATACCTTTTCATCAGGTGTCGCTGAAAGCAGGCAGACCTTCCGTTTGTTATTATCAAAGTAGCCAAACTCCTTAGACAGGATAAAAAACATCAGAAAGTTGGCGAGTTGTTTGGCGTTGTAGTAGTGAAACTCGTCAATGACAATGTAGTTGAAACCTTGTAAGAAATGATGGAAAAGGTTTGCTCTATCTAACTGGGAGTAGACACCGTAGAAGCAGAGGTAAAAAATATCGGGGTTTGTGACGAGAATCAGGGGTGCTCGCCGCGTCATTTCAGGAAAATAGTCATTCGGATTTTGAATCAGTTCCTGCAATTTCCTCGGATTTCTAAGACGATAACCGGGGGCGTCAATAACTTCCCATTCACGAAGTTTCTGACCCGTGACTTCAGCAACACAGAAATTCAAATCCTGTTCCTCAACAAATTCCCGAATGTCGTTTGCGTGTTGATGGATCAACTCGTTCGTCGGTGCGATGAACAAAACGTTTTCGTTTTTCACATCGAAGAGCTGGAGCAACGAAGCACGGGTTTTCCCTGTTCCAGTGTTGTAGGTGTTGATGACAAGATCGTTTGTCTTGAGGGCATCATAGGTGCGTTGCTGATGGTAGAGCGGTGGATATTCAAGCGTAAATTGGTTTGTTGGGTTCACTTTCTCATATCCTGCTTCCAGCGTAACGGTTATTTCTGGCATAGTTAACCCTCCGTGTATAGTGATCCATCAAGTTTGAATTTTAAGGTGGGTTCGTAGTTGTTCAATTTATCGCGTTAGGGAACGGGCAATGAATTGCCCTACTACGAACCGCGGTTACGTTAAATTTGAAAGTTAACAAAGCAATAGGTATTGACGCTCATAGATAGTGAACTAAAAATCGGTGTAAAACTGCATCCGTGCTGGTAGTAGCGTTTTATCACCATCCGCCAGTTCGTAAAAATCCCCAGACAATTGGACTTGGCGAATTAACGGTGTCGGACGGATATTGAGCAGGTCGAACATACCGATTTGTGTTTCAGATGGTAGATCGTTCGGATTCAGATAATCTCGGTAAGGCACGTCTGGTGCGTGGATTTCACGGTATTGCTGCTTGTAAGCAGAAATTTTTGCTTTGCTCATGAACTTACCGAGACGGATATAGCGTGGTACCTGAAACTCGTCCCGGCTTGTGAGGTAGAAAACGCCTTTATTACCTATGGACAGCAGCTTCAACCTTCCAATCTGAGGGAAGTTCGTCGCCCGTGCCTTCAATCGTGGGTTGAAAATACGTTCCCGATCAACTGAGATGGCGTTCTGTTCCATCTGATACCAATATGAATCAGAAAGGGCGTTGAATCGTGTGACCGTGAAGCGGGGTTTTTCAGTCAATGTGCCGGGTGTAACATAGATACCCACCTCGTTGAGTTTTTCCAAATCCTGAGCGTAGGTAATTTCAGCGTCGTTATGGTAACCCGCATGGCATAACCCAAGCGCATAGGCAAGGGCGTAATTACCGATGACCGCCTCTGTTTGGAAGAAATTGTTTACCTCGCGGCTGGCGAAAAAGAGGCTTTCCATGAGTTGAAACTCACAACGATAAATGTGCATGAGACACCTCCTATATAGGTAGGATAGGGGTTACCTATCTCACATTTCACGCGCGAGGGTAGAGTCCCGTAACGCTATCTAACAAAGCTTTCACTTCATCTGGCGATGCGAATTTTTGCTGAATTTCACCGATTAGTTCAGTTAGTTCCGACTCGGTGAGGGACTGGACACTGCCGATAACTTCACCCATTAGTGCTGCGACGGCATCAGTAATTAGCGACTCAACTTTGTTCTGGTCAAGTGGGAATTGTCTGCCCTCTGGACCGAGACGATCATAGACAGACTGCGTTAGTTCCAAATTGCTAAAGATTTCACAATCACTGAAAATGGCACCGATGAGTGTATTCCGCATTTTACCAAGCCGTGAGGAGATAGCACCGTAACGCCGACTCCGCAATACGTTTGCGATGACGTAGTGGATTTCGTTGGCTGTCAAATCTTTGAGGGTCTGCATGTCAACGAACAGCGTTTCTGGCTTGACGTACTCATCCTCCTGAATGCTTGCGGATGCATCTCCAGTGACAGGATCGCGCATGGTGTTATTATCGTAGAGTGCGTTGAACGTCCGCTTTGCTGTGACGGTTTGGTAGGGTAGAATGCTGAAGGCATCGTCTGTGATGACGCGAGATTTTTGGGCACCACCACCGCCGACGGCATAACCGTAAATCATGCAGTCAGCACACTGCGCACACGGTTTATTGCGATTGAGTGCGCAAATATTTTCCTCTTTTGGGTCTCCGGTGTAGAATAGCAGATTATGCTGCCGCAGGAGTTCACGACCTGTGCGCCGCTCAACGGCGGTCTGTTTACGTTTGCTAATCGTCACACGAGAGATGGGATCGCGGTTCTCCGACTCAAGCCCGGCATGGACTGTATCTCGGCTCAATCCTTCACCAGAACCCTCTGTGCGGAAGATCATTTCTGACTCTGCCTTCCGCAACACAATTAGCGTTAGGTAACGGCTCTGGGGAAAGTTTTTGTATTCATCGACTATAAGGTCGGTATATTTGTCAAGTGTGCTCATGATTGTTGTTCCTCCTTGTCCCTATCACGTTTGGGGATCATTTCGGTAATAAAATAGAGATATCCGGCACGGATCCGTTTTCGGTTTTCAAGTAAGTTAAGCAAATTGCCTTGATAAACACCTTTGTAGATTTGGTCAAAAAGAACGGTGACAAATTGCGAGATGTTCTCCAATTTTTTCGCGCCGAAAAAACGCCTGTCAAGGCGTTCAATTGCTCGGGCGACCTCTTTGGACATAATAGCCCGTGCCTCTTCTTCGGTTTCATGCTCCGACTGCCAGCGTTCAAGGCTGTCAAATGCGACATCAAGTGGTTTAGCGAGTGAATTATCTTTGAGGCTGTCGCCCTTTAACCGCCCTTCCCACGCAATACGGGCGAGTTCCTTAATGTGAGACATAATCGTCTCTCCTCCTTTCTGTGCCACGACATCGGCAATAAGGTGCGCTGTGTCGCGGACGGTTACGAACTGTCGGGGTTCATTTCCGGCTTGTTGGCGTTTAATCATTCGGTGGGTTACATAGTAGAGTTCAAGTGCGTCGTAATTTAAACTCCGAATCAAACGTACCAGATCATCTGCGTCAATGCTTCCAATCTTTGATCGGATGGTATGCAAATTCAGGAGTTGGTCAAACGCGTGCTGCGTCATCTCATTGTTGAGGTTGTTATGGGGCAACCATCCGCGAAATGCGGGCGGGATATGGTCGATGAAAAGGTGGTTGAATTCATCGCTGGAAAAGAGCGGAATTGACGAATCGGTCAGCACCGCACGGCACCCTAAAAAGCGTTGGTATAACACGGCGTTTTCAATTGCGAATAAAATGTTCTCTGTATGATTGTTCCCGGGTGTATTCACCGGAATGGTTAGAATGTTGCCGAGTGCCTCTGAGAACTTCGGCAGTGGGTTTCCGTTGACTTTCGTCGGTCTAAACGTTAGTTCCAACTGTGTCTTTTCCTGATAAATCCGAAGGGCATCGTCTGTCTTGAGGAACACAGATGGAAAATCGGGATTTTGGAAATTTTCCAGTGCTCGCTGAAAAGCCCGAATAAAAATATCCGTAAAAAAGGAGATTGGGTAGAGGTGGATAAAGAACGTCGCTGTGCTGCCTCCGACGTTGTAACAGAGTTTGTCAAGCATGTATTGGGTTCGGCATACACTGCAGACGCGGCGTTTGGGTTCACGTGATGATCCGCCTTCAAGCCGATTGGAAAACTGTTGCACCTTGATATTTGCTGGCACATCCGGTTTCATCCAGAGGGCAGTATCAAATTCTGAACCGCAGGTGCTACACTGAACGTGGTTATTCTTAACATAACGTTTTAGGTTCGTGTCGAAGCTCCAATCCCTATCAGCAAC
>JAAXHI010000158.1:0-3020 GCA_012270875.1 Candidatus Poribacteria bacterium | reverse complement strand
TCCTCAGCGTTCAATGGCAATTCAAGCAGTCCGTAGATGTGTAACCATGCGTCGGGGACAGTCTCGGAGAAATGTTTATTCAGGAAAATATAGTATGTTCTGACTAATTCCCCAAGTCGAACAGCGTCATCATCAGGTGGTAGTCGGTAAGTTCCCGTATTCAAGATTTCATCAAGCAATGTCCGCTGTACAACTACATTTGGATCAGGTTCGCTTAATTTATTTCGAGTTCCTTCAAGTCTTTCCTGACACTTTGTGTTCATGGCATCCACTTTCGCGTTTGCGACATACTTACGTTCGCTGATGATATTTCGGACTTCATTCCAAATTTCTGCGAAAGATACGCCGAGTGCGATGCACTTTTCATTGACTTTTATACCGGCGGGGCTGCCTTGAATAAACTTGATGAATTCTCCACGCGTCTTTGATTCAATGTTATGGACAACGGCGTTTCCAATTTCTGCGATTTCATCGGCTGTGATGTGGATATCGCGGTCTCGATCAACAAGATATGCTACACCTTCAGAATAATAAAGTAGGGGCAGCAAGCCTTTTTCGGATTCCAGATACTTCACAATCTCGTTGTGTATGAGGTTCGTCAAAATACCGCGCTGTTCGCTCACTTTATGGTATACGAATTTGTACTGAAAATCACAGATACTGTTGATTTCCAAAAGAAAATCCCGTTTTTTTGGACGTTCCTCAAGCGTTTTCGATAGGTCGATGACATCTATCGCTCGGACAATCGGGACCAGGTAGTTCAGGAGTCTGCCCTTATCCAGTGAATACGGATTATAATTCTGATCAAGAGTTTCAGCATAGGTATTGTTGAAACGTGAATGGGCGCGGACCAGAACCACAATATCTTTCAAATAATCCTGCCATTCTGGAAAGAAATGTTCTATTTCAAGATCCGTCAACACGACACTTATATTTTCTTCATTTGCCAGATCATTAAATGAACGCCTCGTTTCCTGAAATTTCTCAAGTTTGTTCAGATCGTGGACGCTGAAGGCACTGAAAAGTACTTGAACCTCAATATCGTCAAGGTCCAATATCGGACGTAACCGCTCCAGAACACAAATACCATTGAGAATATGGAGGTAGAGTGACTCGCCAGCCTTCGCTCCATATTGGATGATCTTCTGATAGGCACGCAACTTTCGGTTAGCGACTTTATCCATATAATTTTGAAAGAGGTCACCTGTTCCTGAATCAATTCCAAGGGTAAATAGTAAATCTTCAATTTCGGATTTCTGTCGTGACATGATGTCTCCTTTCTAAGTCCATAGGTTTAGGTATTGGATAACCGATCAACTTGTAATTTGATTCTTTATTTGTATTAATTATACCATATAAAATTAGTGTTTTACGCAAAAACAAAAAAATTCGACTTAAAAATGCAGAAAATTCGGTCTTTTTTTGAAAAAAGTGAAATATCTCGTAAATTTCTTGACTTGTTGCGAAAAGTCGGGTATACTTTATTAGATAATTCACTTACAGAAGTAAAGTAGCAGCCGAAAACTATTACGTAGGTTAAGCTGCCTACTGACCGGTCAGTAGGATAGGTTGCCCACCTTCTCACTAAGGTGGTTTTCTGTCGGTTTCCAGAAGTAAAATTGCAGCTGAAAACTGTTGCGTATGCCGAGCTGCCTCCTGGCCGGCCAGGAGGATAGGTTGCCCACCCCCTCACAGGGGTGGTTTTCTGTTTTAAAGTTTAATAAGAACGCCTCGTTGCCTTGCTTCCGAAAAAAGTGTTTCAAGATCAGAGGTTTGATGCTTGTACAATTCTCCTACGGCACCAGCCAACGCATCGGCTAACCGGATGAGCGGTTCATTTTTATCCTTTCCGACTCTAATTACCTTTTTTACCGGTAAACCGAATCGGCGTAAATCCGTTTTATAGGCACCACGTTTAACTTTTGCAAGACCATCAACATAAACGTAAACATGAGAATTAGAAAGGCTTAACCTGAGTATTGCTTTCGCAATACCATCAATTGTTGCAGCATCGTAATCTGTCCTTTTATGGAAGACACTATAAAGTAATTTGACGTTAAGAGCAGCTGCCTTTTGAATCACAGCACGTAGGTAGTCCAAACGTCTGCTTCTTTCTGAAGATGCCCACTTCTTTTTTCTCTTACCCGAAGTTTCTTCAAAAGATTCACAAAGTTGACGAAGTTTATCACTGTCCTCTACCGCTACCACAGCAACGATGAACAATCGGCCTCTTGTATCTTGTCCGGATTTGTCAACGTAGAGGTCCACGCGTTTTTGATTTGCAACCGCTGGTTTGGTGTTGCTGCCCATTCCATTTTATCTCATTTTCTCTCTATACGAAAACTCTAATAGCGTAAAATAGTATAACTGCATTTTACGGAAATGCCAAATTTTTTATCTCGTAAATCTCGTAATCGAGAATCTTTTTGTTAAAAGGTCGGAATGCGGTATACGAAAACTCTAATTTTTCAATCTTGCCCTCAAGAATCTTATTACCACAATCGTACATAATATTATATATCGCTGAACTCGGTCTGTCAAGGCAAAACGCGAAAGCTTTCAGGACAAGTTCAATTTCTTATACCCTCGTGAACTATGAAACCTTACAAATCTTCAGTGTAGATTCCATGCATACGTTGCACAATCTCCTGAAACTCTGCCCGGAATTCTGGTGGACCTAAGACTTCCACCGCATCGCCGAGACTCAATACCCAAAACGTAAACTCTTCTTTCGGGACTTCATAACGGACAATCACAGAACCATCCGGACACCGTTCTACAATCTCTTGCGACCGATGCCGTTCCTTTTCGGTAACGAGATACGCTTTGTGTGCTGCGATTTTGAGTATCACGCGGATCGGTTCACCGCTGAAGAGTTCCCATCGAGATGCCAAATCCTCGGATAATGAAAAATTCGCAGGCGTTTCAAAAGTCTCGTCCGTTAGCATAACCCTTTGAAAACGGAGGATTTTGAAAGTAAGCGATGTGTTTTCTGATTGATTGGATCGCGCCTCAAGATA
>JAAXHI010000131.1 GCA_012270875.1 Candidatus Poribacteria bacterium | reverse complement strand
ATGGTTCCCACCGCCGAGGTTCCGGTTACCAACATTCACCGCGACGAGATAATTCCCGCCGAGATGCTTCCGATTAAATACGTGGCTTACACTCCGTGCTTCAGGAAGGAAGCGGGTTCCTACGGAAAAGACGTACACGGAATAATAAGGCAGCACCAGTTCAACAAGGTGGAACTTGTACGCTTCGCCGATCCGGAGAGCTCGTACGAGGAGCTTGAGATACTGAGCGCTGATGCCGCGAGGATTCTCGAGCTTTTGGGTATTCCTTACAGGGTTGTCGTTCTCTGCACCGGAGACTTGGGATTTTCTTCCGCCAAGACTTATGATCTTGAAGTATGGGTGCCGAGCGAAGGCAGATACAGGGAAATATCATCCTGCAGCAATTTTGAGGCGTTTCAGGCAAGGCGGGCCAACATAAGATACAGAGAATCAAAGGGGTCCAAGCCAGCCTATCTTCACACTCTTAATGGCTCGGGGGTAGCGGTGGGCAGGGCTCTTCTGGCAATTCTTGAGAATTTCCAGACAGAAGAAGGGACAGTGGAAGTTCCCGAGGTGCTGGTTCCCTACATGGATGGTATCAGGGTTATCGGCCGGTAATCCGCGCCGCTCTCAGATTTCCAGTATTTCCTTTTCTTTCTTTTCAAGCAGGGCGTTTAACCTGCTTATTCTCTCATCCGTCAGTTCTTGTATTTCGGAGAGGGCCTTTTTTGTTTCGTCTTCAGGGAGGTTCTCCCTTTTTCCGGCTTTTTTTATCAGGTTGTTCGCATCTTTTCTTATTTGTCTTACGGACACCCTGTGTTCTTCGGCAATCTTGCCCGTGTGCCTGACCAGTTCCTTTCTTCTCTGCTCCGTTAGCGGAGGTATAAGAAGTCTGATAGTGTTTCCGTCGACTGACGGGGTTATTCCAAGCTCGGACTGGACGATTGCCTTTTGGATCCCCTCGACCGCGCCCGGGTCCCACGCCTGTATGAGTATGGTTGAGCTATCGGGCACCGACACGTTGGCGAGCTGGTTAATTGGGGTCTGGGCGCCGAAATAGGAAACTCTCATCGTATCGACAAGTGCCGCTGACGCCCTGCCGGTTCTTATCCTGGAAAGCTCCTGCTCGAAAACACTTACCGTCTTGTCCATCCTGTCCTCGGCGTCAATACAAAGTTCTTCGACCGACAACTCCTCGCTCATTGTTCCGTGCCGCTCCTTACGATAGTGCCTACTTTCTCCCCGCGTATAATTCTCTCTACGCAGCCTTTCTCAAAGAGATCGAACACCACTATGGGAATATTCCCCTCCATGCAGAGAGAGATTGAAGTTGCGTCCATGATTTTCAATCCCTTTTTGAGAATTTCCATGTAGGTTAGTTCGTTGAACTTGGAAGCATCTTTGTTTTTAACCGGATCCTTGTCATAAATGCCGTCGACTTTAGTCGCCTTCATTATGATATCCGCTCCCATCTGCAACGCTCTGAGGGTTGCGGCTGTGTCGGTCGTAAAAAACGGATTGCCCGTTCCCGAGGCGAATATTACTATTCTTCCCTTTTCAAGATGACGTATAGCCTTTCTTTTGATAAAGGGTTCGGCAACCTGTTTTATTTCAAGTGCGGTTTGTACCCGCGTTGAAAGCCCCTTTCTCTCGAGGAAATCCTGCAGCGCAAGCGCATTTATCACAGTTGCGAGCATTCCCATGTAGTCGGCCGTGGAACGATCCATGCCCTTTGAAGAACTGGAGACGCCCCTGAAGATATTTCCTCCGCCTATTACTATGGCCGTTTCCACACCGAGCGAGTAGATGCTCTTTATCTCTTCGGAAACGTATTCAATTACGTCGGAACTGATACCAAACTGGCCGGGACCCTGAAGAGCCTCTCCGCTGAGTTTCAGCAGGACTCTTTTGTATTTCGGGATGGTTTTTTCAGAGGATCCCATTGTGCAGTTTTTTCATTCGCCCAGCTGGTATCTTACGAACCTTTTCACAACTATGTTCTCGCCGATCTTGGCTATCAGGTTGTTTACGAGGTCCATGATCTTCATTTTGGGATCTCTTATGTAGGGCTGCTCAAGAAGGCATATTTCCTCGAAAAACTTGTTTATCCTTCCCGCAACCATTTTTTCCGCTATATTCTCCGGTTTTCCCGATTCCATGGCTTCCGCCTTGAGAATCCGCCTTTCGTTTTCTATTTCCTCTTCTGAAACTTCTTCCTTTCTTACGTAAATCGGATTGTTTGCCGCTATCTGCATCGCAACTTCCCTGCAGAGAGTCTGAAACTCGTCGTTTCTGGCCACAAAATCCGTTTCGCAGTTAACCTCAAGCATTACGCCGATCTTGCCGCCCGCGTGAACGTATGAGGATATAATCCCCTGATCGGTTTTTCTGGCGGTTTTTTTGGACGCTTTCGCAACGCCTTTTATTCTCAGGAACTCGGATGCTTTTTCGAAGTCCCCCTCGGTTTCCACAAGAGCATTCTTGCAGTCAAGAAAAGGGGCGCCTGTCTTTTCTCTCAATTCCTTTACCATTGTCGCTTTGATTTCAGCCATTTTTAATCCTCTTTTTTAT
>JAAXHI010000468.1 GCA_012270875.1 Candidatus Poribacteria bacterium | reverse complement strand
AATTTTCATCATCTCTATTTTGACGCGTATTATCACACGGACTCGCCTGAAAAAATTGTCCTCCCTGGCTATGAACCTGATGGACAGACCGATTTGGCAATTGATTACCTGCAACGGGCATCAACGTTGGATGATCCTTTCGCGCTTTTCCTCTCAATCGGCACACCGCACGATCCGTGGACACAAGACAATGTTCCCGCGGATGATTATGAGATGTTCCGAAACATCGACTTCCCGCTCCCGCCGAACTATCGCGACGAAAACGACCCTTACGGCGATACGTGGGCAATTATGTCTCCTGAACAAAGGACCCAAATACCTGAGTGGATGCGCGTCTATTATGCAATGACGACCAATCTGGATCGGAATATTGGACGGTTATTACAGGCTATTGATGACCTTGGGTTGCGCGACAATACGATCTTCGTTTTCACCTCTGACCACGGCGAGATGTTTGGCGCGCAAGGTCGCCGAGCAAAGAACATCTTTTATGAGGAAGCAGTCCGCGTTCCTTTTCTGGTCCACTGGCAGGGACAAATTCCAGAAGGACACGTCGCAGACGCATGCCTGAACACACCTGACATCATGCCGACGCTGCTATCCATGTTGAATCTACCGATGCCAAACGACGTTGAAGGCACAGATCTGAGTAAAGCCGCGTTCAACCAACTCACCGATGAACCCGATGCAGCGTTCATGCAAGGCATGGGATGTACCGCAAAATGGGAAGACGGTTACGAGTGGCGAGCACTCCGCACCAAACAACATACTTACGCTGTCCACCGTCCAGACCGAAGTGAGAAACTTTTCGATAATATCGCCGACCCGTTCCAAACCCGTAATCTAATTGATGATCCTGAATCGACCGAACTCCGAGAGCAGTTCCGGGCAATGTTGCAGCAACGTATGGACACCCTCAACGACACCTTTGAGGCGTGTACATGGTATCGCGATAATTGGACCGAAGACAGGGTTATCCTCCGGACTGCGACGTTAACCTAAAAAGTAGTAGGCACGCTCCATATACCGTATTGCTAATAACGTGGTTGACATTGCAGATTTACTTGACACCTGTTCACCTTGCATGTTATTGTTACCCTCAAGCAACTTGCATTGTAGAGGGGAGAAAGTCTTGAGTAAACCTTTAAAGATTTTTATTACCTACTCACATAAAAATACAAAAGCAAAGGACGAGTTGATAACGCGTCTTGGGCTCCTGAAACGTGATGGCATAATAGACATCTGGCATGACAATGAGATCTTGCCTGGTGACAAGTGGCGCGATGCCATTTTCAGTAACCTTGCTGATTCTGACCTTCTCCTCTACCTCACTTCCGCTCATAGTCTTGACTCTGAAAACTGTAATAAAGAATTGGCTGCGGCACTAAGTGCAGAGATAAGAGTTATCCCAATCCTCCTTGAGCACTGCGATTGGTTAAATCATCAACTGAGTGACTTCCAAGCTCTTCCTAACAGAGGTTTGCCCATTACCAAATGGGAGGATGAGAGTGAAGGGTGGCAAAATGTGGTGGATGGTATCCGAAAAGCGATAGACAAAATGCAGGCACAAGCTGATCCATCGTCCGGTATTTCTGAAGAAGAACTATACATTGAATTGACGTTCCAACGGGGAAACATTCTGACAATGCTCGGACAACTTGATATGGCAATAGATACCTACTCACATGTGATTGAGCTTAATCCGCGTGATGCATATGCCTATAACAATCGCGGTGCTGCTTACCAGGATAAAGGTGAATTTGATCTTGCTATCCAAGACTTTAACAAGGCAATAGAACTTGAACCTGATTATGCCATAGTTTATTACAATCGAGGTGTTATCTACGGTAAGAAAGGCAGCTATGATATCGCTATCCAAAATTATACGAAAGCGATAGAGCTTAAGACCGATTATGTTGAAGCATACAACAATCGGGGTAATGCTCATGACAGAAAAGGCAATAGCGATCAGGCTCTGAAAGACTATAACCGAGCAATAGAACTCGATCCAACTCTTGCTAAGGTTTATTACAGCCGGGGCACCTTTTATCGTAGAAAAAACAAAATTAATAAGGCTATCAGAGACTATAGTACAGCGATACAGTTGGAGTCTGATTATTTTGAGGCTTATCTCGATCGCGGCACCGTTTATCGGAGTAATGGCAAACTTGACGAAGCTATCTGGGATTATAGTACAGCGATACAACTAAAACCTAATTATGCTAAAGCATACAACAATCGGGGTAATGCTTATTGTGAAAAAGGTGAGTATGAGCGGGCAATTAGAGACTATAGTGAAGCAATAAAACACGATTTGAAGTTTATTGATGCTTATAACAGTCGAGGTGTTGTTCTTAGTATCAAAGGTGAATTTGATCTTGCCATCAAAGATTATGACAGGGCGATAGAACTCGATCCAGATTACGCCAAGGCTTATTGTAATCGAGGCAATATGTATAGCGACAAAGGAAACTATGACCGGGCAATTGGAGACTATAGTCGGGCGATAGAGTTGAATCCGGATTTTGCCGAGGCATATTACAATCGAGGTAACGCTTACCGTTCTAAAGGCGAAATTGATAAAGCTATTGAAGACTATAGCACGGTAATACGACTGAGACCAAGTGATGCTAAAGCGTATGTTGGTCAGGGCAATGCTTACCGTTCTAAAGGCGAAATTGATAAAGCCATTGAAGACTATAGCACGGCAATACAGTTGAATTCCGATCTTAGCGAAGCCTATAGTAATCGTGGTATTACTCTCAGTATCAAGGGTGAACATGACCTTGCTATCCAAGACTTTAGCAAGGTAATACGAATAGAACCGCAGTCCGCTCACGCTTATTACAATCGAGGCGCGACATGGTTACTTCTACAAGAATGGGAGAAAGCCATGGCTGACTTGACTATTGCCCGGGACAGAGGAATGGATATCACTGCTAACTTTCGTAAAACCAGCATTGCAGATTTTGAACGAGCAATCGGTGTTCAGTTACCCGCAAACATCACCGCAATGCTGACAAAACGGTAGGATCGGATTTAAAGCCACATGAAGAAATGGCCTGTTTTTGATAATGAGGGTGATCTACCTGTAGGAATTCATCAAGCAACCTTGACTGAAATTCTACAGCATTTTGGCACAGGTACTGAAGAAAGAAAGTTAATTGGACAACGATTAGAACATATTTTTATATTAGCACACAGCACTGGAAAAGTGGCAAGATTTATCGTGTTTGGTTCGTTTGTAACAGCCAAACCGGTCCCCGGGGACGTAGATATTTTTCTACTAATGGAAAATTCGTTTGATGTCAGTCAAGTGCGTGGTGAAGCCGCTCTCGTTTTTGACCCACAGAGGACACAGGAGGTCTTTGGGGCGAGTGTTTTCTGGATTCGTAAACAAGGAGCAATTACCAGCGAGCAAGAAGCAGTGGAGGACTGGCAAATTAAGCGTGACAACTCGCGACGGGGTATAGTTGAGGTAATTCATAATGATTCAGAACAATCAAGAACTTAAAACAACGCTAGATCGCATTAAACGCTTTGAAAGACAAGTTGAAAAACTCCAACAGGTCGAAACCAATCCGCGGAATTATGAGTTATCCGCTGGTGGATTTCTTGCCGAAATTGACCGGATGAATTTTGAAGTGCGATGTTATTTAATTAGCGGTATGTTTATGGATGTGCCCCAGTCTTGGCAATATGCTGCGTGACTCTTTTGATTTCCTCCAATCGAACTTACCTGAATAGCAGTTTGTGCTTACAATGGGATTTATAAAAATTCACGCAAAGAGGTGGAACTATGGATAAGAAATACCGTATTCAAAACGCCGAAACAATACCGAGTCCATCGCTTGTTGTCTATCTTGCACAGGTTCAGCAGAACATTGAACATGCGATCGCTACCGTTAATGGCGATGTCTCAAAGTTGAGACCGCACGCGAAAACGCATAAAACCGCAGAGATTATCGCCATGGAACGTAATGCCGGTATCCTTAAGCACAAATGCGCCACGTTACGAGAAGCCGAAATGTTGGCACAGAACGGTATTCAGGATATTCTGATTGCCTATCAGATGGTGGGACCGAACGTCAGCCGTTTTGTCTCGCTACAAGGGCAGTATCCTGATGCAGATTTCAAGGTCGTCGTTGATCATACAGAAGCAGTATCCGCACTCTCGGCGGAAGTAGCGAAATTCGGCTTAACGGTCAAAGTTATGTTAGACTTGGACGTAGGAATGAACCGCACAGGAATCCCCGTCGGCGATGCTGCTGTGGATGTCTACGCGCAGATTGAGAAGGCAGAGGGATTACAACCGTGGGGACTCCACGTCTACGATGGGCACATCCACGATGAAGACCTTACCGAGCGGAAAGCGTCCTGCAACAAAAGCCTCGCACAGGTAGCAGAGATGCAAGATAAACTTGCTGCCAAAGGACTTGACGTACCGTTGATTGTGATGGGCGGTACACCGACATTCCCAATCTATGCGGAGACACCGGGTGTAGAAACATCACCGGGAACGTTCGTTTTCCACGACCACGGTTATATGACCCGTTATCCCGACCTCGGTTTCACGCCTGCAGCTTTACTCCTGAGCCGTGTGATTAGTATCCCTACACCGCATCGGATTACCGTTGATTTGGGACATAAAGCCATCGCCGCGGATCCTGAAGGCGTGCGGGGTGTCGTTTTGAATATTGACGATGCTGAGGTGAGCATGCAGCACGAGGAGCATTGGGCAATTAACGTCCCTGACAGCACACCGATGCACATCGGACAAGAGATTTACGTCTGCCCGACGCATATCTGCCCGTGTGTTGCGTTGCATCCGTTTTATTACCTCGTGGATACCGATGGGTATTGTCGGGGCACATGGGAGGTCACAGCACGCAATCGAAGCGTTGCGTGAGTTGGTGGTATTAGAAAGATGCTTCAGGGCCACGGGAAAAACGGTGCCGGTACATTTGCTGCCCAACTAATGAGCGTCCACACAACTGCCATGCTGAATTCTCCGAAAACCATGCCTAAGAAGAAAGGACGCAGTCGCTGATACTGGCGAATACCGCTGTAACGTAAAATCGGTGTTTTGATACCCCACGCAATTAGCACAGGAAACCAGAACACAATAAGTGTCCACGAACCCGATAATGCATACCCAAGTGGATGCAGGGGCCACCACCAATATAGCATTCTCAGGATTACCAACCCAGTTGTTACGAGCGCGCCAATGCCGAAAAAGAGTCCGCCTGTTGCGCGGAGATCCGTGTCTAACCCTTCCATCGCTGCAACATTGTCCTGAAATGCCCAAAGCGGATTGCCACGATAGGTGTAGCTATACATATAGTTGGCACCGTGGGTGTACGGAAGCCATAGATGGATCGCCGCTGCGCATAAAAACGCCAACGCGCTGCCTAACACAAACACGCCTAACAGCGAGCGATACGACATTCCCACCCGATCCCTAATTTTCAACCCATCCAAGAAACCCGTTAGGATTAACCCGCGTTGATCGCGAGTGAAAATCGCATCAAGAAACGATAGCACGGTGAGACTTTGCGCACCCAATGACGCTTTGGTCGCAACAAGTTGATACAAATCTAACGGTCGAAACGATGTTTCTGTCATCAACAGACCGCCTTCCGCTGTACTACGCGCCATCACCACAGCAACAATGCAAATATAAACCAATATCTCGAACGCAGCAAAGCCCAAATTCAGTCCTGCTGTGTAACACCATCCTATTGTGAGGATCAAACTGATAATCAGTCCCCAGACCGCTGTGCGATACGGTAAAAGTTCCTCTCGATCATCCGCTTGTGTTGCAGTGAATGCGCTGCGAAATACACGTCGGAAATGCGGGAGTCCCATGTAAATAAACGAAACGACAAGTACAATATAAGCACCGGCGACTTGGTAACCGATATAGAGCCGAGTTGGGTAGAGCGGCATTCCACTTACCCGTAAACCGAACATTGCAGCGACAACGTCTTGAAGCCGTGTAAGTAGGAAAAAGAACCATAGACTAAAAAGAAGCTGCGTCGGTAACAGGTAGAAAAACCCGACTGCCGCAAAAGAAAGGAAAATCGGTGTGTAGGCGATAGCATTGAACGGTTGTTCTGTAAAATACTGGTTGAGCAGATACCTTAGCGAGATGTTGGGGATTTGGGGCGAAATTTCATGGAGTCCGTTTAACGTAAAGATGAAAGCAGGCAGTGCAAACCCGATCCACATCAAACGGTTCTGCAGAAACCCGCGTCTCTCGTGTACGAACTCAAGCGGTAGCGAGACCAATGGAAACGAGAGTTTCTCGTTCTCAATCCACTGCTTACGTAAAATCGCCGCTAAACAGAGAAACGCCGTGAACACTAAAAAGACAAGCACACCCCAGATACACAACGGCTCTAACCATGCTTGCCACGGAATGGCATCGCCTGTTTGTGCGCCTTCATAGAAACTGATAGCGATGGCTGCTTGTCCTTTTTGTTCCGGAGAGAAAGGGATCAGCCACGGTTTAATGTGTGGAAAAAAGAGCGTATCCCAACTGTTGGTTTCGTTGGTAAAATAGTTAACCGCGATCAGGGCAGGGATGAGTTTTTCCATGACACCGCGCGATGAAATCATTGAGGCAACGAGCATCATACAGTAGATACACATCAATTCGCGCGGCGACAACGCGAACCGATCCCTGAGTTTGGCAAGCAACCGATTCGCTAATACCAGAAAAAAGAACAACCCAATAACTGCTGGCGGCAACTGTAAAAACCCAATTTGGATGTAGGTAATTGAGGGTGTTTCATAAAT
>JAAXHI010000571.1 GCA_012270875.1 Candidatus Poribacteria bacterium | reverse complement strand
ACACTCAGCATCGGTGCGGTTAGGAATGCAGATCGCATTTGGGTGAGTACACCGCAAAACCGCACCTACCAGGGGGGTTGAAAGCGTGTATTTATTTTTGGGATTTACTATAAATGAAAGGTACGACGCAACGATGCGCGTACGCCATAAGGCGTGCCTACGGTAAAGTTGAGTGGTGCTAACAAATTCGGGAGACTCAGGTGTAGACTCCCTATGAATGTGAAATGCTCGCGCAGGAACGCGAATGGTTACAGTCGCCTTCTTTCTTGATGAGGGACCAGACCATAGGAGCGGACAATGCCTACAGGACGGATTAAGTACTATAATTTCGATAAAGGCTTCGGGTTTATAGCACAAGATAGCAGCGATGCGGATGTTTTCTTACACAGTTCCGCTATTAAACAACCTGAATACGAAGAACTCCGCGTCGGACAACGCGTGAAATACAGTGTCGTCGAAGGTGAGAAAGGACTCGTTGCCCAAAACGTTGAAGTATTATTGACACCGACGGAACGCCGCTGGCTGCGACAAGGAAAGGCGATTATTCCTCGCGGTTACGCCGGATTCCCCGGTCAGAACCAAGGACAATTTACGAATGACGAGGCAGTGCCTGCCTCCCATAAAAAAGCAAGCAAAACAGAAGCAACCCGAGATCACCGTGCGCGTGATGCTTCCTCAACCCCTTCAGATTCAGCAGCAAAGCAACACA
The DNA here is from genome assembly GCA_012270875.1 of Candidatus Poribacteria bacterium. Lineage (GTDB taxonomy): Bacteria > Poribacteria > WGA-4E > WGA-4E > WGA-3G > WGA-3G. The sequence continues at coordinate 3,747 of JAAXHI010000571.1, read as the reverse complement.
GCCAACCCATCCCAACAAAAGATTCCAGTGATGCAGATGCATCGACACAAGAAGGAAACGAACAACCTTCAAAGCAACTCAGTTTCGGTGACCTTTATATCCTCAAACAAATTAACTTTGAAACATCAATGTTTTTCGCGTTGTATGACGCAATACAACTCCCTGCTACTGTTCTTGAAATGACGCTTTCGAGTTTGACGCTCAATAGCAATGGCAGCGAACAGCACATCCCTAAAACAGATGTTAAATATTGCTACAAAGATGTTGATGCCGAGAGAGTTCAAGCAGCAGTTGAGATTGATGAAGATGTTAAAGCACAGCAATTGAAACAATTACCCGCTGATGCCCAGGCATGTGAGATTGATACAGAAGCCGTGCGGCATGCCCGAAAAAATGGGTCTTCAATCCAGATTACGCTCCGAGAGGGTGAAATCTTCAGCGGCACTGTGGATTGGGTGAGTCCTTATGAAATTAAACTCATTTTAGAGAATGGGTCGAAGGTCGTCATTTTCCGGCACGCTGTCCACAATCTTTCCGTAGATTAGGGGCTTCCCTATGAAAGCATATTACGAACTCCTTGATGAGATTCAGCGTGATGTCCAACGTCTACGCGAAGAATCCGGAGGGGTGCCGTGTCCATCTACCTGTTTCGCCTGCTGCCACAATACGGCGACAATGGCGATCAGTGAAGTTGAGGCGCGAGACCTAAAGTTAGGATTGGATGCGCTGCCAGAGCAACTCCGTGCGCATATCCGTGCAAGAGCAGAACGCAGCATCAAAAAGTTGGAAGCACACGGCCACGATATCGAAAGCATCATGCCGGATACCGGTATGGAAGCCGTTAGCGTGGTACGTGGTAAACCTGAAGGTGAGTGTCCTATGCTCATCGGTGGGGTCTGTTCTGTTTACGAACACCGTCCGGTCATTTGCCGCGTCTGGGGATATCCAATCCATAACGGTAACGATTTAGCCTGCTGCCACAAAACTTTTCTCGGCAAACGCAACCGCTTCCGTCCCCTCGATTATAACCACTATTGGAAGACGTGCCAGAACCTTAGCATCGAATTGGGTGCCACGCGAAAAACGCCAAACTGTTACCTTGTTTCTCGACTACTATCGGAATAAAGTCTGATACATCTGCCACGCTTTTTCAACCTCACCTGTTTGGACCCATGGAGGCACCGTGAAAAATAGATTCACCCTTTCCCATTTTTTTCTTCTCACATCTATCCTGAGTCTCCTGTTCTGCTTCGGTTGTGGAGACACCGAGGACGAGCAAGAGGCAACCAACCCTACTAACAATACGTTCCTTGACGAACCGGATGAACAATCCCTACAAGACGCTGAACAACAGCCATGGTTGACAGACGAAGACTGGAAAAAATTGAAAGACGCTGAACAATGGCTACACCTGACACTTGAAGACTGGGTAAATTTAAAAGACAAAGATTGGGAAAAGTTGAAAGGCAAAGATTGGATCAGGTTAACGAACAGAGAAATTAGAGAATTCATGAACCTTGAGATTCCAAAACGCTGGGTCGCTGAGACGAAAGACGAGGCGTTACGTGAAAAATTTGGCACTGCAGCTTTCTTTCAAAAGTTTGGAAACATCCCACAGGTTCGCTATGATGTAGAGTTTAGGCGAAAGCGGAAACAGGAGGCGAAAGGTGGGTTTATAACTGTAACACCTGAGTTTGCTAAGCACCTCGTTGGGGATTCCGCAGCAACCTACTTTCTTGTTCCGACTGAAGCCCATAGGCGTTTGCTTGAAGATGACATAAAGCAGTTAAAATCTATAGTAACACAAGAAAAACGGCGTTTTATGGAGCAGCTCAGAATAGAGGATCCCGAGGCTTGGATAACAGATATGCGGACCCTCCTCATTGACAAACATGGCGATATTCCTGAAGTTGACACCATTGTTAATTTTTTACGGAAATTGGAACTCAATCTACCCAGAACAGACGAGGAATGTTTCGCCTATATTGGGGTATATAGTGAGCTCTATCTTTTTGGTTCTCATACTGCTGCAATTTATGAATCTTATGCTTGGCTTGAAGCTTCAGACCAGCTTAGACATATCATCGGGGATCCCCCGAAACAGACAGGCAACCTTGAGAAATACCGAGCGGCACGCGCAGCAGGCCTATCCTTCTATAACATAAAATGGGGCGATGATTAGCACACATCAGAAAATTGGGGAACCTCCAGTCTGAGCAATTATCCGTGGTCGAAGATGCGGTGCGTCAGTGGTTAAAACTCTGACGAGGAAAATGAGTAGATGCGAAGTTTTGAAACACGCGGTCCTGTTTATCCTGAAGATAACTACGTCGTTGCCCGGACAGATGAACTTTCGGATTTCATCAATCGACTCGAAAAGGGCAGGTACGTCGTCCTGTTCGCACCGCGTCAGACCGGCAAAACCACGTTCTTCCGCCGTGCTTTAGAGACACTCCCCACCGATCTGTATTTCCCTATCCGGATCGATTTCCAAGCATCTAACAACCTTGAACCCGCCGTGTTTTACCAAGGTTTCTACGAAGATATTAACGAACCGCCACTATCGCGCGAGAATAATCCTTGGAATATTTTGGGACTTATGAAACACCTTCACTTAGTTCGCGTAAAAATTCAAAGGTATAAATTCCAGTCCGGTGTCCATCGCTCCACGCCAGACGTACCGCGTAACGTCCGACTCGCTGAATATCCGAAAGTTGTAAATTCTCAAAAAAGTCATCAGCAGGTAAAATATGGAAGGGGTCTTTGCCCAAACGGACAGCATCACAGTGGGCGCATGGGCATTTTTCGCGCAGAAGACGGTAGGGCAACTCGCTCTGATAAGAATCCTTCCATTGAATTGTCAAACTTGTGTCGCCTCTTTCAATGCGGGTCGGTTGAAATTTTTGCATGATAATTGTGCATACAGGTTGTAGATCCAAAAAACGGTTGCTAACTTGAGGGACCGCAAGCGGTCTCGCAAATCAACAACCGTTCAGGGAATCGCGGATCTAAGGATTGCGCCTGCTATCCGTTATTCAAAGTACTCTGCGTTGATATCAATGTACTCTTCCCATTCTTCAGGGACATCTTCTTCCATAAAGATCGCTTCGACAGGACATTCGGGTTCACATACGCCACAGTCGATGCACTCTTCTGGATCGATGTAGAGTTGATTGAAGTCCTCAAACTCATCAGCATCCGGTAGCGGGTGAATGCAGTCCACTGGACACACATCAACGCACGAACTATCCTTAACGTCAACGCACGGTTCGCAAATCACATACGTCATGTTGGAAAACTCCTTTCCGCTTAATTTATAGTAACAACTTCACTCAATAGGCAAGATTAGCCACTTTGATAGAGAAGGGATAAAAAAACATCGTCATATATGGCGGATTTTTTTGCTGTGTCTGCTGAGTTGCGATTCAAGACACAATAATAATACCACATGCACCTTATTTTGTCAAATTACATTTCCAACGACGCACAGATATTGTGTTTACGCCTTCAGTCTGACGAAGGCTTGAGCAATCTTATGGTGGAATATAAAAACATATCGTCCTTTGTTGGTAAGTGCACTTTGGAAGCGCGCTGGTTTAGGATTTAAATTATTACAACTTTTCCAAATTATGCACCCTTTTCTAATCATATTTTGGTCTTTAATTATAAAGGATATACAAAATTTTCACTATCCTTATATAATCTGAAGTGACTCTAATTATAAATGAGGGTGTTTCATAAATAATA
>JAAXHI010000011.1:4907-5612 GCA_012270875.1 Candidatus Poribacteria bacterium | reverse complement strand
AAATGGATTTTGCGTAAGTCCTGATATTATACAGAATTATCAGAAAAAAGCAAATTATCTCCATGAAAGTGCTAATTCTGCTTAAAAATCGCATAATATTGGGGTATCCCTTTTTCGGCATCCCGATTTATCCATACAACCAACAGAAAACCGAAACTGAATGGCTCTGGGAAGTGGATAGAAAAGCGTTGTGAATATGTCAGAATAGTGATAGAATAGGTAACAGTACTGTAGCAATATGGACTTATAGGCCACACCCTTAAAATTCAGAAACCAAGCGATTGAGGTTACAGCAAACAACATTATGAGTATTTCTTATCTACGCTATTTACATACTGCGCAAGACATTTTGAAACAGATTGAAGCGACACAAACCGATGCGATTGCGCAAGCCTCTGATATGTGCGCTGAAACAATAGCAGAAGGCGGTCTCGTCTACCTATTTGGATCGGGACATTCGCGTATGGCAGTCGAAGAGATTTTCCCGCGTTATGGTAGTTTTCCCGGTTTCTTTCCTATTGTGGAATTGGCAGTCACATATCACAACCAAGTCGTCGGTTGCAACGGTCAACGGCAAGCACTTTTTCTTGAAAATATTTCGGGGTATGCCGAAGTGATTTTACGGAACTTCTCTTTCGGTCCATACGACTGCATGATGGTATTTTCTAATTCTGGCACGAATATTCTGCCTGTTGAAATGGCAAT
>JAAXHI010000011.1:0-4841 GCA_012270875.1 Candidatus Poribacteria bacterium | reverse complement strand
GCGTATCCGGTGGGACCTACGTCAAGCATCGGCACATTGTCGATTGTGAATGCGATAAAGTGCCGCGTCGCCGAACTTCTGACAGAACGCGGGAAACCGCCGGTTGTCTTAACAGGTGCGCATTTTCTCGGTCCCGAAGAATCCGCAAAACAGATTGAACGGGCTTACGACGATTACAAAGTCCGTGTCCAAGGAAGTTAACGCGTCGCGATTTTTCGTTGACTTTTCTCGTGTAAACCTATATACTTTAAGAGCATAGAGAAGTACAAGGTTCACTATATCAAGCTTGCATCTGCTGGACATTCTGATGCTGAAAGTAACCAAAAGAATCGCTGTGATGGGCGGGACATTCAACCCTATTCACTACGCGCACTTACTCAGTGCTGAACAGGTCCGGGTTGGATTGGGTTATGATAATATCTTGTTTATTCCGTCTGCCAGGCCGCCGCATAAGGTCACGGATGCCGATATTATCGAACCCGAACACCGATATCAGATGGTGCTTTTGGCGATTGCAGAGAACCCGTATTTTGAGGTATCACGGATTGAATTGGAGCGCGCGGGTCCGTCATATACCATTGAAACCCTGAAATCTCTGCAGAAACTTTACGGAGAGACGGCAGAACTGGCATGGATCATCGGTGCTGATTCGCTCATTGAGTATAAGGTTTGGCGCGATTTTGACGAGGTTTTGGCGCGATGCGTTATGATCGCAACAACACGTCCGAATTACGATCTGAACAGGGTACCGTTGGAGGTTCGCAAACGGGTTACGACTTTTCCGATAACCGGTGTGGATATATCTGCTACAGCGATTCGTGAGCGGATTCGGAACGGACTTTCGGTCCGGTATCTCGTGCCAGAAACAGTCGAAGCTTATATTCATCGCTATCGGTTGTATCAACACACGAAAAAACCCGTTTAAGAATTGAGACACCGAAATCGAACAGAACTTACGCAAAAGTGATATTTTTCACGTTATAAACCCCCTAAATCCCCCTTATCAGGGGGACTTTAAGGAGGAAGTTATAAACCCCCTAAATCTCCCTTATCAGGGGACTTTAAGGAGGAAGTTATAAACCCCCTAAATCTCCCTTATCAGGGGACTTTAAGGAGGAATGCGTAAGTCCTATCAAAAATAAGGATATTAAGAACGTGGAACATACATGCAGTATGTGCGGAACAACTTACGACTTTGTATGGAAAGAGGGGACACCTTTACCGAAAAACTTCCCCTTCTGTAGTGCTCGGTGTAAGGCATCGGATCTGTCAAAATGGATTAATGAGGAATACGCGATTAGTACTCCCTTACCGGAAACGATTTTGTCGGATACCGAACGAGAGTTGCTTGCTGAATTAGCGGAATTAGGGATTCGTATTGACGATGAGAAAGATTAAATAGGACACGTACACGGTCAGATGAATATTACACTCGAAGCACTTCGGACGCACCCGAAGTCAATTGAAATTCAGCAGTATCTCTCCGACAAACTGAGCGAGAAACGCCTGCAGCATGTGCTCTCTGTACAAGAGATGGCGGTTGATCTCGCGTGTGTTCATGAAGTAGATGTTTGGCATGCGAACCTTGCTGCGCTTTTACATGATAGCGCGAAATGGATGAACGCTCAGGAATTATATAGCGCGGTACGTCGCTACGATATTCGCCTTGACCCCGTTGAAGAGATAAACCCTTCGCTTCTGCATCCACTCATCGGCGTGAAATTGGCAATAGAGAAGTTCGCTATAACCGAACTGGAGGTACTGGAAGCCATTCGGAATCATACGACTGGAAGCCCATCAATGGGGTTGCTCTCACGAGTCTTATACGTAGCGGACTTTGCGGAGCCAGCACGGACACATGGCGCGGTTCATGAAGTGCGGGAGTTGGCATACATAGATTTAGAGCGCGCGGTGCATTGCGTCGCTCGTGCGAAAATTGAGCACCTCCTGAAAAAAGGGGTGATGATTCATCCAAATACACTTCATACCTACAACAGCACATTAGACAGTGTTAAGATTTAAAGGAATTTACAATGGAAAAGGGAAAAAACACATTAGATATGGTAAAAGCGGCTGCTTCGGCAGCGATGAGTCGCCGCGCGCAAGATGGTGTTATTCTGGATTTACGTGAGCTTGATGGTTTCACGGACTTCTTCGCGATCTTCAGTGGTGTCTCAGACATCCAAGTAGAAGGTATTTCGCAGGCGGTGCTTGAGGAACTTGAAACCAACTGGGCACAGAAACCTTGGCATCAGGAAGGTACACGTAGAGCAGATTGGATTTTATTAGACTATGTTGATTTTGTCGTACACATTTTTCTGTCCGAAAGGCGTGCCTACTACAATCTCGAACGCTTGTGGGGTGAAGCGGAACGTATTGAATTGCCGGAGTTAACAGTGCCTCCACATTTGGAGACGTTGGAAGCAGAGGAAGTGGATACAGATGGCGCGTTAGTCTTCGGAGACCAGGAGGATAGCACCTCGGAGTTATAATTTTGCTGTGGTGAGATAGACAGGTTTCTGAAACCTGTCCTGAAAGTCTGAGGAAGAGCATTCGGGGGTTGTTAAGTTTCGGGGTGGTAAGTCAATCAACGGCTATCAGTAGGACCGTAACGTTATCGGTGCCGCCATAATCAAGAGCCTTGTCCACGAGTGCCTCACATGCTGCTTCAATATCAGCGGCTGCCAAGATAATATCAGCAATCTCGCGGTCGTCGATAATTAGATCGTGTAGACCATCTGTACAGGCAAGTACAATGTCGCCGGGGACGAGTGGGTATGCATCAGCATTGACAGCAACCGTTGACTTCAAACCGATAGCCTGCGTAATAATGTTCCGTTTTTCATGGACGCGTCCTTCTTCTGGAGTGATTTCGCCTTTTTCGACCATTTTTTGAACGAAGGAGTCGTCTGTAGTTATCTGTGTGAGTTCTTCATCACGTAAGACGTAGAGCCGACTATCCCCGACGTGAACATAAGCGAGATAGCTGAAGGTAACAAACCCCGCGATGAGGGTAGTGCCCATGCCGCGACCTTTGCCTCGACTCTCGGTGGCAGTATAGATACGCTGATTTGCTTCCTCTGCAAGCTCGCTTAAGACACCAAGTCGTTTCATGGGTCCTAAATCGCTCTGCGGCGAGGCTTGGGTTTCTGCCCACTCCTGAATAACTTCAAGAGCGAGACGACTCGCGATGTCACCTCGGTCATGTCCGCTCATACCATCGGCGATCGCAAACAATTGGAGCTGCGTATCGAAATAGTATAAATCTTCGTTCCTATCGCGAAACTTACCTGTATCTGTTTTCACTGCAAACTGCATTTTTTTGTGTCCGGGTCCCTTGTGGTTAAGAATACAAAAGGCTTCTCGCGTACTACATTCAGGTAAGGTGCCAAATTTATTCAGACAAAACCACCGATCCTTTTTCGGAATATCAATAAGTAAAACGATGAAGCCAGATTTTGGTTTCAAAATTCGCACTTAATGAAATATTTTGAACTCACTGATGGAACAATAGCCTGAATTGATTTAATGTCTCAATATTCCTATTATGCTATAATTTAACCAAATAAATCAAATTAATTACCACCGAATCTGCAATTTTATGTTAAATTATAGCAAAACGGGTTCTGAACACCGCTTATTTTAAAAGTATACATGGATATACAGAGACTCTCTATCGGGTCAAAGCACCATTTTTTCGGGTATTACGGTATAAATCCGTGGGATCGTACGTCGAGGTATCATCTTGCATTAGAGACCGATTTTCATACGCACCGTCCTTTGCGAGAAGATGTTGCAGCCGTCGGACTTGTTGATCGTTCTACGCATCAATTTACCCCATACGCGCAGACTTCCGCTTTTACTTTTAACCTTCAGCAGGGGAGTATGATGCATTGGATAGGAAACGCTACAAGAGACGACAATCAGGGTGTCGATACAGAGTTTACGTTTAACGATTGGGAAAATGGGACGCTTGTGTCACGTGCCTTACACCCAACTACGGGAGCGGTTCGGACCATCCAAGGAGCGATTGCTGCGGTGTCACCAACTGCTCCGCATGCGATCGGTTTGAATTATGGACGGATGGCACACTGTCGCGCTGTTGTTGGGTATGCCACCCACAGCAAATCTGACAACGTTGAAGCACAACCGGAGAAAGACGGGTTATACCAACTCAACCTCCAAGATGGGAGTGCTGAACTGGTCCTCTCTATCGCTGATGTTATCCGAGCAAGTGCGGATGAACGCGTGGTGGGAAAACGGACTTGGTTCAACCATGTGCTGTTTAACACGGACGGCACGCGACTTCTATTTTTTTGCCGCGTGCGTCAGGAGACAGGATTTTATACATCGCTCTGGACAGTGAACCCTGATGGCTCTGATTTGGAGCTGCAAATTCCGTTCGGTTATCGCGTGTCCCATTTTGATTGGCGGACAGCGACACAGATTCTTGTATCTTCAGATATCGTTGGTGAGATGGGATTTGTTGAATTTACAGATGGTGCGCGCGACTTTGCGCCAATCGGGAGCGGAGTACTCCCCAACGATGGACACGCCTCATTTTCACCTGACCGGCAGTGGCTGCTCTGCGACACATACCCGCGAGGTCCCGAACGACTCGCACAATTGATGGTTTATAATGTCGCTGAAAACCGAAAGATTGTCTTAGGGGAATTCCATCACGAAGAGCAGTTCACCGGGGATATCCGATGCGATTTACATCCGCGCTGGGCTCCAGACGGAAAAACGATCACCTTCGACTCCGTTCATGAAGGATCTCGGCAGATATATCTTGTGGATTTATCGTCATTGCTGAATTATACTAAAGTTTGGACAATTTT
>JAAXHI010000472.1:1554-2065 GCA_012270875.1 Candidatus Poribacteria bacterium | reverse complement strand
GGCAAGAATCCGAGCAAAGTGAACGCCGCAATTGATGCAGCGGGTGAAATCGTCAAAAAGCAGCTTGACGCTTAAGTTTGTGGGATACGCCTGAAAAATCTGTCTCCTATAGGATGATGTCCCTACAGCGGACGTGTAAAGGAGAAATTATGGATTGGAGTTTTATTGGTTCAATTTTTTGGAAATTTAGCCTCGGTATTTTGTTACTTGCACTGACGGCACTTGCGGGGTATCTCTGTGCAGCAATCGGCAGCCTCCGCAGTTCACTCAATAGCGTCCGAAATACACTGAATTCCGTAGAAAACATCGTTAATCAGGAAATCGGGGAATTGGTTATGGATGTGGATAAAACAGTGAAAGAGGTGAACGCGGAATTACCGCAGTTGCTACAAAATCTAAATGGGTTGACGGCATCTTTGCAAGGGATTAGCGAGACCGAAATTCAACCTACGGTGCATAACATCCAAGAAATGAGCGGTGCGCTGAACCAAAGCATTCAACAACTCGAAGA
>JAAXHI010000472.1:0-1449 GCA_012270875.1 Candidatus Poribacteria bacterium | reverse complement strand
TGGGACAGTTTCGCTTCTGGGCAATCACAAGAACCCGCAGAAGATACCACGACAACCGATGCGCCCGACGAGGAAGCGCAGTAGGCAGCATCTAACTGTCAACCCTAAAGCGCATTTGGACGTTCAATTATAACAAATGGAACGTAGTAAAAATTACACTAAGAGATAAATGTGAGAATTGAAACTTTTAACGTCAATCTTCGTAAATTTCAACAGTAAGTTTTGATTGCCACGTTGCGTCAAAACAGATTTGATCTAATAGAGAGGAAAAAAAGATGAGTAATAATGGACAGAACAACGGACTAACAATGGTTTTTGCTTTTTTCACTGGCTTCATGGCAGGTGCTGTTATCAGCCTGCTTTATGCACCGAGTTCCGGCAAGGAGACTCGACAGAAGATTCGCGACACTTCGATTGACGCAAAGAACCGGACGGTTGAACTCGCACATCAGGCGTCTGATAGTGCGCGACAAGGCGTTCAGACTCTCGTAGAACAGGGTAAAGAGAGTGTTCACGGGATTGTAGACCCCAGCAAGGAACGTCTCCAAGAGGCAGGCGAGCAGGTGAAGAGTGCTGTGGAAACTGGTCGTAAAGTTTCCTCAGATGTTCGTGCCAAAATCGCTGAATCCATCCCTGGTGTCGGTAGTGGCGAAGGATCCGATGGAGAGGCTACCGAAGAAGCCTAATGGAAATTGAAAAGTTAAAAACCCTGCTTGAACAGGTTAAAGACGGAGAGGTTGCGGTGGATGATGCACTGCAATCTCTTCGTACGCTTCCGTTTGAAGATTTAGGGTTTTCAAAAATAGATCACCATCGTCAGCTGCGGACAGGATTTCCTGAAGTCATTTTCTGTCAAGGGAAGACTGTTGAACACGTCAAGCAGATTAGTGAGCGCATCCTCTCCGCCGGACACCCACTCCTCGCAACTCGCGCCACACCCGACATGTACGCAGCAGTGGAAGCAATCGAGTCCACAGCACGTTATAACGACCTCGCACGCACTATTACCGTTAGACAGTCTGAAGATGAAGGCATGCCGGGGATTCTCGTGGTCTCTGCTGGCACGTCCGATCTGCCGGTCGCAGAGGAGGCTGTCGAAACGGCACTGATGATGGGAAACCGACCCGAACGCCTCTACGATGTCGGCGTAGCAGGATTACACCGCTTAATAAATAATCACGAAAAACTCCTGACAGCCCGCGTTATCATCGTTGTTGCAGGTATGGAGGGCGCGCTTCCGAGTGTTGTCGGTGGATTGGTGGATTGTCCCGTCATTGCAGTCCCCACCAGTATCGGCTACGGCGCAAGTTTTGGCGGACTTGCTGCCCTGTTAGGCATGCTAAATAGTTGTGCGTCTGGTGTCACCGTTGTGAATATTGACAACGGTTTCGGCGCGGGCTATAGTGCTTCACTCATCAATCGGCTCACGGCGTAGCCTGCAAACCCTAT
>JAAXHI010000108.1 GCA_012270875.1 Candidatus Poribacteria bacterium | reverse complement strand
AACTAATTACAGGATTTACTATAAAATTAGAGCAAGTATGGTAAAGACAAAAAACAACCTTCTTTTCATTGGAACTGTCTCCTTAAGTTTGGAGTGGGTGGAACAGCGTCATTCGGTTTTCAGTTTTCTGATCGTTTTAGGTAGGTTGTCGCGACCGGGAGATCGTTCCTCTCCTACATGGATGTGTCGGGATTCGGAGATCCCTCCTACAAGAGAACTGAATGACCTCCGGGAAATTGGGAGGCTGTCAAAACTAAAGAGAGTTTTAGGTTCTTAGATGGAAGGGTGTTGTTATCCACCCTTCCATATTTTTCCGATACATACTACTTCCGGATCAGCATCTTTCGGGTGGCGGTGAAATCGCCAGCGGTAACGGAGTCGCGTGTGGACTCCGCGGACAATGTGTAGAAATAGATACCACTTGCAACAACTTCACCGAGATCGTTTCTGCCGTCCCAGTACGCCGCACGGGAACGGTTTTGGTACATCCCCGCAGGTTGATGTCCTAACGTCAAGGTTCGGACGACTGTTCCGTTGGCTGCATAGATCGTTAGTGCGACCTCAGCAGGGGCCGCTAACTGATACGGTATCCATGTTTCAGGATTGAACGGATTCGGGTAGTTGGCAAGTAGCATTGTTGTCTGCGGCATTAACGTCGCTAAAATCTGTTCCAGCACCTGAATTCCGCGTTCATAGGAAAACCGATCCTGTCCAGCGGTTGGAATATTCTTTGAGACCTCTCGTTTAGCAAGGCTTAACCACTGCTCTACCTGCACTGCCGACAGCGAATGGACCGAAGGCGCGCCTGCAGCATTTCCGAGAGCATTCGCAGCCACGACAAGATCCTGAATATTGACTTCACCGTCGCCATTCAGATCAGCGTCACTCTCCTCAGACGTTCCGATACTCGATGCAATCAGTATTATATCTTGAATATTGACCATTCCATCGCCATTGAGGTCGCCGACGACTTGGGTAGCAACCATTACATCAGGAAATGCCCATAAAAGAACTGTGCCGTCGAAGCTTCCGCTTGCGATCGTGCTGCCATCAGGACTGACCGAGACACTTGTGATGGAATACGTATGTCCATCGAGTGTTTCCAGCTGCTCTCCAGTGGTGATGTCCCATAACCGGATTGTTGCGTCGTAACTTCCACTAACAAGGACATCGCCATCAGGACTGAAGACAATACTGGTTGCATTCGCAGGAAGATCAGTGGGTGCGTCATCTGTCAATTCTTCTGGTACGCCTATTACTGATTCTGGATCAATTGGTCTGCGGAATGTCTGTAGCGGTTCGGCAGTAGCAGCATCCCATAGGGAAACCGTGTCGCCGCCACCACTGGCAAGCATGGTTCCATCGGGACTAAACGCGACTGCCCAAACATCATCCTCGTGTTCGGTGATGGTGTGGAGTGATTCCTGTGTTTCAAGATCCCACAAGATAATTGTATCATCTCTGCTTCCACTGGCGAGCATGGTGCCATCAGGACTGAAGGCGAGTGTCTCAACACCTGCCTCATGCTCCCGCAATCCGCCGATGTGTTGACCTGTGGAAACATTCCATAACTGGATGTTATCGTCCTCACTCCCGCTCGCCAGGATGCTCCCATCAGGACTGAAGGCAAGACTTATCAGATAGGAGTAGTGTCTTCTGAGGGTTTTTATGTGTTCACCTGTAATGGCATCCCATAAACGGACGGTGTTATCTTGGCTACCGCTGGCGAGTGTTCTGCCATCAGGACTGAATACGACAATGTCAACATCATCTTGGTGTCCGATGAGGGTATGGCGAAGTTGCCCAGTATCGGCATCCCAAAGGCGGATGGTTTTGTCCCAGCTCCGAGTGGCAAGGATGCTGCCATCTGCGCTGAAAGTGACACTGATGACAACATCCGTATGTCCTGTGATGGTTTTCAGATGTTTACCCGTGACAGCGTCCCATGATCGGATGGAGGCATCCCACGCGCCACTTGTGAGCACCGTGCCATCAGGCGTAAATGCGAGTCCAAAGACATCAGCGGTGTGTGCAGTGATTGTGTGTAAGAGATCGCCTGTGTCAGCGTCCCACAATCGGACGGTATCGTCTTCCCCTGCACTTGCGAGGATATTGCCGTCAGGACTATACTTCATATCGTAGATATGCGATGTATGTCCAGTGAGCGTCTGCTTAACCGTCCATGTGGCAGTATCCCATAAATGGATAACGGCATTCAAATCACCGCTGGCAAGGGTGGCACCATCAAGGCTGAGTGCGACACTTTCGACGTTATCTCGATGTTCTTCAAGTGTTTGCTGCAGTTCACCTGTCTCAACATCCCATATTCTAATTGTATCGTCCCGACTTGCACTGATAAGTGTTCCGCCATCACCACTGAAAACGAGGCTATTAATACCTTCGATATGCCCTTCAAGTGTATTGAGGAGTTCACCGGTTTCGGGGTTCCACAGACGAATAGTATTGTCTCTACTGCCACTTGCGAGGACAGTTCCATCAGGACTGAAAATGAGGCTGCGGATACTCCGTCTGTGGTCAGTGAGGGTGTTCAGGACTTCACCGGTTTCAGGATCCCACAAATAGATAATGCTATTTGCGCCGCCACCAGCGAGTATGCTTCCATCAGGGGAATACGCGAGTGCCGAGACGCCATATCTATCCGTGGTAAAAAGGGAGATCTCTTCATCGGTAGCAGCATCATAAATCCAAACGCCAAGGGCACCTGCGGCGGCGAGCTGCGTGCCATCAGGTGAATACTGAATTTCATATAACCAGCCTTTGCCGAGACGCTTTGTAGCACCTTCCGGGAGGTGCCATTGTGGTGAATCTTGGGCAAAACTATTGTATGAAAAAAGTAGTGCCGTCAAACAACAGAAGACGGTTAATCTGGAAAAGAATGTGATTCTCATAAAATTTCCTTTTGTAAATAGGTTGCCGACTTCAGGCAACCGAAATATTATTGGAGATGCATATTTTTAAAACGCTTGCTAAGTCTATTTAGCAGTTATGAAATGGATCAAATATAGATTATCATAAATCCTTTTTTTCGTCAATTTTTTAGGGAAAAACAGTTATGGTAAGGCGTAATCATACCGCAGAATTGTATCAATATTTTTTGGTATCCAAATCCAATTGATTTGATATGATTTATTCCTCTGAAAATTGGATAACTATGGAAAAATTTGCTCTTGAAACGAAGGGTAAGGCTTATAGTAAAACCTATAGTTAATTGAGGGTGTTTCATAAAT
>JAAXHI010000130.1:4187-24296 GCA_012270875.1 Candidatus Poribacteria bacterium | reverse complement strand
TAACCGCACCGATGCTGAGTGTATAAATAATTACAGAATCTACTATAAAAAGCACCAGAAAGCCGAAAACCAAATGGCTCTGTCAAATGTGCAGTTTTTCTTGACACAAACCGTTGCCCCTCTTATAATAGAGCGAATCTCGTCTTCTCTGTTTAAGATTCCACGCTACAATACCCTAAAGAGAGACAAGTTGCCAAGACCTTTTATATATTAAACCACAACTCAACACATTTGTCAAGTACGAGACCTACGGATACACCGTTTCAATTTTTATAGGAGACTATGCATGGAAACCACCACCGATTTAACACACCACATCCAATCCATTCGCCTTGTGGATACCCATGAACACATGAAACGCGAAACCGAATGGGTCGAAAATGGACCCGATATCCTCCAAGACCTGTTCCAAAACTATGTACCAGCCGATTTGGTAACAGCCGGTGCCTCCTCAGAAGCGATGGGCAACCTGATGGACGCTTCGCAAGACGTTGCATCACGGTTTGAAGGTATCCGAGAAGCGTGGGAAGCGACACAGTTCACCGGATATGGCGAGGCAGTCAGCCTCATCGCGAAACACATCTATGGACTCGACGAACTGACAGGCGATGGACTCGCGGGTGCCGCTAACCTAAATACACTTCGCGCGCCCGGCAAACGGTATCATATCCTACACGACCTCGCCAACCTCGATCACATTCAAACAGACGATTTTAGTTGGCAGTGCACACCGGACACCTCCGGTCCCGATTTTTTCCTCTACGACCTTTCGTGGGCAACATTCTGTGGTGGACAGGTTGATCCAAGTGCTATCCATGCCGAAACAGGCGTTGAAGTCAACGACCTCGCATCACTCAAACGGGCTATGGAAGCGATCTTTGCGAAGCATGCGCCGTGCGCAATCGCCGTAAAATCGCAACACGCTTATAACCGCACGCTTGATTGGACCGAAAGGAGCGACGCAGAGGCTTCCACTGCACTTAACGCTGTTCTTACAAAACCCGCTTCAGATATTGATGAGGCGACGCGGCTCTGCCTCGGTGACTGGTGCTGGGCGCGTGGTGTTGAACTCACGATTGAACACAACCTCCCTTTCAAAATTCACACCGGTTATTATGCAGGTAACGACCGGATGCCGGTGCGTCGTATCCCTGCAGGGAATATGTGTGCGCTGTTCGCCCGTTATCTTGACGCGAAGTTTGTCCTGATGCACATCGCCTACCCTTATAACGACGAATTGGTTGCACTCGCCAAGCACTATCGCAACATTTGGGTCGACTTTTGCTGGGCGTGGAGCATTGATCCATACAGTTCGCGTGATTTTCTCCGCCGGTGTATCCACGCTGTCCCGTCAAATAAATTGTTCGCTTTCGGCGGCGATACAGGGTGGCCGACCAGCGCAATGGCGTACGCGATCCAAGCGCGGAACGAAATCCGACGCGCCCTCGAAGCCGAAATCGCTGACGGTTACCTCACCGAAAAACAGGCGATGGCGTTCGCAACCCGGATTATGAATACGAATCAGTACGACTGTTTCGACATCAGCGGCACCCGTGCGAACATTGCAAAAGCAGCGTAGGTTACGAATCCCGTAAAGCCCGCAGGTTCTCCGTATAAGGCGCACGTGCGACACCTTTTTCAGTAATAATCGCTGTGACCAACGCCGCAGGCGTAACATCAAATGCAGGACTGTAAACCTTCACGCCTTCAGGTGCCGTAAGTTTGCCGAAGCCTTCTGTTACTTCCTCTGCCGCCCGCTGCTCAATCGGAATCTCTGCACCTGTTTGAAGTGCAAAGTCGAGCGTTGAAGTCGGTGCAGCGACATAAAACGGGATACCGTGCGCCTCTGCAAGGATAGCGACATTATAGGTGCCAATCTTGTTCGCAGTGTCACCGTTTGCAGCGATCCGGTCAGCACCGACGATAACGCACTGGATTTTGCCCTCTTTCATGACTTGCGCCGCCATGTTATCACAGATCAGGGTTACGTCAATCCCCGCTTGCATGAGTTCCCAAGTCGTCAGGCGTGCGCCTTGCAGTAAGGGACGTGTCTCATCGGCGTAAACTTGGATCTGCTTACCCGCTTCGTGCGCGCTAAACATCACAGCCAACGCCGTACCATAGTCGGATGTGGCTAAGCCGCCAGCATTGCAATGCGTCAGAATGGTATCGTTTTCGTTCAGCAATGCCATGCCGTGTTGACCGATAGCCCGACACATCGCCTTATCCTCATCAATAATTTCCAAAGCCTCAGCGAGCAGGACTTCTTTGAGTTCAGGAATTGGAAGATGGCGATTCTCTGCCGCTGTGCGTGTCATTCGATCCAGTGCCCAGAATAGATTCACGGCTGTGGGTCGGGACGTCGCGAGGTAATCGGTAGCGGATTTGAGTTCAGCAGCGAATGCGTCGTAGGTTTCTGCTGTGGACTTCCAGATTCCGAGTACTGCGCCCAATGCACCAGCAATTCCGATAGCAGGCGCACCACGGACACGTAGCGATTTAATCGCCTCCCAAGTTGAAGGGAGATCATCACAAAAGATGTGTTTGAATTCATTGGGTAACAGCGTCTGATCAATCATCCGAATTCTGCCGTCTGCCCATTCAATTGTTGAAACTGCCATTTTTGGATACAGGGTCCTCCTTTAGAAAAAACGAAGCATCTCCGAAAGCAAATAGACTAATCAAAATCAACGGTCAGGTTTTCTGCTCTTAAATAGGGCACGTCAGTTGTCCAAGTTCGTTCGTCAGGCGTAGGTTTTCTGCGTAGTTAACAGGGCAGTCGATGACTGAAGGCACCTTTTGACTGAACGCATCATTGAGTATCGGGACGAGTTCGTCACTCGCTTCAACTCTATAACCTTTAGCACCGAAGGCCTCGGCATACTTGACAAAATCGGGGTTCGTGAAATCAATATGAGCGGGTCTACCAAAGCCGTTCATCTGTTTCCACTCAATAAGTCCGTAAGCCTCATCATTGAAGATCAGGGTCACAAAAGGCACTTCGGTTCGGACAGCGGTTTCGAGCTCCTGAGAGTTCATCATGAACCCGCCATCGCCACAGATTGCTAAACTTTTACGCTCTGGATAGATCAATTTGGCGACGAAAGCCCCAGGGAGTGCGATCCCCATAGCAGCGAATCCATTGGAGATGATGCATGTATTGGGTTGATAGCACGGATACATACGCGCGATCCACATCTTATGTGCGCCGACATCAGAAATGACGATGTCATCTTCAGCCATTACAGAGCGGACATCGCTTAGAATTTTTTGCGGTTTCATCGGAAAATCCGCGTCATCACGATGTTCATTCAGCTGATCAAGTATGATTTTCCGCAACGTGTTTGAGGCATATTCGGCATCTTTTGGGAAGATCTCTTCTGCCATGAGGTGCCTGAGGCTCTGTCGAATATTGCCGACCATCTCGACATCCGTAATGTACGAGGCATCGGTTTCGCTCGGTTGTGTATCAATATGGATAAGCTTTTTGTCGCGGTTCGGGTTCCAGAGACGTGGATGGTATTCGACGATATCGTAACCGATAGCGATAACGAGGTCTGCCCGGTCAAACCCGCAGGAGACGAAATCGTTTGCTTGTAACCCAACACTCAGCAGCGAAAGTCGGTGGGTCCACGGGATGCTGCCTTTCCCCATAAAAGTGTGTGCCACGGGAATATTCGTCATTTCAGCGAATTGGGTGAGCATTCGAGAGGCATTTTGGCGGACAACACCATTTCCAGCGAGGATAATAGGCTGTTTCGCGTCGTTGATTAGCTGCGCGGCGCGTTGGAGACAGGAGACAACAGGTTCCGCCTCGCTTTGGAAATCGTGTGAGATCGGTTCAGCATCAATTTGCCTACTCGCAACATCTTCTGGAAAATCGATATGCGTAGCACCCGGCTTTTCGCCTGTCGCGATTTTGAAGGCTTTGCTGATTGATTCGGGGATGATTTCAGGTAGATGGACGAGCGTATTCCATTTCGTCATCGGTTTGAAGACAGAGACGACATCCATGTATTGATGCGATTCCTTGTGCATCCTATCCAGGCTGGCTTGTCCGGTGATTGCGATGAGCGGTGCCCTATCCATATTGGCATCAGCAACTCCGGTGACAAGGTTCATAGCACCGGGACCGAGAGTCGCGAGACAGACACCCGCGCGTCCAGTGAGGCGACCGTAGACATCTGCCATGAAGGCGGCACCGCGTTCATCGCGCGTCTGAATGAATTGAATTTCGGATTCCAATAAGGCATCCATGAGATCCAGGTTTTCCTCACCCGGTATCCCAAAAATATAATCAACGCTTTCGTTTTCCAAACATTTCACGGTAAGTTCTGATGCTTTCATAAGTTTATTCCTTTATTTATTCAAACATACAAAAATATTTGTTTTTTCTCTCTGAATCCCATACTATTAATATATCAGATTGGGTTTAGAAATGCAATTTTTAAATACATAACGGGAAGTTACAGCCTGTAGCACCAACAAAACGGAGGCAATCCGAACCAGTAACACATCAAGAAATTATGACGAAAATATCTATCTATATCTATATCCTCGTGTCGTTCATAAATGCGCAATTCGTCTTTGCGCAGAGCAATTCAGACAATCTTTCTCAAATCGCACATACCCCCGGTGAACTGATTGTACGCCTCCATTCCGATGCCTCCCGCAAGCAACTTGACGTATTGAGTAGAAAACTCGGTGCGGTATCCGTTTCGCCTATTTTCTCACCGATGACTCCCGCCGGACAGCATCCACGTCTCCGTCGTAACTATCTCATTCGGTTTCCAGCAGACTGGGCATTAGAACCCTTGTTGCAACGGTATGCGCGGCACCCCGCAATTGAGGCAGTTGAGATGAACCGCTTCAACCGACCTTGTGCTGAAACAGTCCCGAACGATCCGAACTACCGTGAACAGTGGAATTTAGCTGTAATGAATATGCCGCAAGCGTGGGGTATTGAACATGGAAACCCAACAGTAACAGTGGCTGTTGTAGATAGCGGTATAGATACACAACACCCAGAGTTTCGTTCACAACTCTGGCGAAACATTGATGAGATCCCCAGAAACGGTATTGACGATGATGGAAACGGTTATATTGACGACATTAATGGCTGGGATTTCAGTGATGCGCCTACCTTACCGGGTAGCGGGGATTGGATAGTGCGCGATAACGAACCGGAAGACGAAAGAGGACACGGCACACACGTCTCCGGCATTATTGCTGCGGCAGCAAACAATGGCATTGGGATTGCGGGCATTGCGTGGCAGTGTCGGCTCATGCCGTTGCGAGCAGAATTCAAATATGGGGTCGGCGGGTACCTCCAGAACGACGATGTTGCTGCGGCGATCGTCTACGCTGCCGATAACGGTGCGCGGGTGATTAATATGAGCTGGGGAGACACGGTGAACGCCTTTATCATAGAAGACGCCATAGCATACGCTTATGCGCGTGGGTGTGTATTGGTTGCTGCCGCTGGAAATGAAGGAGCAGTCGGGTCGTGGTATCCTGCCGGTCTTAAAACTGTTATCTCGGTTGCTGGGGTTGAACGGGATCGGCAGCTGTACACCGATTCCAATTTTGGGGCGACAATTGACATTGCTGCACCGGGGGCTGAAATTCTCAGTACCGATTTGAACGGTGGGTATCAAAATTTATTTGGCACATCTATGGCGGCTGCACATGTATCTGGGGTCGCTGCTCTGATTTTATCTGCAAACCCAGATTATACTAACGCAGCGGTTCGGGAAACGCTCATTAACACTGCAGAACCGCTTTTTATTAGTAGTCTCGTCGGTGCAGGTTTGGTTGATGCGTACACCGCACTTACGGCTTCAACAGAACTGATCGCACAGATTGACGCGCATCAGCGGTCCCCGCAAACTACAGCATCCAACAATATTGAGAACATTGAGATTTTCGGTAGTGTCGGAGGCATTGGGTTTACTGAGTACTGGTTAGAATATGGGATCGGTGAAGTGCCGAATTTATGGTTTCCTTTGGGAACTGTGAAAACGAACCCGAAATACAATGTCTGCCTGTACAAGTGGGACACTTCCGACTTATCGGAGGGTCGATATACAGTGCGGTTGAGCGTCAAATCGAAAGACGGCGACCTCAAAAGAGACAGAACCGTTGTTGAAGTGAATCGGACGGCACCGCGCATTTCTATGCATGAACCGCAGGCATGGTTTGTCGGAAATAACGTTGAATCAGTGGTGATGTGGCAGACGGATGAGGTCTCTATTGGCGGAATAGAAGTTTTTCAACCAAACGGGAACAGCGTTAGGACGGCTCGCTCAGATTCAGAGAACCTTCTTCATATCGTGAATTTGTCTGATTTAGGTATATCCGCGGGTGCTTATAGGTATCGTTTGTCCGTAGAAAATCGCGCGGGAGCGTTGTGGGTTGATGACAACAACGGCGTATTGTATGAGATTGAGGCGCAAGATGCACCAATTTATCCGCTGCATCTCTCGGCGATGACATCAGCCGAACGTGGATTGCATACTGTAGATACATCGGTAGATCTAAACAGAAACGGGAGACTCGAGTTTATCGCTGCGGAAATCGGCACAAATCTGGCACAGATTATTGAGATAGGGGATGACGGCACATTCAGACAAATCTTCGCATTCACTGAACCGTTCCTACCGCGGGCGGTCGTGGACACAGATAACGACGGTCTTATGGAGATATTGTGTAATTCCCCAGGGGCGACTTTTCTGTTGGAACAACCCACACAAAATGGGTTTCCAACGGAACGTATCTGGGAATCACAAGAGAATTGGAGCATAGCAATCGTAGATGCGGATGCAGATGACACGCCTGAGATTTTCACTCGCGATGCTGCTACCAATTCCGTTTTGGTATACGAAGCAGACAGAAATAACACGCATCGCACCATCGCTACCCTTGAAAATCCGACGTTTGGCGACAACGGGATTCGTGCGAATGCTGCCACAGGTGATTTTGATAAGGATGGACAGATGGAAATTTTAATCGGGGATAGTGATGGGGATCTATTTGTATACGAAACGACTGGAAACGACCAATATAGACAGACATGGACAGTTCGGCTGCCGGAAGGCAGTGCGCAACTCTTTGCCGCGGGCGATCTGGACGGTGATGACAAAGCGGAGTTTGCTGTCTGCGCGATGGCAGGCATTGAGGTCGGTACCATCGCACTTGACATTCGGTATAACCACTGGCTTTTAACTGTTTTCGCATCCGATGGCGATGATACTTACCGTCCGGTGTGGACACAACGCATTCAGGATGTGCGAGGTGGTGGGAACGGGATGACGATTGCCGACGCGAACAACGATGGACAGAATGAATTGTGCCTTGCCCTTGCGCCGAACTTCTACCTTGTACAACACGACGGCATAGATTATCGTCCGATCTGGCACCATCCGGCGACAAACACTTTCAATCCGATTGTAGTAGATACGAATGGGGATGGTGCGAACGCTTTGCTGTTTAATAGCAACAATGCCTTAACAGTTTTTGGGACACCTACAGCCGTGAACGCACAATCAAAGGATCAACTGAGTGCACCGTGGGGGGTTACTGCGAAACCTGTTGCTTCAACCTCCGTGCAGCTTTCATGGCAGCCAGTGCAGAACGCTGCAACATATACCCTCTATCGTGGTGAAAGCAAGAATTCGCTGAGACAGATTCGCGAAGGGATTCAGGAAACAGACTTCACAGACACAGGACTCACAACAGGACAAACTTATTGGTACGCGCTTGTGTCTCAGGATTCAAGCGGTAAATTGTCGGAGCAATCTACACCGGTTTCTGTTGTCGCAACTCGGCGACCGCGGTTGCGTGACGTGGTATATTCACCGCCAAATCAACTTTCTTTGATGTTCGACAAACCGATGGGGATTTCTGCGACACACGCTGGACGCTACCGCCTCCACAAGCAGCACGATATAGAAAGCAGATCAGAGAGTTACACGCCACGTTCAGTGATTCTTGATAAGACGCGGCGGCGGGTTGTACTCACATTTCCTGCTGCAGTCTTTCGGACAGGCAGCCGCTATCAGATTGAGGCATTACAACTTTCGGACATACACGGTGCGGACCTTGCGGATGATGCAAGGACGCTGACGATAACATTACCGGCACCTGAATTAGCGGATACAATTGTCTATCCCAATCCAGTCGAATGTGATCAGGTTACATTTGATAAATTGCCTGCGGGGACTCACATTTATATCTACGATGTCAGTGGCAACTGTATTGCGTCGTTCGCTAAGACGGAACGTGAACGGGATAAAAAGGTTTGGAATGTATCGGGCATCAGTAGCGGGGTTTATATCTACGTGCTTTTGTCTGAAACGGATCGACGGGTTGGGAAGATTTCTATCCTCCGTTAAAATTTCACACCGTTATACCATTTCCGTTAATAAATCCCTCTTTATGTAGAATAAACTTCCAGTTTGTTCCGCATCACCAGACATTACACGAAAACCGGTAATGTCCGATAAACATTTAGAAATAGTATTACTACTCGTTGGTTTTGAGAGACACAAAGGCTGGTTTGAGTTTGAACACGTTCCGGATCGCTTTTGCTGCCTTCTTCCGATCGTTGGTTTCAAGTGCGACTTGTGCCAGATGATAGTGCGGTTCAATAGCGTCTTTTTGAAGGTCAATAGCACGTTCTAAAGTTTTCACTGCCTTATTCACCTGTCCGCGTTTCGATAAAATCCAGCCCAAGGTATCATGATAAGCTGCCACATCTGGATTCAGCGTGACCGCTGTATACGCCAATGCTTCGGCAAGCCTCAATTTTGCGGAAATTTGTGGGTTCCCGAGATTGGCTATTAAGGGTTGCTGGTAGTTGTCTGCATAGAGGCGCGCGAGGTTATTGTACGCTTCGCCATACTTTGGCGCGAGACGTATTGCCTGTTTATAAGCGCGCTGCGCCTCAAACACACGTCCAAGTTTCGCATACGCCATGCCAAGAATATTGTAGGTTTCGTAGTCTCGCGTCACCTGTTCCCCGACTGAAGTGAGCGGGTAGACATCCGAAAGTGAGGCTTCAGCAACAAACACGTTAGGCGTTTCGTTATTCCGTGCTTCTAAAAATAGTTCGTACGCTTCAACGGCGAGTGCGTATTGTCCTTCCTTGAAGTATGCAAACCCGAGTTTCCTATAGAACCTTGCAGGCAGTACGCCGAGTCTACGACTCAGTTCATAAGAACTAATAGCCTTTCTATAGAAGCCTTCTTGAATGTAAAAATCACCTTCTGCTAAGGAGCGTTTTACGAATTCCGGCAGTTCATCAACCGAAAGACCGATATAAAAGAGCGGTGCTTGTTCTGCTCTGAAATGCTTCTGATGTTGCGTGAAACCGACGACTGCAGCAATGAGTACACCCCACAATATTAGATAAGCGCGCGTTCGGGATATCCACTGTTTGGAGAGATACTTGCTTGGGTGCAGCAGCGTGAGGAAAAAATTCGCTTGTGTCGGTTCAAGTGAAGCATCCTTTAGATGATACGGCACAGTCGAGGCATTCGGTGCTAATACGGGAAGGTTAATGGACGAACCCGCAAGTCGCGGCGATTGTGCGATCGTTTCCGATAAATCCTTTATCTCCGTATCTTCTTCTTGTTGTGGTGATTCCGCATCAGCTGCGGCTGTCTCCGTCCCCTCTCCCGCGTCTATAGTTTCGACCGACGCTTCGGCAGATTGCGTATCATCTTCATCAACCGACGGCGTATCATCTATCGCTTCAACTACGTCCTCCGAATCCGTTAGCACCTTTTCATCCGAATCGGCAAGCAGATTCTCGACCGTCTCCTCTGTAT
This sequence comes from Candidatus Poribacteria bacterium, assembly GCA_012270875.1. Classification (GTDB taxonomy): domain Bacteria; phylum Poribacteria; class WGA-4E; order WGA-4E; family WGA-3G; genus WGA-3G. The sequence goes on along the minus strand of JAAXHI010000130.1, from coordinate 14,466 downwards.
CTGTAGTTCCGGTCTCATTTAATTGATCAGTTAATTGATCAGTAGTTTGTGCGTCGTTCACTGTTTCAGTCGGTTTTTCCCCGGCTGGTACAGCGTCTACAGTCTCCTGAGTTGGATCGGTAAGCGGATTTGTGGATGTTAATTCTATGGAAATGCTCGGTTGCTCGTTAATTGAGGCTGCATCTGTTTCGGTTTCAGCTGTCTCTTCTTTAGGTGTATCGTTGGGTATATTTGCCTCAGTAGTTTGTTGCTTGAAGTGAGGTAGAGGAGAATCTTGTGGGGGTGCCTGAGGCTGTTCTATCTCCGCTTCATTTGACGGAGTTTGTGGATTTTCAGCACCTACTGTCGGCTGTGGTTCATCAATTTCTACGGCTTCATCACGAGGTTCAGGCTCCGATGCCTTTGGAGATGTAGTAGCAGCACCATCAGCATAGCGGGTTTGGATGCGGGAGATACTTTTCTTGATTTCTATCCGTGTGAGCATAGAATCAACTTTAGAAAGTGATTCAAGTACAGGCAGCACACTGAGGGTCCCTAATTCGCTGATAGCTTCAAGCATTGCCCAGAGTGTTAAATCATTTGACTCCGTTTGCAGTGCGCGGAGTAGTGGCTCGGTCGCGCTCGTGATATCCAAATCCTGAAGTGCTTTCGCCGCCTCGCGTCGTATCATTGCGTCTGAGTCCGCGAGTGCCTCAGTTAGAAACTTTACACTCTGTGAACTATCGTGCGCGACAAGACCCATGATAGCACTGCTACGCACAATGCTCGGCTGCGTTGTATCCTTTAGATTCTGGATGAGTTGTTCAAAAGATAACATGTTTTTTCACGAGATTTATTATTCACAGCGAGAGATTTACACTATGTTTTACCAGTAATGCCTTGAACTCAGGATATTCGGAACTTCGCCACCTATTAATTAATATACTACACCGTATAATAAAACGAGTTTTAGCGGAATGCGGTTTCAAATCTCCGTAGTGTAGTAGGTGCAAGGGGGGTATAGAGACCGTAGAGATGATGGGTATTTATCGGTTGAAAGAAAAAAGTCCGCTTGACATTTCGCAGAAAAGCCTGTATTATGGAATATATTTTTTCAATACACATCGGAGAAATTTATGCAAAACAGATTTTACGCACAAGTCTTCTTACTCATCGTTCTGATGCTGCCGATTGCAATGCTTTCGCCCGCGTATGCTGACGCACATCTGAAGCGCGGCGGCACGCTAATTTTTGGGCGCGGTGGGGATTCTGTTGGGCTGGACCCAGCACTTGAGGAAGACGGAGAATCTTTCAAAGTTTGCGACAACATCTACGATACACTCGTTGAATACAAAGATGGTAGCACTGAAATTGAACCGAGTCTCGCTACAAGTTGGGAGAGCTCAGAAGATGGTTTGACGTGGACTTTCCACTTGCGTCAAGGTGTAACTTTCCATGACGGCACCCCTTTCAACGCTGAAGCAGTCCTTTTTTCACTGAACCGACAACACGATGAAACACATCCGTTCCATGACATCGGGGGCAGCTACATTTATTGGATAGCCACCGGCTTGGCTGAGATCGTGGATACAATTACTGCCGTTGATGCATTTACTGTCCAAATTCGCCTTAAAACGGCTTATGCGCCCTTTATTTATACGATTGCAATCACCCCATTCTCTATTGTCAGTCCAACAGCCGTACAAAAATGGGGAGACGAGTTCTCCAACAATCCAGTTGGCACGGGACCTTTCAAGTTTGTCCGATGGGACCGGAAAGATAAAATTGTGCTCGAAGCAAACGACGCTTATTGGGGCGGCCGTCCCATGTTAGACCGAGTTATCTTCCGCTCTATTCCTGACAACTCGGTGCGACTCATTGAACTTCAGCAAGGGAGCCTCCACGCGATGGAGTTCCCGAATCCGGATGATCTGCAACAGATTCGAGATGATGCGTCGCTTGAATTGTTATCGCAGCCCGGGATGAGCATCGGTTATTTGGCGATGAACATGGACAAACCGCCGTTCGATAATCACAAAGTCCGGCTCGCTATCAACCACGCTATTAACAAACCTGTGATTATTGAACATCTGTATCAAGGTTTGGGAATTCCAGCGAAGAACCCGATCCCACCGACACTTTGGAGTTATGACGATTCCGTTGAGGATTACGCCTACGATCCTAAATTGTCAAAGCAGCTGCTCGCGGAGGCAGGTTACCCGGATGGGTTTGAGACAACGCTCTGGGCACTGCCGGTGCCGCGTCCTTATATCCCTGATGGACGTGCGCTTGCTGAAGTATTGCAATCCGAACTGCGCAATATTGGCGTTGAGACGAAAATTATGACCTACGATTGGGGCACCTATCTTGAGAAAACCAAAAATGGGGAGCACGATATGGCGATGTTAGGATGGAGTGCTGACCTCGGTGACCCAGATAACTTTCTATATTTTCTCTTAAGTAAATCGTCAGCGGAGAAGCCTGCCGGTAACATTGCATTTTATCGAAGTGATGAAATGCAAAGCGTATTAGAACAGGCGAGAGCAACGACAGACCGAGAAAAACGGATCTCACTCTATCAAAAAGCGCAGCAGATCTTCCATAAAGATGTACCGTGGGTGCCGTTGGCGCACGCGAAACAGATTTTGGTCATTAACAAAAAGGTTAAAGATCTCAAACTCCACCCGTTGAAGTGGAGGTATTTCCGTCATATTTGGATTGAAAAATAGTTATGAGAAATTTAATTTCTATCGCAATGATTTTAGGACTATCTGTCCTATTTTTTACAAGCAGTAGCGCACAGGATGCGCAAATCGCAGGCGATGCCAATGGCGATGGTGTTGTGAATATCCTTGACTTGGTTCTTGTGGCTTCACAACTGGGCGAAAGTATTGACCCAACAGGTGAAACGGATACTGATGTCAATGATGATGGTGTTGTGAGTATCCTCGATTTAGTTTTTATTGCTAACATTATGGGGGGCGGCGAACCCGCGGTTACGCCCACAGGCAGCACGCTGATCTTAGGACGCGGCGGTGATTCTCTTACACTTGACCCTGCGGAAGCCATTGATGGAGAATCGGGGAAAGTCTGCGACGTGCTTTACGATACACTCGTTCAATACAGGGGACCCACAACCGATCTTGAACCCGGCTTAGCAGAAACGTGGCAGCGTTCCGCCGATGGATTAACATGGACGTTTCAATTGCGGCAAGGTGTCCAATTTCATGACGGCACCCCGTTTGATGCCGACGCTGTCGTTTTTTCACTCACTCGTCCACTCGCTCTATTCCCTAATTTTCGTGAACAATTTATTGCCCAGATTATCGCCCTTGATCCGTCTACGGTGCAGATTCAACTCAAAGCACCCTACGCGCCCTTTATCAGCACACTGGCGGCAACCTCATTTTCTATTGTGAGTCCGGCAGCTGTTCAGCTTTTTGGCGCAGATTTTGGCAACAATCCGGTCGGCACAGGTCATTTCAAATTCGTTCAGTGGGAACGCGACGACAAAATCACCCTCGCAGCGAACAATCAGCACTGGGCAGGAAGACCTGCGTTGGATAGGCTTATCTTCCGATCCATTCCTAATAATACTGAACGTCTCGGCGAACTCCAGCAAGGTAATATCCACATCATGGACTTGCCGAGTCCCGACGAAATACCGTTAATTCAAGGCGATCCAGCGTTTGAGATTCTTATACAACCGAGCCTAAATATCGGCTATTTGGCGGTGAACCTGGAGAAGCCGCCTTTTGATAATCTCAAGGTCCGGCTCGCGATAAACCACGCCATTAACAAAACTGAAATCGTTGAACGCTTCTATCAGGATTTTGGGATTCCTGCGAAGAGTCCGATTCCGCCTACACTCTGGGGTCACGACGATACGATCGAAGATTACGCATACGACCCGGAACTCGCAAAACAACTGCTCGCTGAAGCGGGATACCCTGAAGGTTTTGAGACGACGCTCTGGGCATTACCCGTGCCGCGTCCGTACATTCCTGACGGGATAGCAATGGCGGAAGCCATCCGATCTGACCTTCAGGTTATTGGCGTTGAAGCGGAAATTGTGACCGATGCTTGGGGGCCCTATCTTGACAGAACGGCAAACGGAGAACACGATATGGCGATGTTAGGATGGATCGCTGACGTGGCGGACCCAGATAACTTTCTCTACACGCTTTTGAGTATACCGTCTGCAGAAAAGCCAGCATATAATATCTCATTCTATCGAAACGCCGAGCTGCAGGATATTCTGGACCGGGCAAGGATGAGTACCGATCAAGACATTCAGGAGTTCGCGAATCGTGGCGTAGATAAGGTGGGTGCTCATTTTTCCGATCGAGATCTGCGTACTGCCCTTTATCGGCAAGCACAGGCAATCGCTCACAGAGACGCGCCGTGGGTACTGTTGGCGCACGCACAACGAATTTTAGTGATTAACAGAAGGGTTAAAAATCTCAAACTTTCGCCAATAGGGTGGAAATACATCCGTAGTGCATCACTTGAATCGGAGTGAACATTAACAAAACTATAACAGGAATAGCAAATGGATAAATCTGTATTTCGCGTAGGTGTCACACGTGACTTTTTGGGTCCTGATGGCACCTGCGATTTAGACGACATCGCCGGACCACTTTTTGATGGAGCCGGTCTACAATGGGAATATATCGCAGAGAATACACCCGTATTAGCAGCCTCACAAGTGCGGGATTATGACGCGCTCTTAGTATTGGGTGCTGGTATCACAGCAGAGACGTTCGCAGGGGCTGATCAGTTGGCAATCATCGCTCGATTTGGCGTTGGCTATGATAAGGTGGATGTGGAAGCCTGCACCGAAAACGGGGTGCTGCTGACGATCGCACCCGATGGCGTTCGCCGTCCCGTTGCCACTTCTATCATGACGCTTGTTTTGTCGCTGAGCCATCAGTTGTTGATAAAGGATCGGCTTACCCGTTCCGGTGGTTGGAGAAACACGCAAAACTACAGAGGGATGGGATTGGTTGGCAGGACATTGGGACTCGTCGGTATGGGCAACATTGGCAAAGAGGCGTTCAAACTGGCAAAGCCTTTCGGGATGCGCCATATCACCTACGACCCGTACGTCACACCTGCTGAGGCAGAAGAAGTTGGCGTAGAACTCGTTGACTTGGACACCTTGATGCGGACCGCCGATTTTGTCTGTGTCTGTTGCCCACTGAACGAAGAGACACAGGGACTTGTCGATGCAGAACGTATCGGGCTGATGAAGCCGACGGCTTACCTGATTAACACCGCACGCGGTCCAATCGTTAACCAAAAAGCACTCACAGAGGCACTTCAGAACCGACGGATCCAAGGCGCAGGACTTGATGTCTTTGAACAGGAGCCGATTAGCGATGATGATCCGCTCCTAAGCCTGGATAACGTCATCGTTACGCCGCATAGTATCTGCTGGACGGATGAGTGTTTCGAGGGCAACGCTAAGAGCGCATGTGGGAGTATTATCAACGTGGCTTCTGGGCAAATCCCGTCGTGGATCGTGAATCGGGAGGTCGTAGATAGTCCAAAACTGCAACAGAAGCTAGCGCGATAAAACGCGGAGGGACACCATGCTTACAGAACAGCAGATCCAGCACTTTCACACCTTGGGATTCGTGATTTTCCGGCAATTACTCAACCCAGAAGAGTTAAACACAATACAGGAAGAGTTTGAAACGGCGATGGAGGCAGCGTATCGTCATGCACCATTTGATGGCACGCGCCGACACTGGTTGCCGATGATGGGACCCGAAACGCCATTCTTTACAAGTCTGCCGGAAGACCCGCGGTTTTGCGGAGTAGCGGAGCAGCTATATGGCGATGACGTATTTCTCGTTGTCTCGGATGCGAACCGTTATGTCGGCAACACCGGTTGGCACCCAGACCATAACGCCGATCCAGCCCAAGACTGCTACGGAGTGAAATTCGCGTATTATCTCGAACCTGTTGATGCCGAAAGTGGGGCGTTGCGACTGATCCCAGGTTCTCATAACAGGTCGCTGCACGACGATCTACGTGAGAATTTGAATACGCTGGGATTGGAGATTTGTGATGTGCCGGGCTATGTTTGCAAATCGGAACCGGGGGATGTGGTCGCTTTTGATATGCGGTGTTGGCACGCAAGTTGGGGCGGTAGTGAAGACCGTCGGATGTGTACGGTGGTTTATTATAACAACCCAGAAACACCTGAAGAGGTTGCTGCCACACGGAATCGTGCGCGAAGCAATGCGAAGAGTCCCGAACACTATAACCGGCCCGGTTCGCCACTCTACGATCCACATTGGGTCGAAAATTCAGCAGGCAGTGAAAAGCGACAACAATGGATCAATCGGCTGCGTGAATTGGGGTTTTTGGATACGATTTAAATTTACTAAGACCTACGCAAACCCTCTTGCAGGCGGGGTTTGATGAAGTTTAAGAAAATAAATCGGTAATCCTATAAACGATGATTTTCGGACAAGGACAGGCCCCAATCCCGCAAATCCTTGAATCTTGTAAATCCTGATTCAGACAATTAACACCAAACATTACCGAATTAAAAAATTAATCTTCATGTAACCCCGCCTACAATGCGTATTATGTAGGATTTCATGAAAAAATGCGGAAGTCCTATTTACTAAGTTTTATAGGAGCGGCTTTCCTCTCAAGCATAAAGACTTTAGAGGAAACTCAAAACTAATGAGAAAGAAAAAACAGACGACGATTGACAAGCGGATACTAAAAGCCGAGTGTCTGCGAATTGCACCCGACCACTCTGCCCTACATTTTCAAGAGGAGTTGCATAAGAACTTTGAATTTCGCGTAGGATTTATCCACCATGGCGTTGTCGCACATGTAGAGGAAATTGGCATACCTGAGGACCTGGGTGCACACGATGCCGCGAAAGATATTGCGATCCCGCTTCTGTCTTGTTTCATTGTGCTTGTAACGCAGGCGGTACTCCACCATATCAATCGCCTGCCAACCCCATTTAAGCATGCGGTATGGGAGACCGTTGACGATATCCTCAATGAAGATACCGAAATTCCAGACGTTCTTTTGGTTATTGTTGCCAACTGCATAGAGAAAGCAACAGGAGAAATCAACTACAACCAATTGAAGCGTGAAAGCGTCTTAAACCGGTTATGGAACGGTATCAAGTCCGCTTATGGCGAGAAATACGCACCAAGCGATACAGAAATTTTCGACAGTTTCTACGACGAATCTGAGGAGGATCTCGAGGACACAGAATAGCAACATAGTCACCCTTCCCAGTTTTTCCAAGTAATTGATACCACTTTCCACAAAACACGCCTACCCGTCAACTTGCAGAATTATGCAACCTTTCCTGCTCGGTTCGCGTCACGTAGGTTAAAAATCGGATGAATACCGAGAATTGAAATTCAAGCTCAACAGCGATAGCAGGGGGTCCTGATGCGAAACAGTGACGTCGCTTTGGTTCACCGTGTCTTGGCAGGTGACGACGCAGCCTTCACAACATTAATGGAAAAGTACCAAAAACAGGTTCATGCGACTGTGTGGCGAACAATTAAGGATTTCCACATTGCTGAAGATATCGTCCAAGAAACCTTCCTGAAAGCCCACCAAAAACTTGGAACCCTTAATGATCCGCACCGATTTTCTGGGTGGCTCAATGCCATTGCTACACGCCGTTGCCTTGCGTGGTTTCGTGAGAAACGGTTGAACACCCAACTTTCCGAAAGTATAAGCAGTACCATGAAACAGAACGATACGTATTCTGAATACCTCGCCGGAAAGCAAGCGAAAGAGGCAACGCAAGAACTGCGCGAAACCATCAAAAAGTGGCTTGCGAAATTGCCGGAAAATGAACGCATTGCCACAACCCTTCACTATTTTGATGGCATGTCCTGCGATGAGATAGCGGCTTTTTTAACTGTAACCACAAACACTATCAAAAGTAGGCTCAACCGCGCGCGGAATCGACTCAAGAAGAACGAATCTCTAATTCAATCAACGCTCGACAATTTCCAGTTTTTCGCGACACTGAGCGAGACAATTAAAACCGAACGCAACATTACTATGAGAATCGAAACTACCACTGAAAACGGTGAGCCATTGGGGGAGGGAACCCTCTCTTTAAAAAGAACCGATGCCCTTTTGGGGCTTACTGGCTTTAGTTTCGGATGGGAAGGCAGCAACCGAGTTGAGACTTTGTCAACAACATTTTTGACAACCTTTTTTACGCCTTTCCTCTTCAAATTTCCCACAGTTGTAGGGGACATCTGGACGCAGGAAGGATTCTGGGACTCACAAGTAAAAACAACCTTAGACAAATACGAACAAATACAAGCCTCCGCTGAAGTTTTCCCGATGTGTCTCAAACACAAAAGCGTTTTTATTAACACGACACCGCGCCCACAGAATGATATACCCTTAATTATTGACAATGAACGATATAAGTTAGATTCTAAACATGCGAACCTTATTGAGAATTTTGTTAATGGGACACGCGACTTGTGGTTTGCCAGTGGGGTCGGACTTGTGAAAATGCGCTACGAACACGCCAACGGCCTCACAACGGAGACAGAATTATTTGAGTACAGAGTTCCAGGTAAGACAGAAGAATCTCTGCCCATGCAGATTGGTTCTACGTATACATACAAATATCACAACATTTTTAGCGATAAAACGGTCTTTGAGAAGTGGAGCGTCACTGAAAACTTTTGAAGCGAACTGCCCTTATTTGGAAGGATCAGACGCACAAACGAAATCTATCTACATCTGCTGTAACTGGTGTCAGCGTAATGCTTTGGACAATTGTTAGAAGAGAAATCACAGCAAATATCCTGAGTTTCAGATTCGCAATGGGATTACTCATCTATTTTTCCCTGATTCTGACAAATCTCTTCGTTTTGACCAGAGGTTACGAGGATAGACTGCAAAGCTACCAAACGGCTGTACGAGAAAATGAAGATGAGATAAAAGGGGTAAAGATATACTCCGAATTTGGACTCACTCGTAAGCTGGGATGTAATAAGAAACCGAAATTGCTGAGCATCTTCAACGAAGGCGTGGAAAAAAGGAAGGGCAATACGGTAACAGTCGTTCACGGAGATGTTCCCGCTGTTGCTGAAAAATACGGCACTGATAACCCATATCTGGGCATCTTTTCCTCTATTGACTTCACAGTCATCTGCCAAGTTGTGATGAGTTTACTCGCGCTGCTTTTCTCTTACGACGCGATATCACGAGAAAAGGAAGCGGGGACTTTAGGATTAACACTTTCTTGTGCAATTCCGAGACCTACGCTGCTCTTGGGAAAATACATTGCTGGAATAGTATCTATATCCTTCCCGCTTGTCGCGAGTTTCGTGGCAGGCTTATTGGTGATACAATCTTCCGCTTACGTCTCTTTCAGCAGTTCAGATTGGGGACGAATATTGTTAATTTTTCTCGTATCCATGCTTTATGTGTCTCTCTTTTTCCTCATCGGACTGTTTCTCTCCACTCGGACCCACCGATCCTCTATTACCTTGATGTTTGCCATGTGCGTTTGGGTGCTTTTTGTGCTTATTGTTCCAAATCTAACGGTTTTACTCGTGGAGCATACAAGTCCAATGCAATCGGAAAATCCATATAAAGCGCAGGCGGATGAACTGTGGAGTGAGTTTGGGAGCAGAGCCGGAGACTACTTGAAGAAACGAGGCGTTGACCTGCCTTGGGAGTCTGCTGATCCGAGAGGCTTAGGTGTACTCGAATCAAGAACAAAGTACGGAAGTGGAGAAACAGTTAGCCTGCGGCACTTTGGAAACGAAGACGGTGTGCCGTTTGTCCAAGGGTATTACGGATTCAAGGAAAATCTCCGAGCACAATATGCAGACAAGGTATGGCAGATCCGAAAAGCATATCTTGATGAGAACCCGAACCGACAGTCTTTATTGGCATTGAACATATCCCGTATATCCCCGACAGGTGTTTATTACAATACCGTTGCGATTCTTGCGGGAACAGACTTGGGAAATTTCTGGCAGTTTATGGAGCAGGCTCGACAATATCGCCGTGAATGGGTTGAATATTTGCGGGATGAAAAAATATTTTCTTCACGCCGGTGGTTCACAGGGAAGGATTCTGAAGAACCTCTTGACTTAACCGGAATGCCCAGATTTAAGGAGCAAGGTGAAGGCATCAGCAGTAGCCTGCAACGTGCACTACCCGATATTATGATACTTGTAGTGTTAAATATCTTGTTCTTTATGGGAGCATTCATTTCATTCCTGCGCTACGATGTTATATAAAAGCGGATAAACCCCAATTG
>JAAXHI010000130.1:0-4115 GCA_012270875.1 Candidatus Poribacteria bacterium | reverse complement strand
CTTGATACGCAAAAAAGGGATAACATGATCTGGCACATAGCAAAGCGTGAAATTCTTGATAACCTGACCCGCTTTCGGTTTGCACTCACGGTGATTTTGGTGATGGCATTGATGGTGCTGAACGCCGTGATATTTGTGAGTAGTAAATATCAGCGGAGAATCGCAGCGTATTCTCAAGATGCCAGTGCTGCAATAGCGTCAATGAAGGAGCGAAGTTCCAGTTTGAGCGCGTTGGGTGTAAAGGGACCAGGGAACCTCCATAAAAAGCCAAGCCCATTAGGGTTTATCGCGACCGGTGCGGATGCAAACTTACCAAAACGGGTCGTTGGGAATGCTGAGTCTGGCGGAAATTGGCGTGCGCCTAATTTCCATTACTCAAGTTCAAACATTTGGTCGCTTGAATATCCACAAGATCCGTTCCGTAAAAATGATGCGTTACCAAACTTCACGGAATTAGATTGGACGTTCATTATTGGGTTGGTTATGAGTTTCATGGCGATCCTGTTCACATACGATGCAATCTCTGGAGAGCGTGAAACAGGGACCCTAAGCCTACTCATGTCTAATTCCGTATCCCGTGCGATTGTGCTTCTGGCGAAATTCATTGGTGCGTTTCTCACGCTCATGATACCTCTATTGATTGGGATATTACTCAATTTGATGATCGTCAATGCGTCGGAGTTGGTGTCCCTTGACGGGAGCGAATGGGCAAGGGTCGGTATAATCTGTGTTATTTCTGCTATCTACATCTCAATATTCTTATGGCTTGGGTTATTCATCTCAAGTCAATTTTCAAATTCATCAAGTAGTTTGCTGGTGCTGCTGCTCATTTGGGTTGTGTTTGTAGTGCTTATTCCGAACACAATGGGTGTATTGGCAAGCAGTTTTCAGCAGGTGCCTTCCAGAAGCGAAGTCTCTCGACGCAAACAGGCACAATTGGATGAAATTGATGACCGTTACTTCAAAAAAGACACAAACAAAAGTCTTTTCCGACACGGTTCTCCTTCCGACAATCCGCCTAAAATTGAGGCATTACAAGTGTGGGCTGGCTATTTAACCGAACGCGCTGACGTGAAAAGCAGGTTTGATGATGAACACCTGAACAAGCAGTTCGCACAGGTTGCGTTTACGCAACAAATTACGCGGCTATCCCCAGCGTCCATCTACAAATACGCCTTAGAATCTCTGGTAGGTACAGGATTCGCCAGACATGAAAGGTTCGTCCAGCAAGCGCGCCGCTATAGACAACAATTCGTTGACTTCATCAAATTGGAGGATAGTGCAGACAACGAAAGTTACCACGTCTATTTTATAAAGGAGGGGTTATCCCAAAAACCGGTTGCTTTTAACAGCATTCCTAAATTCTCAGAACAATTGACCCTGGGTATCACTTTTGAAGGAGCAGTATTGGACCTGATCTTGTTAGTTTCACTCGCGTTACTCCTGTTTATGGCAGCTGTGTTGGCATTTTTGCGGAGCGATATGAAATAACCGATGACGAAACGGATAGGTTGCAGATAAGTGTAGGTTTAAATGGTGAATGGTGATATAATTTTATATATGGATTAGTATCTTTTTCAAGCTATAGTTTGGTTTTACCCTGTTTGTTCAAATTTTCTGGGCGAAGATATGGATTTTAAGTTACGTGCTTTAAATTGTCTAAGAGGAAATCAGAATCTAAGGAGGGATAATTCATGAAAACGAAATTGTCTGTCTCTGCGCTGCTTTTAGTCGGTTTCGTAATTTCTATCACGGTGATTCAATCTATAGGTGCCGAGGACCCAAGAGTGAAAATGGGGCTTGCGGCACTTTGGACTTTTGACAAAGGCACTGTTCAAGGAAAAGATGTTGAAGATGTTTTCGGGAAGAACACAGGAACCATTATCGGCAAACCCGACCAAATCGACGGGTTCCGCAGTGAAGCTTTCGATTTTGATGGTGCTGTTGATTTGATACGAATGGGTGAGGACCTCTTCTTTCCGTCTGTGACGATGGCAGCGATTATTAAGCCGACCCTTGGCACACGAAATCCGATCTATGACAAATACAACTACGGCATTCAACTGCTTGATAACAACAATGTTGGCATCTGGATTCGCGCGGACACGGCGAATGCAGCAAAGCATTGGCCCTCCGCTTATGTGCCGTTTCCGGCTGATGGCGAGTGGCATCATGTCGTTGGCGTTGTTGAGAGCAAAAAATCTGTCCGAATCTACATCAATGGTGAGTTAAAAAAGACGACCCCCGCACCCGATCCGATCAGCATTGCTTACGGTGCAGCACATAAGCCGACAATCGCCTACACACAGCATTTGGGCGGTATCTGGTACGCCGGTGCCATTGACGAAGTTGCCATTTTTGAAGAAGCGTTAAGCGATGCTGATGTGAAGAAATTGCATACGCTGGCGTTAGCCGTTGAACCTACTGAAAAACTGGCAGTAACCTGGGGCGCACTCAAGACTCAGATGAATTAATCAACAGCAGGACGTGGTGGATTGTCCCAGTGTCCCTTTCGATCTTTTCCATTCACGAGGACACCCTCCCTATCCCAGCGGAAAGATGCTTGGACATCGGAGGTGCAATAGCGGAGTGTGAGACCGCACCGTCGTTTCGGTGAAGGATTGGCGTTTGAACCGTGTAAAAGCAGATCGGTGTGGATAGAGATTTCGCCTGCTTTGAGTTCAACGTCCACGGGTTCACCATACGCTTCTGCGTTTTCAACGATTTGACCCAAGACGCTGTTTTCGTCGGGTTCACTGCTCCGTGCTGTCAAGTGTCCGAGGTGATGGGAACCTGTGATAAACCGCATCGCACCATTTTCAATAGAGGCATCGTCGATTGCGAGCCAGACGGTGACGGTTTTAGAGGGTGTGAGGGGCCAATAACCCGCATCTTGATGCCAACCGACGCTCTTTGGATCGTGCGGCATTTTGCAGAAATAGTGCGCGCCCCAGCCGATAACATCTTCACCGATTAAGTCTTTCACACAGGCGACGATCTTCGGATGCGTGAGAAGATCATAGACCTTCCCATATTTCATGTGCGCGGAGATAATTGAGTAACTACTCCCGCCTTCTGAGAGGACATTCGCTAATAATGTGTCAAAGTATTGGCGATGTCCACCGATTTCGGTTTCATTGAAGATTCGGATGCCTTTGATATAGCCGACACGGTTAAAATCAGCCACCTGTTCCTGGGTGAGCACCTTCGGATGGGTAGTGGTGCTTGGGTGAAATTGGAGTTCACGTCCCATTTCAGCGAGTTGTTCCCATGTTGGCATGATTTTATCAGTTTTGTAATTGACGCTTTGGGTTGCCATTGTGTTTCCACCTCATCTAAATTCTGATTTCATTCTACCACAAATACAACGAAAATGGTATAATATATTATGCATTCAGTTATCGGTTGCAGTAATCATCTATCAGAAAATCTTTTTATACACAAACCGATTATCTAACTTTCTAAAAAATCATATAACCGATCATATTTTGAAATCGAGGCTTTTTAATGGCGCATGCATATACCCCCGGTCTTAAGGTGGCCGAGGGGATGACAATTGAAAAAGAACGCCGGCTCCCGCTTGAAGGCGAGGTACTTGTGCAAGCCGGGGCAACAGTCAAGGCAGAGGATGTCGTCGCAAAGGCAGACCTACCGGGCAACGTGCAACTCGTGAATATTGCGAACTTACTTAGTATTCCGCCGGAAGCGATTGCGGAATATATGCTCAAATCTGTAGGCGAAATCGTCTCAGAAGACGAGATTATCGCTACGACAAAAGGGCTTTTTGGACTTTTCAAATCGCAAGCACGTTCACCGATTGATGGTACAATTGAAGCGGTTTCGGATGTTACCGGACAGGTTATTCTTCGCGAGCCACCCATCCCCGTGGAAGTCAAAGCCTACACCGACGGCACGGTAACGGAGACCGTTCCGAGTGAAGGTGTCACGGTGGAGACTTACGGGACCTATATCCAAGGTATCTTCGGAATCGGCGGTGAAACGATCGGAAATTTAACCGTTGTTGCGGAATCACCGAGCGATGCATTGACCCCTGAACAGATACTGTCAGAACATAAAGATAACATTCTGGTCGGCGGTTCGTTGGTCACAACAGA
>JAAXHI010000192.1:1887-7993 GCA_012270875.1 Candidatus Poribacteria bacterium | reverse complement strand
ATTGGACAAAACATAGGTAGTTTAGGCAATTCCTCAATCTCGTCAGAACAGGTGAAACAGGCAGCACAAGATGTAAATTTAGACCGATTCGTTCAGAAGATGCCGGATGTCTACGGCACAGAAATCAGAGAGGGTGGTGTTGGGTTATCTGTTGGACAGAAGCAGTTGGTTGCTTTTGCACGGGCATTAGCCTCCGACCCGAGTATCCTTATCCTTGACGAAGCCACCTCAAGCGTTGACACCGAAACTGAACTTCTGATTGAGGATGCGCTCAAGCGTTTAATGAAAAACCGGACGTCTGTTGTTATTGCACATCGGCTTTCAACGATCCAGAATGCGGATAAGATTATTGTGATGCATCACGGCGAAATCCGAGAAACCGGTACGCACAATGAGTTATTACAACAGGACGGTATCTATTATCGGTTGTATCAGTTGCAATACAAGGGACAGGAAAAAAACGGTAATTAAATCAGGAAGAGGCAAGATCAGATGAAGATTAAGATTCTAAATGGGTCTTGACATTTTTTACATATTTTTTTGACATCCACAGAAATTGCGAGTATAATTAATGCAATCATCCGCAAATCTATTGAGATTTTTTTGACATTCGTGAGAATTGTGGGTATAATTAAAGGATAATGAGATTCGTTATCAATTTTTTCGGCATCGAAATCTCTGAAAGTTTGAAAATCACATTACCAACATCACTAAAAATGATAATGAGTCTCAATATCATTCATGTTTTGAAAGTATATCTCAGTTTCAATATAGAACTGTACCAGATTAAGGATTAGATGATGAACTCAGCCGCTATCGTACGCAGGATTTTGTTGTTAGTCTTAATTATGGCAGCCAGCTTGGCACTGTCTGCTTGTGAGAGCGACCCTATACTCGCACCACAATCCGAAGTTGCTGAAGAGTCCGGCGGC
The DNA here is from genome assembly GCA_012270875.1 of Candidatus Poribacteria bacterium. Taxonomy (GTDB): domain Bacteria; phylum Poribacteria; class WGA-4E; order WGA-4E; family WGA-3G; genus WGA-3G. The sequence continues at coordinate 7,061 of JAAXHI010000192.1, read as the reverse complement.
AGCTACGGCAATACGAATCTACCGGCGGGTGGAAACAATACCACTCAAAACGATGTTACAGACGCGCAAGACGGTAAAACTGTAGGCGACCGTGCTACAATTACCAACCCAAAACGCTTTTAAAACATAGGAAATAGCAGCCATGCATCTTTTTTTCTTTAAGGTTTGCGAGTTAAAAACATACACACGAATAATACCATTCGTAACCATTTTTGCCGTCCTCTTAGGGGTACCACACCTTTGTCAAGGCGCAACCGAGATTAATGGTAGCGTAATTGATAAACAGACAAAGCAACCCATCTGGGGTGCCGTTGTTAAGATTGAATCAGACAGACAGGTCTTAGCAGAAACAACAACAGATAAAGATGGCAGCTTCCGCTTCACTCAGGATGTTCAGGGGGAAAAACAGATTCAGGTCAGCGCGAGCGGTTATAATCGCCACACGGAAATGCTTGCGATTGAACCCGATTCAACACACACGTTGGAAATTTCATTGCTCAGTCAAACTTTCCAACTTGCACCGATAGAAATCATTGGCAAATCGGCGCGTAAGCACAGAAAACTTCCCGGAACAATGAGCATGTTAGAGCCAGAAACCGTTGACCTCATTAAACCCGTTGGAACACAGGAATTACTTGAACTCGTACCGGGTATTAACGGCTACGCAGACGACGGCTTTGGCAACTCTCGTTTGAGCATCGGCATCCGAGGTCTGAACCCGCGTCGCAGTGCGCGTGTGCTTATATTGGAAGATGGTGTTCCGATACAACCCGCCCTTTACATCTACCCGAATGCTTACTACAATCCACCCGCAGACCGGATCGATGCAGTCGAGGTGATTAAAAGCAGTGCAGCACTCCGATACGGCCCACAGACAATGGGTGGCGTTATCAACTATACAACCCGAAAACCCGATGGGACAAAAGGGATAGCAAACCAGTTTACGGTCGGCAACAACAAGTACTACAGTGCATTTTCGGAGTGGAGAGGTATCGGTAACCCCGAAAAAGTTGTGTCGGATGTTCAGCTTCTCTATAAACACGGAGACGGCTTCAGAGAAAACAATACATTTGATCAGGCAAATGGAACCGTAAAAACCCTCTTCCAACTCAGCGAGGAAAAGACGCTCTACCTCAAACTTAACGGTAATTATGAAAACTCCAACGCAACGTATACCGGTCTGACAGAGTATTCCTTTGAAACAGACCCGAATTTTAATCCGAAAGAGGACGACAATTTCAAGATCATACGGACATCACTCGACCTCATCTACACCAGCAAACTCTCAACAAATCTCGTCAGTAATACGACGCTGTATACAAGCGTGTTCGATCGGCGGTGGTGGCGTGAGGACGATATTTTCGTGCGTCCCACGGCTCTTGAAACCGGGAATCTGGTGCCAGTGCCTTATTTCCAAACGGGTGACCTCGTCAGAACCGGTAATGGAAAGAGCAACTTCGGCATCCTCCGCACCTTCTACGTCGGTGGAATTGAGCAGAACTACACGCTCAACCACGATATTGCCGGAAATGTAGCACTTGCTGAAATCGGGGGCAGGGTGCATTGGGAACGTTTTATTGATGATAAGAAAACTGGAGACGCACCAGACGCACGCGACGGCATCTACTATACCGGCACCCCCGATTCTGAAACAGATCCCGTGAAACTCGTAGGGCAAAGCCACCATTATGAAACGATGGCATTGGCACTCTACGCTAAGGAACGGATGCGCTTTAATAGATTAACCGTTACACCAGGGTTACGTTTTGAAGTGTTTAAACAGGATCGGGTGGATAGGTTACGCGGCTCAGTTCTCGCAGATAAAGTCTCATCTGTACTGTTGCCGGGGATCGGCGCGAACTACGAACTCGGACAATTCAACTTCTTTGGCGGTATCCACAGAGGCTATACAGCACCCTCCAGCGGCGCACTAAAAGTCACGAATTTCGGACAGGACATCGGTGCTGGTGGTCTTGACCTCAAACCAGAAAAAAGTTGGAACCTCGAATTCGGTTTCCGTTCATGGGTACCGGGCGTTATCTTAGAAGCCTCTGGATTCCTGATTAAAGTTGAAGATTTAGTCGCAGCGGGACGCGGCACCGCCTTCAAGAACTTAGGCAAAGTTGATCTATCAGGTGTGGAGATGGCGATGACGTTGGGAATGTCCGAATTTGTGTCGATACTGCCCGACCTTAACCTCTCTTATACATATCTCCAGACCAATATTGTTGAGGGTATCGTGAAATCCGCAACGATTGCCGGGAACGTTGATGTCGAGTTAAACGGCAAGGAATTACCTTATGCCCCACGGCACACCTTCACGGTCGGATTGGCGAAACGCATTGGGGATGTCCTCCGCTTGCGCGCAGATGTACGGTTTGTAGATGAAGTCTTCACTGACTTTGAAAATCTCCAGCAAACTTTCAACCGCGGTGATACAGGTCCCATTCCGAGTTACGCAATTGTCAATGCAAGCATAGACTACAAAATAACCCAACAGTGGCAGATATTTCTGACTGCCAAAAACATTTTTGATCACGTATATATCGGGTCACGCCTACATTCAAATGCAGGTCAACCTGAAGCGAACTTGAGCTCGGGCATCCTCATCGGTCCGAGACGACAGATACTTTTCGGTATCAAGCAAGGTTTCTAATACTGGCGTGGGTTGAAAATGGAACGCGATTCAATTGCGGATACGTCCGGTTTTTGAATCGCCATTACGACCCACTTACTAATAATCATGCAAGCTACAATTTTTATAGATAATGAGACTCATTATCTAATAAATTACTAAAGGAGAAAACATGAATTACCTGACAAAAAAATTTCAATGGTTAGTCGTCCTGCTAACTCTTGCAAGTCTATTTCTATCCGCTTGTGGAAGCGACGAAGACGACGAAGATGCTTTAGAGGGAGATGCTGCGACTACGATCGACGTTCCGCAAGCGTACGTCTTTGACAGCCGCTTTGCAGAAGGCGAAAGCAGTGTCTCCTACTCAGGACAAGTCGTACGCAATCTGCTGTTGCAAGACCTCAAGGCTCTCACCGACAGTGTAGGAAAAGATGGCGGACGGTCTATTGGCGTCCAAGATATGCTGAAACTTTACGAATACGATGATGCACTCAACCTGAAAACGCTCACAACCACAGGGGCATTATCCGCAAGCGAAAGCCACTACTCCGCACTTTCGACAGGAAAAAATCTTGTCGGCAAAATTTCAGATGAACCGGTCATCGGTTACAACCGGACTGCGGACGATTTGGTGCGCGAATGGTTCGAGGGTATTGCAGACAACTCGCAAGATTCCGATAAACTCGGCACACCCATGGCTTATACCACTGATGACGGCGTTGACATGTCGCAGATGGTTAATAAGGTACTCATCGGCGCAGTTCCCTATTACCAAGCGACAGGGGTCTATCTCGGTGGTCTGCTTGAACGGGATAACAGTGAAGGAAAAGATGGGAAAGCCTATACCGCAATGGAACACGCATGGGATGAAGCCTTCGGCTATTTCGGTGCCGCTCGCGATTATTCCCGCTACTCTGACGAGCAGCTCGCAGGAAGCGTTGACGATTTCACATTCGATTCTAACGGCGACGGTAGCATCGACTTCAAATCGGAATACAACTTCGGACTCTCCAGAAACGCCGGTAAGCGCGATAAAGGCGGATCGGGTGTTGATTTCACACAGCAGATTTTTAATGCTTTCCTTGCTGGCAGAACCGCAATCACGAATCAAGGGTCAGTCGCAGAAATTAGCGCGCATCGCCAAACCGCTGCAGAGGGGATGGAGAAGGTTATCGCCGCAACGGTCGTACATTACATCAACGATACGCTCAGTGATATGTCCGAGTTAGGCACAGCAGATGAAAATATTGCCAACTTGAACAAACATTGGGCAGAAATGAAAGGCTACACAGTCGCGTTGCAGTACAACCCGTTCCGGTTAATTACTGATGGACAACTCGCAGAGTTACATGGTATCATGGGTGAAGCACCCATATATGATGAACCCGGCAGCAACAGCTACAAAACCCAAGTAGCTAATTACGAACGCGCCAAAGTTGTCCTACAGACGGCATACGGATTCTCTAACGATAACATGGCGAACTGGTAGGCATCAATGTAGATCGGGTTTAACTACAAAGATGCTTTCCACGGGTAGGTGCGCCACAATACGTACCTATCCATTCACCTGATTCATGACGACGGAATTCAGAGTCTGGAGTATTGTCCTTATCGGTTGTATAGGCTCTCGGTTGCTTAGCACTATCTACTACATTGAAGACTTAGATAGCCTCCGCTTCGCACTGAGTATGATGGATTACGATGTAGCCAAGTTGCAACCACATTTTCCAGCGTATCCTGTCTTCTGTTGTCTCGCCAAACTTCTCTATGCAGCCACGCGGCGTTATGCATTGGCATTTTCACTCATTGGAGGGTTATCAACTTTTTTCACAATCTTCTTTACACTAAAGATTGCAAAAATCCCAAACACGACGTTATTGGGAAAAATTACCATATTTCTGGTATTCATGAATCCGATGTTCTGGTTGATGAGCAACCGGTATATGCCTGATGCAATGGGAGTCGCTTTCTTGTTAGCAAGCCTATACTTTACAACAAGACAAGCCAAAAGCAACGCTGAGACGTTGTCAGATTTCCACAATGCCATCGGATTTTTTCTTGCGGGTCTTCTGATCGGGATACGACTTTCGTATTTTCCACTATTGGTGCCAGCGTTGGTGGTACGGTTAAAACACCCGGATCGGCTAAAGTGCATCGTCGCTGGCGTTATCGGTGTTTTGGTCTGGTTCGTTCCACTGCTCTCGATTACTGGATGGACGACACTCATCGCCGCAGCGCAGACCCAAAGCCACGGGCATTTTTCGGACTTCGGCGGCGCAGTCTCCACACATCCCGTATCGTGGCTCCGCTTGACAAAACTTTTTGAAAGCGTCTGGGCAGATGGATTTGGACTCTACTGGCAAGGTCGGCACCCTATAACCGCTTGCACAGCGATTATCTTAATCGGCATTGTTGCAGCGAATTGGCAAACACTCAAGAGATGGACGACAGAAAAAATTACCAAAGACGCTCCCGCATTTTTCAACGCTACTCTTATCGGATGTGTTGTCTATCTCGTATGGATTTTCTTGGGGCAGAA
>JAAXHI010000192.1:0-1801 GCA_012270875.1 Candidatus Poribacteria bacterium | reverse complement strand
CTACGCGACAAACAAAATGAACAGCGCGATAAACCGCATATTGTATCTGTACCCTTAATAAAATACTACTTGGTTTCACAAGCGATAGAAGCAATTTATATCCCAATCAAAAGCGAGGCAGACCTTGCCCAACTCGATCAATTAGAAACCGGATTCGTTGTGATTGGAAGTCCACTGCCGGATCGAGTCCCGAAAGTCGAAAAGGTGTTCTACCACAATCCCTATGTGAATCGGATGTGGTCCGAAATCCCGCTGTTTGAATACTAAGTCTGTACGGACGGAACACAATGGAAAGTACTAATCTTCATATCCTCGGTGGCGGTCCCGCTGGATTAACAACAGGGTACTACGCCAAGAAACACGGTTTCGCCAATTTCACCATCTTTGAAGCCGGTGAACACGTCGGGGGGAACTGCCGCACGCTCAAAATCGAGGGCGCAGATTGCAGGGACAGCACGCTGCAAAGAGACGATTTCCGATTCGATACCGGGGCGCACCGCTTCCACGACAAAGACCCACAAGTTACCAAAGAGGTGAAAACGCTTCTTGGGGACAATTTGTTACGCGTAGAAGCACCGAGCGAAATATTTTTTGAAGATAAATTTTACCGCTTCCCACTTCTGCTGAACGACCTGGTCCAGAAACTCGAAACCAAGACGCTCCTAAAAATCGCGTGGGAGAAAGTCCATAGCAGACGTAGAAAACAGGCAGACAACTTCGCCGACTTTGCTATTAACCAATATGGGAAAACATTAGCGGAACACTTTCTACTCAACTATTCCGAGAAGTTATGGGGACAGCCGCCTCACAAACTCTCTACTGCTATCTCGGGAAACAGACTTAAAGGATTAGATCTGCGGAATTTCCTCCGTTCAACGCTACTCGGAACGCCACAAAACCCAGCGCATTTAGATGGATCTTTCTTTTATCCGAAATACGGCATCGGTATGATTAGCGATAAATTATACGAATTCATCGGACCCAACCATATCAAGTTGAACCACCGCGTCAACCGATTGGTCCACAAAAATGGGCGGATTGAGCGTATTATCGTAAATAATGTATCGGACACACAGCACGCTACTACAGCGCAAAACGAGATTGAGATACCCGTTTCGACAGTGATTAATACACTCCCATTGACCCTTTCAATGCGAATGTTAGACCCACCACCGCCACCAGAACTTTCTACCATTGCGGATACAATCAAATACCGACACCTTCTGCTCTGTGTCTTCTGCTTAAATCGGGACGCTTTTTCATCGAATGCTTCAATCTATTTTCCGAGTGAAACATTCCCTTTTACGCGCTTATATGAACCCAAAAACCGAAGCACCGACATGGCACCCAAAGGACAGACAGTGATCGTATTAGAACTCCCCTGTTACAGCGATGATGCCGTGTGGAATATGTCGGAAGCGACACTGCAAACCGAGGTATGGGAGGCTTTACAACGTGTTAAGCCGTTATTGCCAGAAGAGGTTATCCACTACCAAAGTTACAAACTACCATTCGCCTATCCTGTGCTTGAAGTCGGTTTTGAAGAGAACGTAGCCCAGCTCGTTGCCTACTTTGAAACGTTTAAGAATCTGTATCTGACGGGCAGAAGTTCTCTGTTCCGCTATCTGCACCTGCACGACCTATTTAAAGCAGGCAAGGAAGTCATAGAACAGATTGCGCAAGTCCCCTGAAGAGGGTTTAGGGGTTTCTTCCATGATACATTTTTATTCGCAGAATATCCTTGAACCAACCTATGAAGTAACTCAAAATCGGTCTAATTAATTGAGGGTGTTTCATAAAT
>JAAXHI010000315.1 GCA_012270875.1 Candidatus Poribacteria bacterium | reverse complement strand
TAAGTAAGATTTAACGTCTAACTCACACCCACAAATGGAGGTCTGAACATGTCAACCAAGCGGATTCGTCATACAGCAAACTTCAAGTTTCAAATAGCGCTTGAAGCCATCAAGTCAGATAAAACTATCAACCAATTGGCAAGTGAGCACCAGTTGCATCCCAGCCAAATCAGCCAATGGAAGAAACAGTTGCTTGAACAGGGTAGCGATATTTTCGCAACCACCCCTACCAAGCGACAGCGTGAACAGAATGACAGAGAGTCAAGCCTATATGAGCAAATTGGTCGGTTGAATATGGAACTGGACTGGTTGAAAAAAAAAGCTGCCTCAAGCGGCTGAACAGAGACAGGCACTCGTTGAACCCGACCCCCCCCAATTGAGTATCCGTCGTCAATGTGAGTTGCTCGGTTTTTCTCGGTCAACGCTTTACTATCAACCGGCGACAGAGTCCAAAGAGAATCTGCATCTGATGCGGCAAATAGATGAGCAGTATATGCAAACACCGTTCTATGGGAGTCGTCGAATGACACAACATCTTAAGCGCTGTGGCTACCATGTGAATCGCAAACGGATCCAGCGGCTGATGCGTTTGATGGGCATAGAAGCGATTTATCCCAAACCGAAACTCTCAGCCATCAACAGTGAGCATCGGATTTACCCATACCTATTACGGGACTATCAGGTGACCGCTGCTAATGAGGTCTGGTCGGCTGATATTACCTATATCCCGATGAACAAAGGGTTTATGTATCTGGTGGCGATACTCGACTGGTATAGTCGGTACGTCATCACTTGGGAGTTATCCAATAGTCTATCAACTCAGTTCTGTCTCGACGCCTTGCATCACGCATTATGCAAAGCAACCCCTACCATCTTCAATACCGACCAAGGTGTCCAGTTTACGGCAAATGCTTTCACCGATATGGTCGAAGCCGCTGGCATTGCTATGAGTATGGACAGCGTGGGCAGAGCCATTGACAACATTTACATTGAGCGGTTTTGGCGAAGCGTCAAGTATGAAGATGTTTATCACAAAGTCTACCCAACAGCAAAAGCATTGTTTGATGGATTAACTCATTACATCTGTTTCTATAATTACAAAAGACCTCACCAGAGTCTCGATTATGCGACTCCGGCTGAAGTCTATCTTGGATAATGTCTTATCAATCTATCTCAAATATCTTACTTATTTTTACAGCATTTTGGCCTCGACAAGGGGTCCACTTTA
>JAAXHI010000201.1 GCA_012270875.1 Candidatus Poribacteria bacterium | reverse complement strand
ACCAAGCGATTGATCCGCAGTTGCCGAGAGGTAAAACCGGTGCGAAACGATTCAATATCTTCTGTAGCGAGGTAGGTGAGGATGATGGGTTTCATCCGAGTTTTGATGATGGACTTTCCTCTCTCTGGATGTTCATCAATCGGCACCGCCATCCAAACAAGTTGTCCGTACCTGAGCAACCGCTCATCGGGGAGTTGATCCCCCGTGGCGAGTTTCTCTAAGGGGAGGGTAATCACGAAATAGTCCTCAACGGTCTTGAGAATATCATCAACAATAGCGGTCGCCGTCACTTCGCCTTTGTCATACCCGTAGTCATTGAGAAAGCGATGGATAAGCAACTGTCGTAAGGATTTATCGTTGATGCGTCTGAACTTTTTCTCGTTGACTTGTGTGCGCGTCAAAGATTTACTCATTAGAGATCCCCCTTTTTTGTTTCCTCGGGTTCTGGGTGAAGGAGTTGTGTCATACAATCAGTGTGTTGGTATTCTTCATACAACGAAAGATACTCACGGATCAGCCGATCCGAGAGGTGAGTGATGAGGCGTATCTGTGCGTTAGGAAAGCCTTGATGATGCAGGGTTGCGACTTGTGTGAAGTCTTTCAAGTATCGCCAGACGGCTCGCTCGGAGTGATTCGTCTTTTGCTCAATTTCGGTGAAGGTATACGCTTTGAAATACAACTCTAAGATCTGGGTCTTATGAGACGTGCCGGGGCCCATGTCGTGTTTCGCACCGCGCGTCATCACGAAATACCCCGCCTGCTTCAAGTGTCGGATGTCACGTTTGACGGTAGCAGGACTCGTAGTTAATAAGACAGCTAAATCTTCATAGCTGAGCAAGGCATCTTGATCATAAGCCTCTTTGGTGAATCGGAGGATGCGATGCCGCCTCAAGCCTGCGAGTCCGTAAGTCGCTAAGACTTCGAGATCAGCGTTTGTGTCATTGAGAGTGAGTCGGCAGGAGATTTTTTTCGCTAAAGCGATGTGTTTGCCTGCGGGTTCCTCGGCAGCGACGGCTTCATAACAGATTTGTCCTGAGGAGAGTTGCACGTCGGCGTGTTGCTCAAAGTAGGTGGAAATCTGTTTATAGTAGGCTTCAGCGACTATAGGCATGAGATTAAAGTCTGCTGAAATCTTCTGGATAATGGCGGCTCTTGCGTTCTTAGATTCGAGTCGGTTGATACCATAGGCGGTATCCATCTTGCGGTTCATATTGACCTCCATGAGGAGAGTATCGGTGATACCAATACATCTACTTGTTAGGTTAACGCATACTATGAGTATAACTCATGGGGTCATTTGATACAAACTATAAGTAGAAAAACATTGATAAAACGATAAAAGGGTGGAAGTCAGGTATCTTCCACCCTTTTATCTTTAACGGAGATATGCTTGAGAGATACATAGGAAAGGTTTGCGCTTCAAAACATTTTGCGTTATTATGTAAATATGCTGTCTAATTTCCAATCAAACTTGATAATGTAAGCGGGGAAACATGACAAACTACAAGAATTTCAGCATATTTATCTACCTATTGATGTTCATTGTGATGCATCAAAGTGTTGATGCTCAGCAGCAATTACCTTTCGGTGCCAAAGCACGCCTCGGTATCAATAAAGGTTGGATAAGCGACGTAGCGTTCTCACCAGATCGGACCCAAATCGCAATCGCAAGTCATATCGGTATTTGGATTTATGATGCTGCTACGGGTGCTGAAACTGCTTTGCCACCCGCAACGCCTTCTGATGTTTCCGCGATCGCGTTCTCACCGGACAGCAGAACAATTGCCGGTGGTAGCGATGAAGGGACAATTTGGTTGCAGCATTTAGATACAGGCAGAATTAGACATTTTCCACCCATACATACACAACACGTTTTGTCAGTTGCGTTTTCACCCGATGGCAAAGTGCTTGCCAGCGGAAGTCGTGATCGGACAATCGGAATCTGGGATACAGAAACAGGTAAACTGCGTAGACATCTCACTGGACATACGGATGCCGTCAATATCGTTGCGTTTTCACCCGATGGCAAAACACTCGCCAGCGGAAGTTCAGATAGGACGGTGTGCTTATGGAATCCAGAAACGGGTGAACTCTGGTATACCTTTCTTGAGCATAGAAATGCTCAGAACGAGAGTTTTGTCACGGAATTGGTGTTCTCACCCGATGGAACAATGATTGCCAGTGGCGGAGATGAGTGGCCAACGCTTTTTGTGTGGGATATAAAGACAGGTAAAGTCTAGCAGGAGCATCATTCACATAACTGGGCGGTTTACGCGTTAGCATTCTCTCCTGATGGCACGAAGCTCGCTATTGGTGGAGACACAGATGCAGTTGAGTGGTTGGATTTGATTACCGGTGCCAATAAATTCCCCATATTTCCAACAGAGCATCCGGGTTGGGTAAAGGCACTGGCGTTTTCACCAGACGGCAAAACGCTTACGACAGTGACGCAAAGCGGCACAATCCGATTTTGGGATACGACTAATGGTGACCAACGTTTTCCTGCTATAGCACATAAGCACATTGGAACTGTGTTAGCGTTTTCACCGGACAGTCGGACGCTTGCCACGGGGAACGCTGACGATACAATCCGTTTGTGGGACATCCGTAGCGGAAAACAGACATTGGTTCGTCCTTTAGGTATGGGAACACCAACGGCGTTGAAGTTCTCACCAGACGGACAAACACTCGCTATCGGGAGTTCTAAGAATACGATCCATTTATGGGATATAAACCTCAACGAACAGGTACGGGTTCACCATGACAACATGGAAATCCCAAGAACACTGGCGTTCTCAGCAGACGGACAAACACTCGCCAGTGCGGGGTATCCACAGAAAATTATTTGGTGGTCGGATGTCCGAAGCAGTCAGTTATAGTAGATCCCGAAAATAAGT
>JAAXHI010000497.1 GCA_012270875.1 Candidatus Poribacteria bacterium | reverse complement strand
TCACTGATATTACAGACCAACAACAACGGTTTCTGCGTCAAAAACCCATAGCCGCGTATCAACTTTTCCTCGTTGTCAGATAAATCGAGTGTGCGAAGCGGTTCCCCCTTTTCTAAGGTCTCTTGACACACTTCCAAAAGCCGAATCTCGTTCTGCTGTTCTGGTAGTTTTTGGTTTTGAAACTGCTTTCGGAGTCGGTCAAGCCTATTTTCAACGATCTGTAAATCCGCCAGCGCAAATTCAAGGGAGACACTTTCGATGTCGCGTTCGGCATCAACACTACCATCAACGTGTGGCACGGATTCATCTTCAAACAGCCTAACGACATGCGCAAGCGCATCGACGGTGCGGAGTTCCGCGAGCATCCCAGAATCCAATTCTGCTTGCTCCACATCCGATTTGGTCACCCCAGCAACATCTACATAGTCAATTGTCGCAGGTGTTGTTTTCTCGGAACCAAATATCTCTGCTAAACGCTCCAGACGCTCGTCTGGTACATTGGCGGTGCTGAGGTTGATTTGACCGCGACTCGTGTAACCGCCGATCTCTGCATTAGATTGCGCTAAGGTGTTAAATACTGTCGTTTTTCCGACCTGCGGCCTACCTACAATCCCTATTTTCATTTTTCTCTTCTCGCTGTATTTTTACTGACGACCATTCCACTGATTGCTGACCGCTGCGGGCCATCTTTCTGACTGCCGATGGTTTCCGGCAGCCATCTTTCTGATAACTGACAACCACTTGCGATAGAAAATCTGTTGACAACATCCGTGCAAAGTGTTAGTATAAGGAACAGATATAGGATCCAACCTGGAGGTAGATTGAACGTGAGTGTCCAGAACGGAAAATGGAAGCGATACGCCGTCAAAGGTTTGACGGTCCTCTTAATCCTTACAATATGCCTCGCAGTTTTGCAGTGGTTTATCATTAAGGAGTTATTCGGTTTTGGCGCGGATATGGTGAAGGACGCACTAATTCGACAAGCACCTGAAGGCGTCAACCGAGATGACATTGAAACGACGTTTGACCGAGTCAAAACCGTTGGTATGCAACTTCCCTTCAGTTTCCTTACCGGGAAAATCAGCCTCCGTAAGATTAGAGCCGTTGGTAGGTATGCGCTGGAAGCCAACGATGATCAAGTTTGGAACGCTGATGAAATTAACACACTCCTCCGAATGATGAATGCTTCTGTCGGAGTTAAAGGAGGCACCGAGTGACTTGCATCATCAGTTGCAGGCGACACTTAAACAATGCAGACACACCTGACACCCCCTTATGAAAAATTTGCCTACGCCTATGACCGGATAATGACAAACGTCAATTATACGCGCTGGACACACTACATCGAGTCACTCTTCGATAAATACGATTGTAAACCGCGCCGCGTTCTCGATTTGGCTTGCGGTACTGGCGCATTGACAATACAACTCGCATTGAAAGACTATGAGATGACCGGTGTTGACCGCGCAACCGGTATGTTGGAAATTGCGACAGAGAAGGCGACAGCACACGACGTAGACATTGAGTTACATCACGGTGATATGCGCAATTTCCAGTTGAATGACCAGTTTGACGCAGTGCTTTGCACCTATGATAGCATTAACTATGCCTACGATGAAACCGAGTTGAGCGATGTTTTTGAATCCGTCGCGAAGCATCTCGAACCTGACGGCTTATTTATCTTCGACGTGACGACTGAGCGAAACATCGTTGAACATTTCCACAACAAAACGTTCGCCTCAAATCATGAGGACTATACCTACATCTGGAAAAATAACTACATCCATCACGCCAAAATGTGCCGTACACTACTGACCTTTTTCATCCGTGAAGGCGAGTTATTTCGACGCTATGAAGAGGTCCACCAACAACGAATCTTTGAAGTCAGCACCGTCAATGACCTACTTAAAAAAGCGGGTTACAAACCCTTGAGTGCTTACGATATGTACACCTTCAATCGATGGAACCGTTATTCAGATCGCATTAATTTTACGGCACGTCTCATCTGATCAGAAATCACTTTTACCTGTGAACCTCTACAACCCTTCTGCGATTAGGTCACCAACCTCTTCAGTGGTATATCCCATCCGCCCGGCACCCAGATCCTTGATTTTTCCGCTCGCGAGTAGATCGCTGATGGATTTTTCCACTTTCGCTGCTGCGTCCTCATATCCGAGGTGATCAAGCATCATTCCCGCTGCGCCGACCGCTGCGATCGGATTAATCTGGTTTTTGCCGGTATAGCGCGGCGCAGAACCGTGGATCGGTTCAAACATCGCAACGCTCTCTGGATTCAAATTACCGGATGCAGCGACACCCATACCCCCTTGAATCATCGCACCGAGATCGGTAATAATGTCGCCGAACATATTACACGTCACAACAACATCGAACCACTCCGGATTTTTCACCATCCACATCGTTGTCGCATCAACGAATGCGTATTCTCTTTTGATGTCGGGATAATCTTCACCCACTTCGTCAAAGACACGCCGCCAGAGGTCGTGTGCGTAGGTGAGGACGTTCGCTTTATCGCAGAGCGTCAAGGTATTTTCCTTGTTCCGTTTTTTGGTGAGTTCGTACGCATAACGGACGCAACGTTCCACGCCTTTGTAAGTGTTGATCATCTCCTGAATAGCAACTTCGTCGCGCGTGCCGCGCTTCAGGAAACCACCGATACCTGCGTATAAGCCTTCGGTGTTTTCACGGACAATGATAAAATCAATTTCCTCAGGGCCTTTGTCTTTCACAGGGGTTGGTACGCCAGGATAGAGTTTGACGGGACGCAAGTTGATATAGAGATCGAGTTCAAACCGGACCTTTAACAGGATACCTTTCTCTAAAATACCGGGTTTAACATCAGGATGTCCGATAGCACCCAGATAGATAGCGTCAAGGCCTCGGAGTTCTTCTAATACGGAATCCGGTAGCACCTCGCCGGTTGCGAGATACCGATCACCACCGACATCGTATTCGACTGTTTCGTATTGTATTCCTGCTTCTGCGGCTGCTGCCCCGAAGACTTTCATCGCCTCGCGCGTCACTTCGGGGCCGATTCCGTCGCCAGGGATGAGACCGATTTTATACATAGATTCGCTCCTAACATAATCATATCTTGAATTTAGACTCCTTAATTTTACCACATCTACGCGGATATTGCAAATTCGGTGTTTCGCAGGAATTTCACACAACGACTTGCATTATTTTTACCTATCTGATATACTTTACATATCCAGTTTTGGGTGGCACTGCTATGAATCGGAGCCTCGCTCTGTTTCTGCCACTCTCCCACCATAGTAGGGGGATAACGGATTGGAGACTGGAAAATCCAAGTCTTATGATGAAAACAACAGATCAAAAAATCAGAACTGTCATTGAGATGAACACTTTCTGGTTTTCTAATCGGAAATTTGAGACCACTTATGAAGGATATATCAACGCGTTGAAGGAAAATCTGTTACATCTCAAGAATCGTGTTGAGCGGGAAAAGTTGTCTGTAGAACTTATCGCGGATTTTCTTGATGAGGAAGGGAAAGACGGATTAACCGCTCTGCTCGCGCTCACCGGCTTTTCGTATGAATTGCTAAAGCGGGTGTTTACGTTTATCCGTATCAAAGATGCCCCCGAACTCAACGCCCTCGTATACAGAGATCAGTGGCTACCTGAAGGTGAAAGCGACGTAACTGAAGATATTCAAGAGTGGGGGACGGGTTACATTGAGCGTCGGATGGGCAGAGATGCGTTTTTCAGGTTAGGGGTCGCCAATGTCTTTTTTAAAGGTGCAAGAACGGGAGTGTTATACGAAGCATTGCCACTCTTTCATCTGAAAAAACTCAATTTCTCAAAGATGAACTTTGAAATGGAAGCTTTACTTGATACTTTGGTCCGTTACAAGCAATTCGGTTCCTATAATGCCAAGCGAGAAGCGAATCCAGAGCGTGTCGTAGAACAGCTTTTGAAGGAAATAGACGTTGGATACGCGAGGGGAGACTTGTCAGAATTGATATACAACGCCCCGAATGAAAAACGGACAATGGATTTCATCATTCCGAATAAAACCAACCCGAAAATCATGATCGAAAGTTCATATTTGGCAACAACGTCATCAGGACAAGGCGATAAATCCAAGACAGAAATACAGATCGATGAGTTACTAAAAGAGCATTATTCGGATGCTCGCTTCTGGGGGTTTGTTGATGGAATCGGTTGGTATGTTCGGAAGCAGGATTTACAACGGATGGTTGATGCCTATGAAGATGTCTTTACGTTTCACGCCGAAGAATTGGAACGATTCAAGTCCCAACTTTTGGAGGTGCTTTCATAATGGAATACACCAACAAAATCATCGCCGAAGATTGTCTAACGGTTATGTGTTCGATTGCCGATAATTCTGTGGATGTGACTTTTGCGGATCCCCCGTTCAATCTGAAAAAAAAGTATAACGGTTACATTGACAGCCGGGAATTTGAAGAATATCTTCACTGGTGTCAGCACTGGATTGAGCAGATGGTTCGCATCACTAAACCGACAGGATCAATTTTCGTTCATAATATTCCGAGATGGCTCACCTATTACGCGTCATTTCTCAATACCGTTGCGGACTTTCGACATTGGATATCGTGGAGTGCTCCTACATCACCCATGGGCAAAAGCCTTCAACCCGCGCATTATGGGATTCTTTTTTACGCCAAAGATATAAAACAGAACAAATGCTATGAACTTCGGTCTCCACATAAGCGAGACAGGAAATCGGTCTATCTCTCAAAAGACTACGGAGGGAAAAAAGCGGGGCTGCATCCGTTTGGGCCCCTGGTCTCCGATGTATGGACAGACATTCACCGTGTAAAACACAATAAATATCGGGACGAACACCCCTGTCAATTGCCAATTCATTTGCTTGAACGATTAATCTTGATGAGTACGGATGAAGGGGATACGGTTCTGGACCCTTTCATGGGGACAGGGACAACGGCTCTGGCAGCAAAACGATTGGGTAGAAAATATATCGGGATTGAACTCGATACGAAGTATGTAGAAATCGCCGAAAACAAACTCGAACAAGAAATCGGTGATTCAAAGCTCGGTGATACTTGGGTAAGTTTTTTCTTAAGAAAAGTTGCTACCCTTCGGAATATTGACTGGGAACTTGTAGCCCCGTATTTCATAATTCCTAAAGATCCCAAACAGATTGACGTTACAGAGATAGAACTCAACCAAGAGATTGATAAGATAAAAGGCATGAGACATCTATCTCGCCGAGTCGCACGTAAAAAAGCGGATAGACCGAGTAACAAATCCTTATCCTCTCCACTTTCTCAAGATAGAACGCTTTTTGAGACAAACAGAGAACCAGCTTAACTGGAGGCAAACGTATTGTGACATGGAAACTGTTAGAATCCTGATGAGGGACTTCAGATTATGGTGAGCGGTTCTTCTATGAATACTGATTCGGAGCATCACCTTGATTAGCGAAGCGCGTCTGAAAACAATTCTCAATAAGTTCCGCGAACAATGCATCCTTGTTATAGGCGACTTTTACCTTGACGCTTATTGGTACATAGACAAGACGCGATCGACGCTGTCCTTGGAAACACCATGGCATACCAATCCGGTTGTAGAGCAACGCTATAGTCCGGGTGCCGCTGGAACAGTTACAAATAATCTGAAGGCATTAGGCGTGGGCGCGGTCTATACGTTGGGGGTTATTGGTGAAGACGGATTCGGTGGGACGCTACTGGATTGTCTACAGGCGAGTGGATGCCTGACGGATTTTATGGTACAGGTGCCAAATTGGGTGACACCTACCTATCTCAAACCGATTCACCGCGGCTATGAAGGTGTGGAGACGGAGGGACCACGGTTCGATATTGAAAACCAATCCCCAATGGGACCAGAAGTTGAAGCAGCCGTTACCGATGCCCTTCACGCGTGTCTTCCGCTTGTTGACGGTATAATCGTCGGTGATCAGATGCCGCTTGAGAACTTAGGGGTCGTGACAAGCCGTGTGAGAGACGTATTATGTGAGTCGGCATTGGCATTCCCGGAAAAAATCTTTTTCGCTGACTCCCGCACGCGGATTGGTGCGTATCAAAATGTCATCATTAAACCGAACCGATTCGAGGCAAAACGCGCGATTCAACCAGAATGGCGCGGACAGCAAGTTGATATCGAAGCAGCGAAGCAGTGCGCGCTTACCCTCGCGGCACAGACCCAAAATACAGTGTACGTCACGCTCGGCGAAAATGGCATCCTCGTCTACCATAACGGTGCGTTCACACACATCCCCGGCATCCCGATTGATGATGAAACCGATCCAGTTGGCGCAGGCGACAGTGTTTCGGCGGGACTTGTGTCAACACTCTGTTGCTTTGGCACCAATGCTGCTGTTGAAGCGGCTTATGTTGGGAATTTGGTCGCTTCAATTACTGTCACCAAAATCGGCACCACCGGCACTGCCGCACCGGCAGAAATCCTTGAACGCCATCGGAGTTTTGAGAATCTATGAATGTGTTTGATGCAATGACGCAACGCCGAAGCCATCGCGGGGCATTTCAAGAACGTCCCATAGCGTCTGATGACCTTGAGAAACTCATTGAGGCGGCACGGTGGGCACCCTCACCCTTCAACGTCCAACCTTGGGAACTCACGCTTATTCAGGAAGCAGATGGCAAAGCAGCACTCGCCGACACAACAGAACGTGCTATCGTCGAACAATTCAAGGACTCAAAATTTCTTGATGACAACAGTCGGTGGATGCGTGCCACAGAGGCGGAGTGGCAGGAACGCGGTGATGGTGTTCTCCTGACTGATCACGTTACACTACCAAAACCGCTGCAGGATGCCCCTGAAAAACTACTGCAAGGGTTACTAAAAAACGCGAAATCATTTACACTTTTCGGGCATTTAGGCGCAGGCAAAATACCCGCCAAAGAAATCGCTACACAGGTCCGCGAAGCACCCCTGCTTATGTTGGTGACGATGAATTGTAAGCGGTATCCACCCGGCGAAGGCGGGACTCGGTGGATGTGGTTGAGCATGGGGATGTTAATCCAAAATGTACTCCTCGCTGCGACCGCCCTAAAAATCGGCGTGCAGTTTGTCAGCGCACCGTTGGAGCGCGCAGCAGACCGTGAGCAGATCCGCCAACTTCTTAACGTTCCTACCGCTCATGAGATAATTACGTTGCTCAGAATGGGATACATTGAGGAAAGTGGTGGGAACGCCACGCGCTTGCAAACCTCGGAGTTTGTCCATTTTGAAAAAGTCGGAGAGACGGAACGTTCATAGCGACATAGGCGGGCATGGGGACCCGCCGCAACAAGGGTTGTGCTTCTTAAACTTCGCGATTCTGCAGAAGTTCTTTCAATGCCGCTTTCTTTCTTTTGAGTCGCCGTTGTTGGCGTTGACGGATTTGCGTCCGGCGCCGGACCTGGCCGCTTTTACTTCTTGGCACAATTTTACCCCCTTTCTTCTACCGTTTTGGCGAGGTACATCACTGCCGATGTACACTGTGATTCTATCTCTGCCATTGCAGTGGCAAGTTCCGCCCCTGAACGCGCATGTAACTGAAGTTTTTCTTCGGTAACCATAATGTAACGTTCGTTTTCTATATCAACAAATTCAACCTGTTCCGCATCTTCGCTCACCAAAGTATAGTTTGCAAGCCCTTTTTGTAAAGCCCCATCATCTGTTACACCCTTGAAACTCTCTTTTATAGCCAAGCCTTCAAAATTTTTATAGAGTGCTCGGGCAGGAAGCTCATCAGGTGAAAATGTCGGTACAGGCGGTGCTACCTCTGGTGGCGAAGCTTCTTGCGGAATAACCGGCACTGGCTCCGAGAGTTGTACAGGTTCCCGTGGATTTATCTCTACTTTTGTAGGCGTGGATAAAACCGCTTCAAGGTCAACTTCCTCCGCATCTACCTGAAAAGAAGTCAATTCCATAGCAGCGGATTCAATATCCTCACTTTTTTCGATTGCCTCGTCTAAGCCAGCATTTGAAAAGGCAGCAACGGGTTGAGATGGATATGTTTCCGAATCCTCTCGCGCTAAGACATCCGAGAGAATTTCTTTAACGTCTTCTCGACCGTCAACAACTATGTCAAGCTCTTCCACAACCCTCCGTAGGGTTTCGATACCGATCGCTTGAATCATCGGATGAAACGCCAATATTTCCGGTGGAGCTGCTTCAAAAAGCGAATAGGTAACGAAAGCAACCTCAGCGAGGTCTCGGTTACCAGTCAATTTGAGGCGTCTTTCACATGCTGTCAGTGCCCGCGTTAATCGTTCCATGAAATCCGGTGTGACCAGATGTGGAAGCACCTCTAAACGAAAATGATCGCACGCCTCTTCGGCTTCTGACATTGCGATGGGCTGCGCTTCATTGATGGAGGCTTCTTCTACATATACATCCGTGAGGTGGATAGAATCTCCTTCAGGTGCAAGTAACTGCTCCGGTTCGTCTATAGGTGTCCCTTCATTCTCTGTTTCAACATGATCAAGGACTTCCATGACCCGTTTCTGCATCAGTTCCGGGTCGAAAAGTATCCCCTCAAACTCAGGCTCGTCGAGCAATTTTCGGCTCGCTGAGATACAAGCATGTAGATATTCTTCTTCCGATTTTTCATGAAGCAGTTTACGTTGCTTTTTGAGTGCAATCTGCTTTTGTCTGGTTTTCCGGTCGCGATTTCGCTTCTCACGCTTCCGTGCCACATTTGTGGTGCGGCG
>JAAXHI010000065.1 GCA_012270875.1 Candidatus Poribacteria bacterium | reverse complement strand
TTAGTATTTTGGAGTCTCATTCCGTAGATCCGCCTTCCATTCCATTACAGGCTACGATTGTTCGCTATTTTTCGTCCGAAACCCGATTTGTTCCCGCCGCGAAGCAGGAAAAATCGGAGAATAAACCCAATATCTAAAAAAACGTTCGATAACGACTTAAGAGGTTCTACGTAGATCTAATGTATACGGGTATTCAGCATTCGTCTCTTCCGGTGGGGCAACCATCGGACCCGGAGGTGTGCCTTCAGTCAGAAAATGTCCAGTCGTAGGGGTCGGTGGTTGTGATTGAATAACACCCGGTGTATGTCCATCTGCACCGAAACGACTCGTCCGTCGTGCTTCGGCTTCATAGGCATTGACGGGGAACGTATCGTAGTGTCTCCCACCCGGATGCGAGACGTGATAGGTACAACCGCCTATTGCGCGTCCGTTCCACGTGTCAATGATGTCAAAAACAAGCGGTGAATGGACACCGATTGTAGGATGTAACGCCGATGGGGGTTGCCACGCCCGATAACGGACCCCACCGACGTATTCTCCTTGTGTCCCTGTGTTGTGGAGTATTAAGCGTCGTTCGTTGCATGTAACGATGTATCGCGAATCCGTCAACCCGCTCACCTTCACCTGTAGTCGCTCAACAGAAGAATCGACAAACCGTGAGGTGCCCGCCCGTGTTACCTCCTCACCCAACACGTGCCACGGTTCAATTGCCATCTGTAATTCCAGTTCAATATTTTGGACGTTGACAGCCCCTAATTTCGGGAAACGGAATTCAAAGAAAGGTTCGAGCCACGCCATTTCAAACGGATAGCCTGCTTCTTGAAGCTCAGTAACTATCTCTTGTATATCGGCGCGGACGTAGTGATGAAGCATGAATCTGTCGTGCAGTGCTGTCCCCCAACGTATCAGTTGCCCTTTGTAAGGCGTATTCCAGAATTTCGTGACCAAGGTCCGAATCAGAAGCATCTGCACAATGCTCATCTGTGCATGCGGGGGCATCTCGAAAGCCCGCATTTCCAATAGTCCGAGCCTTCCACTCGCCGAATCCGGAGAGTAAAGTTTATCGATGCAGAACTCAGCACGATGCGTATTGCCTGTGAGATCCACCAGCAAGTGCCGCAGCAGCCGATCAACCAACCACGGCTCCACATCTTCGGCATCGTTATCAGGAATCAGCCCAAAAGCGACCTCCAGTTCATAGAGTTGTTCATCGCGTCCCTCATCTACGCGCGGTGCTTGACTCGTTGGACCGATAAAGGTGCCAGAAAAAAGATACGACAAGCCGGGATGGTGCTGCCAGTAAGTGATAAGGCTGCGTAACAGGTGGGGCCGCCGTAACAATGGACTATCAGCAGGCGTGCGCCCACCAATAACAACGTGATTACCGCCGCCAGTGCCGGTGTGCCGACCGTCTAACATAAATTTCTCGGCACTCAATCCGGCTAACCGTGTTTGCGCGTAAAGCATTGTCGTATTGTGAACCAGTTCATCCCAATTTTCTGCTGGATGGATGTTGACTTCAATCACACCCGGATCCGGTGTCACATTCAGCGATTGAATCCGCCAATCGTGCGGAACTTCGTATCCTTCGAGAATCACAGGCATTTCTAACGCTTGTGCAGTCGCTTCAACCGCTTCAAGGAACGAAAGATAATGCTCAAGATGCGTCAGGGGCGGTATAAAGA
>JAAXHI010000498.1 GCA_012270875.1 Candidatus Poribacteria bacterium | reverse complement strand
CATTCATACTATAATTATACCACATTTCTATAGTATTTGTCAAGTGAAAATCTTACAATGTATAGAATAATTAGATATGTATAGATTTGTATAAATTTGACTATATTTTAGCCCACTGCAACTTGCCCTTGCACAAGGGAAAGTTAACATTGAAGGCGGCCCTTTAAAAGAGGCAGATTGGTTCAAGGATCCAGCACCAGAACTCAGTGAAGATCACTCTGACAACAAAAACTGGATTACCAAGTGGTATGGACCCGATGGAAACTACGAAAACAATGGTGGCTTCGGTGCTTCCGCGCCAAAGGACCTGATTGAGGAAGGGACTGGCGGCAAACTGACACAGCCTAAACTCTCGACCATTGCGGGTTTAAAACTGACGCAGTCTCTTAAGGTTGAATGGAAAGGCGGTAATGGTGGAACGAGAGGTTGGGAAGTCTTTGAATTTGAGCCAGCGAACTCGCATCACATGAATAGGGACGGTCCCGGCGATAACATTGATACCTATGGTATTATCGTTATTGATGCACCGAA
Organism: Candidatus Poribacteria bacterium; assembly: GCA_012270875.1. Classification (GTDB taxonomy): domain Bacteria; phylum Poribacteria; class WGA-4E; order WGA-4E; family WGA-3G; genus WGA-3G. The sequence continues at coordinate 4,330 of JAAXHI010000498.1, read as the reverse complement.
GGATATGACATCCGTCATGTCGCCAGCCCATGATGACCATGCCCAAATTTGGATTAACGGTGAGAAATGGTACAATAATTCCAGATGGACCGGTGGCGCGCTGCAAGTTGATTTCAATGTTGAAATTAAATTGCAAAAAGGTGGAAATATTTTACTCTACCGGTGTGGCGAATCCGGCGGCGATGCCTATATGAACTTGCACTTTGATGACGCGACCCATAAGGCAGTTGACATCTATCCAGATAAGGCGAAAGATCAGAAGAGTTTCTTCAGCGAAATCGCCGGTGCTTTATCCGTCGATCCTGTCGGAAAGCTCACAACAGTATGGGGTGATATTAAGCGACAATAGGCATCTATCGCGATTTAGGGAGGCGCGCTTTTCTAACAAGCGCGCCTTATTTTTTAACGAACGTCAATTTTCCTAAACCTACCAATCCTCATCAAAGAACGGCGTACTCGGATAACTATAAACATTGCCTTCATAGTTCTGAAGTTGGATCTCATCGTCATCGAAAGCCACAACGGGATTAGGAATCAACGCGATTTTGCCACCACCCCCCGGCGCATCGACAACATAATGCGGCACACCGAGTCCCGATATATGCCCACGCAACGCTGCAACAATGTCTAAACCCGTCTGCACCGCCGTCCGGAAATGATCAGTCCCAACAATAAGATCCGCTTGATAGATATAGTACGGCTTGACCCGAATCCGCAACAACCCTTTCATCAGTTCCACCATCACATCCGGATCGTCGTTGACACCTTTCAGGAGAACCGTCTGGTTACCCATCGGGATACCCGCATCGGCTAACATACCACACGCTTTTTCCGTCTCAGGTGTGATTTCACGCGGATGGTTGAAGTGCGTATTAATATAAAACGGATGGTACTGCTTCAAAATCGCACACAATTCAGGCGTAATCCGTTGCGGGAGCGTCACGGGGACACGCGAACCGATTCGGATGATTTCCAAGTGTTCAATCGCTCGTAACCCGCCGACAATCATATCAATTTTCTTATCCGTTAGCATCAGCGGGTCGCCACCAGAGATAATCACATCACGAATTTCTGGGTGCGCCTGAATATAGGCGAGACCTCTTTCGACGTTATCCTCAGAAATTGAATGCGGATCACCGACTTTCCGTTTGCGGGTACAGAAACGACAATAGATAGGGCACATATAGTTAACATAAAAAAGTGCGCGGTCAGGGTATCGGTGCGTAACGTTCGGCACCTCGCTATCGTCTTCTTCGTGGAGCGGATCCTCTACACCTGTGCTGATTAACTCTTTCGGGTCAGGAACAACCTGTTTCCAAATCGGATCACCGGGTTCCTCTATGAGACTGAGATAATACGGGTTGATACGGATCGGAAATTCTTTGTGAATCCGCTGCATCTCCTCTATGTCAACATCGAATGCAGCGGCGAGTTTTTCTGGAGTATTGACAGTGTCTCTAACGAGACGTTTCCATTCTTCCATATATGTATGTCCGTCCTTTAAATTTTCGCTGTTTTAAACCCGTTACCCCATAGACGTGACGGAATGAGGGACAGGGCACGGAATTCGCTGCGGTGCTTACGGTGCTGCCGTATAGTTCTCGATCGTCACTTTTTTCATCACATCTTGTTCGCGAAGTGATTCTACGACATCCATCCCTTCAATAACTTTCCCAAAAGTGGTGTACGCACCGTTTAGATGTCCAACACGTCTCGGATCCGAAGTGAGACAGATATAAAACTGACTTCCGGCTGAGTCGGGGTTCTGTGTTCGCGCCATCGCAACGACACCTTCTTCATGCGGCGGCATCTTGTCGCGAAGGTCAGAATCTTGAAATTCACCCGGGATCGTCCATCCAGGACCACCTGTGCCAGTGCCGTCCGGGTCCCCGCCTTGAATCACAAAACCTGGGACATACCGATGAAACGTCACGCCATCGTAAAATCCCGATTCAATCAGTTTCGCAAAATTCGCAACCGTCGCTGGCGCAGCATCTGGATAAAGTTCTAATATGATGTTTCCTTTTTCGGTTTCTATCGTTACATTAGGCAATTGTTCACTATTGCATGAAACAACTGTTGCCAAAAACGCACCTAATACGCTTATTTGCATGATTTTAGTGTGAAAACTACAGATTTTCACGAATTCCTTTTCTGTTTTTTCATTAGACAAAGATTTACGCAAAATTCATTTGTTCAAAAAATTATAGGCGTAAATTTTGTTCGGATTATATCATAAATCTTCGACGAGTCTTTCCTATGTGGAACATAAGTGCATTCTCGGCGAAAATAAAAGTTGACATACATTATACACGGATTCAGGTGTGAAGTCAAACAAAATTTGGGACAGTCACTTTTTAAGTATTTATAAATTTTTTTTTAGCCTTGACACCGCAGTTTGGACATGGTATCCTAATAAGCAGGAGGTGGTTGCCGTGCGGAACATCTCAACAGAAAATCAAAAGACACACGAACTGTTAGGAACTTTGAAGTTGTTGTCACCTGGAATCCCTCTGCGAGACAGAACACATCGTTCTTGCTGTATCACAGCGTCGAAATACGCTCACCTTATTTCTCAAAGACCAACACTATATCTTTCAAGAACGTCCAGAATTACTGTCCGGAGCAAATCAAACCATGCTCGCACTGACCCGGTACGTTAAGGCAATGCAGAACGCGCTTACTATGCTGAACTGAGCAGCATTAAGTCGAAAGGCAAGAGCATCAGTAATCAAGGATACACTCGCGCAAATGAAAACCAAGACCGCCTAACCACATCTCCTTGCGTTACCTGTATTTGATTAATAAAAAGAATCGAGCCGATGCTCTGTAGACAAAAAACTGAAAAATTCAACTAAGGTCAAACAGAAAAAAAACTAATAAGGAGTCACAAAATGAAACAGCTCATCGCTTCACCGCAGAAGTATAACTTCGCATTGCGTAGGATTTTGATGATCGGGCTGCTGCTCGTGCCTTTCGCTTTTGCAGGGTGTGGTGGAAAACTCGGGAAGATTGAACCGTCCATAGTGGATACGGCAATCGCAGACGCAGCAGCAGCGATTACAGCAGCAAAAGAGGTTGATGCCCCATCGCTGGCACCTATGGCATTTGAAGCCGCAAAATCCAACCTTGAAGCTGCGAAAACAGCCCTCGAAGAAAACAGAGGGAGTGAGGCTCTCCAACTCGCATATCAGGCAGTCGCTGATGCTAAACTCGCACGAAAAAGTGCTATCAACATTGCCAAAAACTCGGAATTGAATGCCGCGATCCTTGAAAAAGAAGCAAAGGCGGAAGCACTCCGGCAAACACTCAACGACACGGAGTCAGAACTCAAACGTACCCAGTCCGAGATACGAGAAATCCGAGGCGAGGGAACGGAACTAAAAAAGACAGTTCGCGACCTTCAGAAAAAGAACCGTGAGTTGATCCGTCTACGTGAAGGTTACGGCAAACAGGTTGCCGAACTCCTTAAGACTGTCGAAGAACTGCAGGCAGAAGGACGACAGGTGGAAACTGAAATCCGGAACTATGGAAAGGAGATTTCCGCACTTCGCCGCAAACTTGAAGTCACTGATAGGATCGTTAAAGAGGAGGGGTATCAAAAGCGGGTAGCTATTGCTGAAGCAGAGTCCCTCAGAAAACAGATGCGCGAACAGGCAGAAATTTATACCAAGAAACTCGCAGAGGCGAGTCAACAGGGGATCGAAGCCAGACAGGCAGCGTTTCTCAAGCAACAAGCACAAAAAGCGCGCGCCTATGTGGACAGCCAACCACCACTTTCACCCGCGAAAACAGGACGGACCTCTCTCTCCACAGCGCAGATAGACGCTGGCAAAACAGCTCTCAGTAATTGGGAAAGTGCTTGGCAAAGCGGCAACCTCAATGTCCATCTCGCTTACTATGGACCCAACGTTACCGCCGATAAAGTGGTGATTCGAGAAAGCAAAGAAGAGCGCAGTAAAATTGATAAGCAACAACTCGAATCCGAACTTCGACAGATGGGCGCACACGCATGGACGAAGGCTAAAACCAGTACCGAAGTCGAAAGTGAGAGCGTCATCGGTATTCAGCGACTCAGTCGATTGGTTGCCCCTGCTGCTGATGAGAACGCTACCGCACTCTACAATATTTGGGTTCGCGAAGTCTGGATGCATCAGGTCGGCAACGACTGGAAAATCCATCACGAAATCTGGAAAATCTTTGAGAACGTGCCAGACTTTTAAACTACGAGCGGAGGTTAAATCGTGAACGACGTACAAAATCAGCAACACAGTCCAAAGAAATTCAATATATCTCGGAATCTAATCTGGGGTGGTGCTATTGCGGCAAT
>JAAXHI010000167.1:3815-4134 GCA_012270875.1 Candidatus Poribacteria bacterium | reverse complement strand
CATCTGCTTATTCGTCAGAAATAGTTATCGGTTTTCAGTTTTCGGTTAAAGAGGTTTCTGATAACGGTAACGTAACGAAGGCTGGCACTTGCTGCCAACTTTACTTGAGAAAGGAAGAAAAGGTTGGAAGCTTATCGGGAGATACTCGCGTCACAGGAGACGTAACCGACAACCGACAACTGACAACTGACAACCATTATGGCAAGTCCCGAATTTGTATTTACACGTCATCCCAATTTAGAGGTCTCTTGGCCCTACGTGCATGAACAGATGGTAAAGCGGTTAGAAGAACTCGGCGTAACACTTGTTCTCAACACCA
>JAAXHI010000167.1:0-3773 GCA_012270875.1 Candidatus Poribacteria bacterium | reverse complement strand
GGTATCCCTGTCATTGAATCGACGCGGGCTTGGTCACAATCTGTGGCTGAGTGTGCCTTCGGTCTCGCGCTGTCTTCGTTGAGACGGACAGCACAGTGGCATCTGCGGATGGCACAGGGTGAAAAACTCTGGGATTGGGAGAACCCGATGTGGGGTTCGCTAAACGCCCGTGAAAGCGGCGCGCCCCTCGATAAACTTCCCGCAGCACATCAGTTCTGTGATGATCCAGATTTCGTCAATGGCGACCTCGGCACCAAAAACATTGGGGTCATCGGCCTCGGACAGATCGGTGGAAAAATAGCGAAATGGAGTCGGGTTTTTGGGGCAACAGTGGTGGGTTTCGATCCGTATGTCTCAGACGAACTCCTTCAAGAATGGGATGTACAACGCACCGATATGGACACACTCGCCGATACATCCGACATCGTGTTCGTAGCAGTCCCACCGACACCTTCAGCGAAACATCTGTTAAACCGAGAACGGATCTATCATTTGAAGAAGGGAAGTTTGGTTGTCATAATTACGCGCGCCTTTGCCGTCGATATGGAAGCACTCCGGGAACGGATCGTGAAAGATGAACTTGCCGGCGCATTCGACGTTTATGACAAGGAACCGGTTCCGATTGATGATGCGCTACGGAATCGAGATAACGTTGTCCACACACCGCACATCGCCGGTAGAACAGAAGATGCCAACTTACGGGTAGCAGATATGACTGTGGATGATTTTGTGCGTGTGTTAAAGGGTGAAGCCCCGCTCGGCGCATTGACCCCAAAAGCAGTTGAGGTCCGAACCTCACCGAACCCAAGCCAGTAAATAGTTATCAGTTGTCAGTCGTCAGTCGTCAGTTAAGAGGTGTTACCGATAACTGATAACCGATAACTGACAACTCCTAAAAAATGTCATCTGAAACATTAAAAGATCTCATTCGTCCAGATATTGCGAACATGGCACCTTACACGCCTATCGTGCCATTTGATGTGCTTAGCGAACGCCTCGGCATTCCTGCTGAGGACATCATTAAACTTGATGCAAACGAGAACCCTTATGGTCCCTCGCCGCGTATCTATCAAGCATTAGCAGACGAAACCTATTATCACATATATCCAGATCCCGACAGTACACTACTCCGTCAAGCCCTCAGCGAATATACAGGTATTGATGCGACACATATCGTTGCTGGACACGGCGCTGATGAACTGATCGACCTTTTAATTCGGCTCTGCATCGCGCCGAATGATGCAGTTATCAATTGTCCGCCCACTTTTGGCATGTACCGTTTCGACACCGAACTTAACGGTGGAAAAATAATCGACATTGAGCGAAAAGAGGATTTTTCGTTAGACACTGAGAAGATAGTTCAGATTGTCAATAGCAGCAGTAACATCAAGATCCTCTTTGTTACAAGCCCTAACAACCCTGATGGCGGGATGCTTAGTGATGCGTGTCTTCGGCAGCTGCTCCAACTACCACTCATTGTTGTGTTAGATGAGGCTTATATTGAATTCGCTGGCGGGAGTCGCGCAGACTGGGTTTTAGCACACGAAAACCTGATTGTGCTACGGACATTCAGTAAATGGGCAGGACTTGCAGGATTGCGAGTCGGCTACGGAATTTTTCCGCACTGGATACTCTCACATCTGTTGAAGATTAAGCAACCGTACAACGTAAACCTTGCTGGTGCCACAGCAGCGTTGGCTTCCCTATCAGATGTGGGTCAATTAGAAGAAAATGTGAAAAAAATTGTAGAAGAGCGTGGCAGGCTTTATCAGGGACTGCAGAAGTTTGACTTCTTGGAACCGTATCCAAGTAAAGCGAATTTCATTCTCTCACGGGTTATCAACAGGGATGCGGCGGCGTTAAAAGCGACGTTAGCGGAACGCGGAATTCTCATCCGATACTTTGACACACCCCGTCTACACAACCATGTTCGCATCAGCGTTGGCACACCCTCACAAACATCTGTCCTCTTAGAAATGCTTTCAACGCTATAGGAATGGCTCCAATACTTCCTCTACTGATCGCGTATCTGGGAACCACTTCACAATCTTTTGCAATACTTCATCCAAGAGAACATCCGGGCAAGACGCACCCGCAGTCAGCACGATATCGGTAGGTGTTTTCGGATCCATCGAAAGCCAATCTTCAGTCGTCTGTACCTGTTTTGTCTCTAATTCGAGATGGCGAATGCGTGTCGGACTCAGGAGTTCGTCTGCATCACGGATAAAATAGGTCGGTAGGTGCTGTTGACAGAGTTCTACAAGATGGCTCGTATTAGAAGAATTATAGCCACCGACAACAACAGCCATATCACCGCCATCGGCAATCAGTGCAAGTGTTGCATCCTGATTTTCTTTCGTTGCGTAACAGAGTGTATCCCTTGTATCAGCAAAGTGTGAGGACATCTCTGCTTCGCCGTATACGGTTTTGATTGTATCTTGGAGCAAATTGGCAATCGCCTCAGTCTCCGTAGCGAGCATCGTCGTCTGATTGACTACACCAATGCGTTTCAGATGAACAGTAGGATCGAAGCCTGGAGAGAAGCGATCTGCGAACTTTTTAAAGAAAAATTCGGTATCCGCTTCACCAGAGATAACCTTTGCTAAATCACGTGCTTCCTCAAGGTCCCGCACGACAACGACAGGTGCGCCTGCCTGTGCATGTGAAAACGTTGCCCGAGTTTCTTCATGATAACGCTTCCCGTGGATAACAACAGTGTAATCCTGCTTCCCGATCTCCTCACTCCGCCGCCAGACTTTCTCGACAAACGGACAGGTCGTGTTATAGGCTGTTAGGGTAACACCGCGTGCCTTGAGCGTCTTCTCTATCTCAAGGGTCGTTCCGAAAGCCGGAACAATCACGACATCGTTTGGCATCAAAATATCGAAGGGGAGGAGAGGGGTGCCAGCGGTATCCATTAAAAACTGGACCCCGCGTTGTCTTAGATTTTCGTTGACACGTGGATTGTGAATAATTTCAGACAACAAGAAGATGCGTTTGTTTGGGTTTTCTGCCAGTGCCTGATAAGCGATTTCAATAGCGTTTTCGACCCCATAGCAGAAGCCGAAGTGACGAGCGATTTTAAATCGGACAGGTCCGAAATTCAACAAGGTTGGTGCAAGGTCTCGCTTTCGGGCATCAGTGTCTCGGCGCGCCTGTTTAACTACAGAAATAATAGGACTGTGATAGAAGTGAGGTAAGTTAAAAGTTCGAGGCATTCGCTTTCCTCGTCTCCTTGACACAAAAAAAATGAAGGCAGTTTAAAATCAGGCTCAGTAGTGTTTCTCAAGACCAACAGACGGATATTTTTTTTCGTCCGTTTGCTTCACTTTTTCGTCTAACACTACATAAGGAAGTTGGATGCAAGTACTTGACTGCAAGCCACTTCCCTATCACAATACCTTAGGCACTTAGCACTTTCCGCCCTTTGGCGCGACGGCGAGCAATAGTTTGTCTGCCGTGCCGTGTAGACATCCGTTTGCGGAAACCTAATTTATTTTTCCGTTTCCGTCGATGGGGTTGATACGTGCGTTTCATGGATCGGTCCTCTTTTCTGTCTGGGTGCTACGCGAAATATAGGGTATGCATTATCCTCTTCTAATAAGCCGTACCCTTAAAAATAAATAACCAGTTCACCTTAAAATGATACGCTATTTTTTGAGATTTGTCAAATTTTTTACGCTCTCGTATATTTTCGTCGGTGACGAAAAATAACTTGCTAAAATTTCGGTTTTAGTCCAAAATATTCTTTATAGTAAATCCTGTAATTAGTT
>JAAXHI010000200.1 GCA_012270875.1 Candidatus Poribacteria bacterium | reverse complement strand
CAAAACCATGATGGTAGGCTCGCGTATCCTATGATCCGGGATCGACGCGGTGAACCGCCGCGCGAGGTTTCGTGGGATGAGGCTATCGCTTTCACAGCAAATCGGCTTCACGAAATCCAGTTGGAGCACGGTAAAGATTCCATCGCGCTCTACGGGTCTGGACAGCTGGATACAGAGACTTCCTACGTTTTCAACAAATTGTTTAAAGGATTTCTCCGCACGAATAACGTGGACACGAACAGTCGGCTCTGTATGTCATCAGCGGTAGTCGGTTACATGCAAGCGTTCGGCTCAGACGGACCTCCTACCTGTTACGACGATATCCAGCACGCCGATGTCTTTCTGATTATCGGTGCGAATATGGCGGTGAACCATCCTGTGCTTTTCCAGATGATTCGGAAACGACGGGCATTAGATCCGGGTGTACGGATTATCGCCGTAGATCCGCGCCGGACGAAGACAGCAGACTTCTCGGATATCCATGTGCCACTCGCGCCTGGGAGTGATGTTGCCTTCCTCCAACTCATTGCTAAACGCCTTCTGACGATGGGGCGCGCCAATAACCGTTTCATCCGCAGAAGCACAGAAAACTTCAGTGCTTACGAGGAACATTTGAAAGGCTTAGACGCGGATGCCCTCCTTGCTGCCTGCGATATTCACCCCGCACGTATTGACGAGATTGTTGAATACCTTTCTAAACCGAGTCGGTTGCTCAGTTTTTACTGCCAAGGCACCAATCAGAGTACGAGCGGCGTTGATAAAAATGTTGCCCTCATTAACCTACATTTGCAGTTAGGTGAAGTCGGTAGAAGGGGTGCCGGTCCGTTTTCGTTGACAGGACAGCCGAATGCGATGGGGGGCAGGGAGGTCGGCTATCTGTCGCACCAACTCCCCGGCTATCGCGTCGTCACCAATGATATGCATCGTGCCTATCTGGAAGGTGCGTGGCGGGTACCGCCGGGTAGCATTGACCGGAAACCCGGATTGACGGCGGTGCCGATGTTTGAGGCTGCAGCGAAAGGAGATGTCCGCGCGCTCTGGATCGCCTGCACGAACCCCGCAGTCAGCATGCCCGATACAAAGGTTTCACAAGAAGGTCTCCGGCGTGCTGATTTGGTCATCGTTCAGGACTGCTATTACCCGACGGAAACCGCGGAATACGCAGACGTGCTGCTCCCGGCAGCACAGTGGGGTGAAAAGCAAGGCACAATGACGAATAGCGAACGGCTTGTCGTCCGAAGCGATCAGTTCCTGACACCACCGGGTGAAGCGAAACCGGATTGGTGGATATTTACGCAGGTCGCGAAAGCCATGGGGTTCAAGCGGAATTTCGATTTCTATACCGCTGAGGAGGTGTGGGATGAGTACCGGCTTCTGACAGCAGGCACACCGTGCGATCAGATGGGGATGACGAATGACCGTCTCGCGAAGACATCGCTACGCTGGCCCTGTCCGCATCCACGGCATCCCGGTACGGCGCGTCGATACGTCCGCACGAAGTTTTTCACCGATTCAGGCAAGGCACAGTTCAAAACGCCGGTCTATCAGCCTCCAGATGAGGAGGTAAATGAGACGTTCCCACTCGGTTTGACGACCGGACGGATTGAGAGTCAGTGGCATACGCGCACCCGGACGGGTAAAGTGCCGCAGCTGGTACGTAAAGACCCGGAACCCTTTGTGGAAATCCATCCGGACGATGCTGTGGAGAATGACGTTCAAGATGGAGAGTGGATTTATCTTGTGGGACGACGTGGGAGGTGTTATGCGAAGGCGCGTGTTACAGAAACGATCCGGCGTGGTTTGCTTTTTACGCCGTTCCATTGGGGTGATCTCTTCCATGCCGAAACCAATGCGAATTACGTGACGAATCCAGCATTTGATCCGGTATCTAAGCAGCCGGAGTTGAAATTCTGTGCCGTGCGGATTGAGGCTGATAATTCGTAGTGAGTATCTTCATATTATCGCAGAGATTTCACCCGCATCGTGAAAATGTTCATGGAGTGCCTCAAAGACACCCGTATCGCACGATCTACCGAACCGACGATAGATCGTGTTCCAATATCCATAGACTTCAGGCAGAGCCCGCCAGAATGAGCAACGTATGAACCTTTCGCGCTTCGGCAGAAGTCACTTGCCCAAATACTGTAGCAAATATAACGATTAACAAAAAAACCAAGTAAGTACGGATTGTTTACCCATACATTCCTTCTGAAATTCATCATTCAACGGAAAAGACTGAAGGGTTAACAGGTATCACACAACGGAAACCAACATCACTGTAGGTGTTCAAAGGAGCACTCCTGTTACGGTAAGCAATTCGTATGAGAGATAGCGGACTGAGCCATGAACCGCCGCGAAATACGCGAGGATTTTTAATATTTGTGAAATTTGATGTAATGTCTATTAGGTCGCCACTGTAAAGCGGATTCCGAGGAGGCGAATTAGCATAGAAATCCTCAGTCCACGCGTCGAGGCACCACTCAAACACGTTGCCTGCCATGTCATACAAATTGTAACCATTAGCAAAATAGCTGCCCACAGGACTTGTGTTGTCAATACTTCTGTCGTAGTTTGCTTTATTGGTATCAGTCAAATTGCCCCACGGGTATGTTTTACCAACTAAATATCCTCGCGCTGCCTTTTCCCACTCTGCCTCTGTTGGTAAACGTTTATTTGCCCATTCAGCGTAAGCCATCGCCGCATACCAATTCACATAAACGACAGGATGATTCTCTTTATCCTTCGGATAACTATTTCCCTCCCAAAGTTTTAGGTAGCCACCATCGTGGTAACTTTTTGCAATACGGTCCTTTCGCCACTGCGGGTTTGCCTCAATGAATTTCTTATATTGTGCATTAGTTACCTCGTATACATCTATGTAGAATGCATCAGTGTAGACAGAGTGCACGGGCTTTTCATCCGCATTGCCAGTGTTGCTTCCCATTTGGAACTCGCCTGCAGAGACGAGAGCCATTTTCGCACCGTCTTTTCCAATAATCGTTTCGGGAATCTGCCGCGTGGGTGATGAAAGTTGTGTTAGGCTTTCCGGCAATGTGTAGGCATTAGGCTTCTGAGTTTCTTGGCCAATGTCATCCATTCTTTGTCTGTTAATAGGAAGGAATTCTGTTTCGCTAAAAAGTTTTTCGGTTTCCTCACAAGTAGTAGAAAACACTTCTTCCCACGAGAGAAACCCATTCCTGTCAGTATCCGAGTCAGTTGTAAAACTTTTAACGAGTGCTGCAGTGAAGTAGCCACCAATTTCATTGTTTCCCCAAGCATATTGTCCTGGGGATGCAGCAGTTATGTCAAGAAATCCGTTGTGCTGAAGAAAGAGGTTTTGGAGGTGCCGCCGTTCCCGTGACACAACTGCTCCAAAACTTTTCACCACCATTGGTGGTATCTCTCCACGGTCTTGACTACATGTATCTGTAATCAACATTTTCAATTGACAATTCTTTTCTTGTAGTACTTTAACTAAGTCGCTTCGTAACAGAGAAAGTTCGACATTCTGTGTATCAAGGTCAAGATAGTGTCGTTTTTCATGGTCAACATGTCCGTGCCCAGTGTAGTAGACAAGTATTGTATCTTCTATTTCCGTTTGGCAATTCTGAACCCACTTGATAATATGGTCCGGTTGGACCTGTCGCTCATCAGCCCGCCAAATCTCTGGATTAATATCTAATAGTTGCAAGGTCTTCTTTACCCTCAAACGGTTCACATCAACACTTTTACGAATATCAAGGTCGTCGTCCATGATAAGCAAGAGCGCGTGAACCTTTTGAGCGTCGGCAGAAGTAGTCTGGCCAAATACCATAACAAATATAACAACCGACAAAAACCCCAAAGTGGTCAGGGACTGTTTTAATATCATAGGTTCCTCCTAAAAATAGGGATCCGCTTTATTGAAAGTTGGATTTCTGTAGTCATATCATTATAGCATAAGAAATAACTCTGTAGAAAAAATTAAATCCGATAACTATAATCTGTTGATCCTTTGGAAACCGGAAGGCTGCTGGAACCGAATGTCGTTTACTGAGGAATTTTTCTTGCACAGAATAGTTGTTTAGGTTATCATAACATTGAGAAGCGTGGATTACACGATTTCTGAATGTTAAAAACGCCCCTTATAAAAGCAGCCTTATTTGCTACGTTAATCCTTGTATTCCAGATTCGACTTGCCTGAATAGCAGAGGGAGTTTGTGGAAAATGGTATACTTTCTGAAAAAGGAATTTTGTAATGATTGAATTTGTATCAAAATTAAATCTGATGTTTATCCTCTATATCGGTTTAGGAATAGTACTCATAGGCTGCAGTGCCAAAAGCGTACCACCTTCTCAACCTTCCAATCAAGTTGAGAATCCCAGAGAACCTTCCCAACTTCCTGACTGGGTTGATAACCCACCATTTAATGATGAATTTCTTTACGTTGTTGAATCCGGCACTTCACAAAATGTGGGACTCGCGCGACGTAAAGCCACCCAAAATGCCCGCGCAGCATTGGCATTAAGGATTGAGACAATTGTCACAGCATTTGTTGAGAATTTTGAAAAGGAGATTGGTGGAGATCCTAACAACACAAAAACTTCTGAAATTTTCAGTCAGATTTCCAAAAGTGTTGCTACTCAGACCTTAATCGGTTCCCGAAATGTCAAAACCTACACACAACGCGAGGGCACACGGAACACCGTATGGGTTCTAATGGAATTGCCAACCCAGAATATTGCTGCTGGTACGGCTGCCATTATTAGAAAGGATAAGGTTCTGTATGATCGGTGGCGAGTTTCAGCAGCCTTCAAAGAGTTGGAACACGAAGTAAATGAAAAAGATTAGCAATCATCCGGGCTTTCCAACTCTCCTCTTGCCCGAAGGAAATATTATAAGAACAGCCAATGGCTTTAAACATGACAAAATTTCAGCGAATTGTAATAGCTGTTGTGTCTATTCTGGTTTACGCGTTAGTATGTCCTGTTTATAGCAGCAGTGATGAACCAGATTGGTACACAGTTCCACCCGAGGATTCCGCCTATTACTATGGTGTTGGTTATAGCACGAAAAGTATGAATGATGCGGAGGGAGCTGCGCGTGTAGATATGATCTTGGGTATAGCGGCTACAATCCGTGTTGAAGATGAAGATGAGCAGAGCAGTACGGATGATGGCAGATATGAAAAGATAAAAACGGAATTTAGAAGGAAGTATCGTATTTATGCAGAGCAAGATGCCTTACCAGGGGTAAAAATTGCTAAAAGACACAACCCCCACTCAAGGCAAATGGAGTATTATGCCCTCGCTCGTCTATCTCAAGAAAAACTCCGCCAATACATGGAAAAGAGACAGAAGGAGGTGAAACGGCAGGCAGAACATGGTGATAAGAAGTTGAAGGAAGGAAATGTCATCGCTGCCCTTAAAGTGTATCGCGAAGCATTGAAGGTTGCACAAAAATTGAAATTTCTCTATAGCGAGATAGTAAATACACCTAATGGCACTTCAAATTAAATTTAAAAAATAAAAAGCGAGGCACGAGAATTTCACTGTCTACAAACTATAGTAAAGTTTAGAATTAATAGGACATCTTGTGCCGGTTCGGTTAGGAAACCGAACCTACGGGGGGATGAAAGTGTCTCTTTATTTTTACGATTCACTATAATTTTCACTTATTGACGGAATTCTTTTTGCCTCGCGAAAACATTGCGAGTTTATCTAATCAGTGTTCTGCCACCGGAGCCTACGACACTGAAACCGAAAATACCCCTGGGGAATACATCTGCTTCTGAAACGGGATGAAGTTCTGTAGTAGCACAGTTTATTGCGTTATGTTACGAATCCAGCATTTGATCTGGTATCTAAGCAGCCGGAGTTGAAGTTCTGTGCCGTGCGGATTGAATCAAGGGAATCATAGTTGGGTGCAAAAGACTCAATAGGCATTCATACCGTTATTGCTTTGCGGATACATGCCTGGACCTTTTGCCAATCTGCAGATGATAAGGACCCAATGATTGCTAGGACTTTGCTCTGTGGGAGTGTTACAAGGAAACTCCTAAATGCACTTGGTCTACGTAGCCCTGCTTCTGTCCAATCAGCAATCAAGTGGTCTGTGGGCGTGGTTGCAATGGTTAGATTTGTTGTTACTGCTCCAAGAATCACGTCTCCAATAGTGGTATGGTAATCCGCAGTTGAGATAACCACTGCTGGCCGTCTTTTAATACCTGTGACTCCTGGAAAATCAGCAATAATCACATCTGCGGATTTTAGGGTGTCCATGCATCCCATTCCTTATCGCCTTCGCTATCCCACCAATCTGTTGATTCTATGCTTGGTGCAATAGCTGCCAACTTCTCTGTCTCAGTCAAAGGAGCATCGGCAGGAGACCAATGTGCACGCAACACACCAACAAGGACATTTTCTAATTTGACCCCCTGCATTTTTGCGATTCGACGCGCGTGTTGGTACACGGCATCGGGAATATTGAGTGTGACTTGATGTTCCATTACTTTACCTTTCTGTTTACGATAAAAGCATCGGACTTCCAAACTGAAAATATTATACTACTTTCTGTGAAAACATGCCAATTATATCCGTATCAGTTGTTTTGATGACTCAACCTCGAAATATAAAACCTGGTTACCGTTGTGCTCCTACTGAAGGCTGCTCTTGCACGACAGGAATAACGTAGCTCCGAATCGTCAACCCATCTATCGTCTCTGTTTCTGTGCGCGGTTCTGGTGTTTCGCGATGGTCGAACACCACGTAGTAACCCTCCGTTACGCCTTCCGTTGATAGATACGCCGCGAGTTGCTCCTTTCCTTGGGAATAGGACCGGTCGCTTCTCCAAATCTTTGTTTCAACGATGTATTTTCTCTGGTTGTGAAGAATGATTAGATCCATCCTGCCGCGACCTGTTGGGACTTCCATATACATCGCACCGTTCACGCTGGTAACAAACTGATCAACGTAGGCAAAGAGGAGATGCTGTCCGATGAATTCTTGGGGTGTTTCAGGGACTTGTAGGATCCTGAAGCCTGCGCGGGCAATGAAGTCTCGGAAGTTATCCAAGAGCCGTTCCATCTGAATATGTCCATCGGACGTGAGGTACTGAAATCCATCGGTATCTTCGGGGAAGTAGTCGCGCTCCAATCCGTTGACGACTGGTTTGAATGCCTGTATGATGCGGTGTAGGTAAATCGGGTTGACAATCTCACATCTTCCATCAGCACCCCTTGTGATAACACCATACGTAGCGAGTTCATTGATGATGTCATTATCAGGGTTGAAGCGTACGCTCTCCTCATAAGAGACAATTTGCATCAGAAAGGTTTCAAAGCGAAGGTTTCGGCGGATATTGGTTAACAGATGTTCAATATTGGTATTGCGTTCATTAAGGAGTTGGGAATGTACCGTTGCAAAGTGCCCCATCCTAATCATTTCAGTTTTCGGAATGTCCAGTTCCTCGGTAAGTATCTGCGCGAATCGGTTGACAAGGAAGGGTTGTCCGCCTGTCTGTTTGTAAATGGCTTCAGTCACTTCCGGAGCAAAAGCCTGCCCGACCTCAGCGGTATATTGCCCAAACAGTTCTTGCACCTGAGTGAGCGTAAAATTGGGCAACGCAAAATCATCCTGGATATTGAACGGAGAGACGGAGTGATCATAGTCCAGTTGTGTGATATTTTTGACACCAACAATACCAAGGCTGTGCGGACATTGAAACGTGGTGTCAGTGACGTAAGTATGTCGAAACGCGTGCAGAAAACCCTTCAGGGCGGATGTCGGGATGCCATCAAACTCGTCGATAATAAGGACTACTTTCTGCCAGTTTTCCCCATCCTTCAGGAAACGCTGGACCTGTTCAAAGAATTCCATCATTGACAAATGGTTAGTTATCTGGGCATTGTCAAGAAAACGCTTTAGTGCTTCGTCAGGCTCCTCTCCACGTCTTTGGAAAACGCGTTCAATTTCCTTGCAAATCTGTTTGGTAAGAAATTCGTAAAATTCGGAACGGTCACAATCTACATATATTTCAAAATTCAGTTGAATAGGAAAA
>JAAXHI010000045.1 GCA_012270875.1 Candidatus Poribacteria bacterium | reverse complement strand
AAAATGCACGGATACCATAGCCACGCAGACCGCTTATTACCACGCGAGGCACAGACCCTCAATATCAACTTACTTCGACTCTCACGCCACCTCAAACCCGACATCGCTATCGTTGATGGCACCGTTGGACTACAAGGCAACGGACCCGGCGGCACCGATTCTGTTCCACTCGGCATCGCAGTCGTCAGTGGTGATGTGTTCGCAGCCGACGCAGTCACAACAAAAGCGATGGGATTTGAACCGTTGGAGATTGGACTCTTCCATTACGCAAACGAAATGGGATACGGCATCGCTGATCTGAACGAGATTGACATCGTTGGACCCGCCGTTGAGACAATCGCGACATCGTTTAAACCGCATGAAACGGCTGAACTGCAGTTCCAATGGCAGGAAGCGAGTCCCGCAGAATATCTCGCAGCAGACTAACAAAAGGAGAGTTATGAAACGTTTCTGTAATGTATTGATCCTATTTTCACTTATTTTTGCAACGCCAGTGTGGGCATGGTGGGGTGGCGGGCACGATATCATGACACAGGCAGCTGCCAAATCACTCCCCGAAGATATGCCTGAATTTTTCCGCAACGCCGGAAAAATGATCGCCCACTGCTCTTACGACCCTGATCTATCTAAGGAGCGAGCCACGCCACACGCACGGCAAGCGGAATACAGTGAACACTACATCGATGTAGAACTCTTCGGAGAGCATCCGATTCCAGAAGGACGTGAGGCACATATCCAACTCTGTGCTGAGCTCGGATTTAAACCGCGCGAGGTCGGCACCCTCCCGTATGCGTTAGCGGAATGGACGGAACGACTCGCACTCGCGTTTGCTGAGTATCGTAAATGGCCCGACAATCCGATGATCCAGAGTAAGTGTTTCGTCTATGCCGGCTTTCTCTCACACTACGCGCAGGATATGTGCCAACCCTTACACTTAACCATTCATTTTGATGGGATTAAGCAACCGGACGGTACACGCCTACATCAGGGTATCCATGAGAAGGTTGATTCAGCAATTGAGCGTTTGGCACTCAAGCCGATGGACCTCGCGAAGGGACAACAGATTGAAGCTGTTGACGATTTGATGCCAGCGATAATAAAGCAGATCAAAGCTGAACACAGTTTCGTAGACGACGTTTATGAGCTCGCCGAAGACTGGAAAAATTTGAAAAACCCGACACCTGCTCTTGTTGATTTTACAAATGACCGAGCACGGGAAGGGGTACGTTGGACAGCCTCGCTCTATTTAACAGCGTGGAAACTATCCGAAGACATCAAACTACCCGGGTGGCTTGACCGCGCAAAAAATGATGCAGACGCATCACACTAAAAACCAAAAGGAGAAATCAACTTGTTACAACAGTGGAAACCTGACCCGACTTTTTACCCGTCACCCAAGATGGCGATCGAGGCACCTGCTGAAGAGGTCGCTTATGTCGCCGCACCGAGAGATGACGATAACCCCGACGCTATGTGTGTCGTTGACCTCGACAAAGCGTCCGACACCTATGGACAGATCATTCATAAACTGGAACTCGGCGTTCGGGATGAAATCCACCACTTCGGTTGGAACGCTTGTAGCGCAGCACTCTGTCCCTACGCACCACACCCCTATATAGAACGACGTTACCTCGTTGTGCCAGCACTGCGCGGTTCCAGTATCTATATCCTTGATGTGAAAGAGGATCCCAAAGCACCCAAACTCATTAAAACTCTGGATGCCAATGAAGTTGAATCTCGGTCCGGATATACCCGACCCCATACAGTCCACTGCGGTCCTGAGGGCATTTACGTCAGTGCCTTGGCTTCAGCCGGTTCAGAAGAAGGTCCCGGTGGTATATTCCTCATGGATCACTATAACTTCAATATTCTGGGGCAGTGGGAAGTCGAACGCGGACCGCAATCCCTCTCTTACGATTTTTGGTGGCATTTGGGCTACGACGTCGCCGTCACCAGTGAATGGGGCTATCCAGCAATGATTGAAAACGGCGTGAGCCTTGAAGATTTAGGTGAACGCAAATTCGGACATAAGATCCATATCTGGGATATCCGACACCGCAAGAATATCCAAACGTTGGATTTGGGTGATGATTATCAGATGATCTTAGAACTACGTCCCGCACACGATCCAACAAAAGCGTATGGCTTCGTCAACGCTGTGTTGAATATGAATGACCTTTCCAGCTCCATTTGGGTATGGTACAAAGATGGAGACGATTGGGGCATCCAAAAGATTATTGATATTCCGGCACAAGTCCCTGAAAATCCAGATGATCTGCCACCCGCTTTGAAGGATATCGGGATGATTCCGACACTTGTCACTGATCACATCCTCTCGCTGGATGACCGATTCCTGTATATCTCCTGTTGGGGCACCGGAGAGATGTTGCAATACGACGTGTCCGACCCGTTTAATCCGAAACATACCGGTACCCTTAAAATCGGTGGGATTACCAAATCGCATCCGCACCCGGCAGCCGGACCTGTAAGCGGCGGTCCCCAAATGGTCGAATTGAGTCGCGATGGCAAACGTCTCTACTTCACCAATTCTCTCTACGTCGCTTGGGATAACCAGTTCTACCCCGAAGGCGCAAACGGATGGATGGTGAAGGCGGATATAAATGTAGAAGATGGCGGATTGGATTTGGACCCCGATTTCTTCGTTGATTTCGGTGAGAGTCGCGCCCATCAGATCCGGTTACAAGGTGGCGATAGCTCGTCCGATACTTTTTGCTATCCGTAGGAATTTTGTAGGGGTTGGGAATGGAACACAAGGAACGGATTTAGTCTATTCCCAGACTAAATCCCCCAACCCCTATTTA
>JAAXHI010000168.1 GCA_012270875.1 Candidatus Poribacteria bacterium | reverse complement strand
CAGTTTCCGCACTATCCGCCTAAAATCCAAAATTTCATAAAATCTCAACCGGGGGTGGTTTTACCATCCCCTTTTTTATTGACATACCTCTGCAGTTATTCACTACAAAACGTCCAGAAAAGCAGATAGAGGTCTGCGGAGTTTGAATAGTTTCGATTCAATACCGCCAACTCTCATGTGCGAGTGGTGCCTTATTCAGTTCATCCCGATAAGTCCGCCACTGCGGTAAAAAGTTATCCATCAACTCACGAAACCGATCGTTATGGTGACGTTCCAAAAGATGTGTCATTTCGTGTACCAAGACATACACCAGACACACATTCGGTTTCTTCGCCAACTCCAGATTCAACCAGATCCGTTTCGCTTCAATATTACAGGATCCCCAAAGCGTTTTCATTTTCTTAATGCGGACTTCGTTAACAGTCACCCCCATCTTCGGCTCCCACTTCGCAAGCAGTGGTGGCAGCTGGGCATAGAGATGCTCACGATACCACGCATGAAACACCGCCTCCCGTTTGTCCCGATCTGTACCCGGACGGACGCTTAACCCGATTCGCGTATTGTTAAGCAGCCGAACTGTTGGCGGTGCGTCTCGTTCAGTTACGTCAAGCCGATAGCGTTTACCCACAAAATAGTGGCTCTCACCTGTCACAAACTCGCGTTGCGATTGGCGTTCCTGGTTAGTAAATTCCGCATGCTTCCGCCGAATCCACCCCAAGCGTGAGATGATTGCCATCCGCACAGCATCCGCATCAAGCCGAAGCGGGGCAGAAACCCGGACCCGTCCGCTTGGTGGATGGACACCGATGTAGAGATGCTTGATGTCTTTACGGACAACCTCTATGGAGAGTCCGCTCACCTCAATATGGTAAGTATCTGTCTTAGTAGTCATTCTGGTTCATCACAAGTTCAAATATATCGTCAATGTCAATATCATAGTCACTAAATTCTTCCTGTATAACTCTCGCTATCGCATTCTGCACTTCCATTTTTTTAGGACGCGTTCCGCGCCAATTGTCTTTCTTCGTCTTACGGATGGTATCATCGATTGCAAGTGCCATTGCCTCCCTACGCGCCTCGGAAACGCTATCTAAATTATCAAAGAGTGCCCGCAATGCACCGGTGTTGATATTAGGAGGATAGTTCTCGATTTCGGGTTCGTGAATCTGTGCACTCAGTCCCGCAATCTCTGACAAGTAGTTCTTGTAGTCGATAGCGTCCCTTTTGCGTTTGCCAATCAATTCTTGCAGCAGCCTTGACATACCTTCATAGTACTTCGGATTGATTTCTGATTTATCAACAATGAGTCGTCGAATATTGTTTTCTATTGTCGCTGCGATCGCTCTATTATCCGCGCGAATGCCTTCGGGGAGCATATCAATCGCAGCGTCGCCGCGTTCAACGAGCAGCTGCACAAGCGGCATATCGTCAAATGTTGAAAGCGTCTCGCTTTCTTCAGCCCGGATATATGTATCCAGCAGGTGCCGCATATCAGGCTCATACACTTTCAAGTCAACATAATCGCCACTCGCCAATTTGATTTCTTGTCGGACATTTTCGTAGTGGGTTACCTCCATCTGAATCTGTCGCGCTTCGGCATCGCTGTAGCCTGCTTCGTGCAGTTCGTTCGCGAGGTTGGCATAAGCACGCACAAATGCCGCTGTCATTTTATAAAGACTTATCCGTTTCTGTTCATTGGCTTTGAGTTGTTCGAGGTTTCCACTTTCAGTGCCACAGAAATAACGGATGTAGGCAGCGGTATCGCGCGGCACCTCAACGGGTTCACATAACGCCTTAATCGCCTCGCGTGTCTCCTCCAACCGTTCCTTCCCTTTTTGAAGTCTATCCTTCAACAATCCTTCCACGTCTTCACGGTCATAGCTTTCAAAAGCATCACCGGTGTAATCCTTTATCGCTTCCCTCAATGACCGAAAGAGATCTTTGTAGTCAACGATGTAACCGAATTCCTTATCCTCACCGTCGAGACGATTAACCCTGCAGATGGCTTGAAACAGCCCGTGGTCCTGCATGTTCTTATCAATGTAGAGATAGGTCGCGGGCGGCGCATCGAACCCCGTGAGCAGCTTGTCGACAACGATAAGGAGTTTCATTTCCTCTGGCTTTTCAATGAAAAGTTCCTTAACTTCTTGCTCAAACCGATCGGCTCTATACATCGCTGTATTTTCGGGTTCGCCAAAATGTTCGGCGAGCATCTGTCGATAGATATTATACTCTGTTTGTCTATCGGTCACCCCTTCTCCGGTTTCTTCGCGCGCGATGCCATCTACAGTAGGTCTATAGGAGGTCACGATAGCGCATTTCCCTTTTAAAGGCGTTCCCTGAAACATCTGAAAAAATCGGCATGCGGAAAAGATACTATCGGCGACGAGCATTGCGTTACCGCGCCCGCTCCTAAGCCTGTCTCGTTCTTCCATGTCAAGCACAATGTCGGCGACGATCCTATCCAAGCGTTCCCTTGAACTGAGGACGCTCTGCATCGTACCCCACCGCTTTTTGAGTTGTGCTTTCGCTGTATCCGTGAGTCCGCGGGTCTTGCTGTCAAACCAGTCATCAACCTCTTCCTGAGAGGAGAGGTCTTGGTCAATGTCGCGCGCCTCATAACGGAGGTCTAAGACAACACTATCTTCAACGGCTTCGTCATATTTGTAGGTGTGGATATAGGTGCCGAAGGTCTCAATGCTCCGTTGTTTATCGCTTTTCAACAGTGGGGTGCCAGTGAAACCGATCAACATTGCATTCGGGAGTAGCGTTTTCATCGCTCTGTGGAGTTTGCCGGACTGCGTGCGGTGGCATTCGTCGACAAAAACGAAAAATTCACCTTTCGGTTGAAAACCGTCCGGTAGATGTCTCTTAATCTCTTCAACGTAACCGTCAATATCAGTATCATCTGTCTCATCTCCAGGGCTGCCGAATTTGTGGATAAGTGAACAGACTAATCGATCCGTGGAATTACCGAGGACTTGCAGAAGATGCGTACCGCTCTGTGTGCGCCTAATATCTTCGTTGACACCTTTAAAAACCTTCTCAATCTGTTCGTCGAGTTCGGTGCGATCGGTGATGATGAGCACGCGCGCGTTCGCGAAGTGTTCGAGAATCCATTTCGCTAACCAGACCATTACGAGGCTTTTGCCACTGCCTTGCGTGTGCCAGATGATACCACCCTCTCTGCGTCTCACGCGTTCTTGCGCCGCTTTCACACCGAAGAATTGATTGTGCCGACAAATCTTCTTCGTCCTGACATCGAAAACGATGAAGTCGTGCAAGATTTCAAGCATTCGCGCTTTGTTACAAATTTGACTGATCTCTCGGAGCAAAAAATTATTGCCTGCAGCGGGATGTGCATCTGTCTCTTTCCAGCGTAACCAGTGTTTCTCTGGCGTTTTGATGACCCCGTAGTGTAGTCCTTGGGTTTCGCTACCAGCCATGACAAACTGCACGGTGGCGAAAAACCGTTCAATGAAATCTTCGCGTTGGTTGACAAGGTTCTGACGGATGCCTTCGGAAACGGAGACGGTGGAACGTTTTAACTCCAACACACCAATAGCGATGCCGTTGATGTATAGAACTAAATCGGGACGTTTGATCTGCTCGCCTTTAACGGTTACCTCTTCGGCAATGCCGAATTTGTTGGTGAATGGATTTTCCCAATTGATCAGCCAAACAGTCCTATGGTGTTCACCGACATCCCGTTGAATCTTCACACCGTAACGCAGCAGTTCATAGACCTCACGGTTTGCGTCAACAAGGGTTTTAGTACCACCGAATGCCGCCGCCTTTTCCAGTTCATGGAGCACCTTAGCGATAATAGCAGCGTCATGCCCTCTGCTGCGCAACCAATCGGTCAGCAGCCCTTTGTCAATGTTGGTATTATCCTGACGCTCTTGCCTGTTGCCGAGGTAGTCATAACCCAACACTTCATTAAAAAACGTGACGACACGTGCCTGTGTGCGTATTTCCTTTTCACCAACGGTGTTCATAGTAATAAATAGTTGTCAGTTTTCAGTACGATTTTTCTGCGAAAAATCTTTCAGTTTGCCTCGCAGTGAGAGTTAAAAGTACTCCATAGGTGTCAATTTTAGAAAAAACAACCGCTTGGATACCCAGACTCGGTAGGTTCGGTTTCCTAACCGAACCGGACCTTAGACGCAAACCTTGTATGCCGCGATATTCCCTTTAGCCCCGTAGGGGCGGCATCTGTGTAGAAGTGTGTCTCCGCCAAGAACCAAGCCCCGTAGGGGCGGCATTTGTAAAGATGCCTATAAAATACAGCGAAATATCCCTAAATTAACACTATGGTTGTCAGTTATAGTAGAATCCGAAAATATGTTTACACTTCGCGGTAGAACCCCACATTATACCTTCGTAGGGGCTGGGTTGCCCAGTCCATACGATCCTGCCAGCGTGTGCAAATAATTATGGGATTTACTATAAAAGTCCTCAGTTAAAGGGTTTCCAACGAAAAAATATAAAAGAAAATGTTACGACAGGGCGGAGCGTGTCTACTATGCAAGGCTGCGTTTTTTGGTGTATAGCAGCTTGGGCTGCACTCTGGCTGCATCTTATACTGCATCTTATACTGCATCTTATACTGCATCTTATACTGCATCTCCTGATTTCAGCTTTGAAAGTTCGGTCCGTCCTTTGTCTGTCAATTGGTACTGCTGCCCTCGACTTCTGGGTTTATCTGGGAATGTGTATTCAATCATCTGAGCATCCCGAAGGTCTCGAATAACGTTGTAGAGTTGACCGGTAGGCTTTTTCTGTCCTAATTTTTCGGACAATTCGGATCTTGACAGTGGACCCTTGGCAAGTAAGTTTATCACTCTCGACTTAAGATCCCCACGGAGTGACTCTGGCTGCACCTTAATCTTTTCTGGAAATTTACCACGCCAAATCGTTGTCTTAAATCCACCACTATCAGTGAATTCAGGTTCGCGTAAACCAGCATCCCCGCATCGGCGGATCATGTCTAAAGTCCCTGTTCCCATTTCCTCAATATATTGAGTGAGGTACAAGGATCGAGCAAGTAACCGGTTGTTTGGCACCGATGGGTGCGTATCTCGGAGTTGCTCCAGCGTCAACGGGGTGGTAATCTGCCGGGATTTAAAACCTCAAGCCGATCCGAGAACAGCATCACTTGGACGCTGGCATTGCTGGTATAGTCCCGATGTGCTACGGCGTTGACGATCGCTTCCCTCACGACCTCTTTTGGGATCTCATAACTAACAGGTGCTTGCGTACTCTCCGCCCGTGTTCCTACCGATAGGGCAATCTTGCTAAGCACAAAATCGACCGCCTGATCGACAAGTTGAAACGCTGTGCCTTTGTAGACCTGATAGGACGGAATCGGTTTCGCGACCGCTGTTCCGTGGAAATGCGCACACTTAACATCCGAAGAAATCAGAAACTGCTGTGGTGCCTTCCCAAATGCTAACACCGCCGCGTTCGTCGGTCGCCCACCGTTTAAGAGATTTAGGTGTCCGAGCAATTCCTCGGTTGAGGTGCTTTCAGTCAACGGGAATTCTCTTACACCGCGTGCCGTGCGGATAAACCAACCCATCCGTTCGATGTCGAGATCGTCCAGTGATGCTTTTAAACACGGTGCCGCATCAAAAGGTTCAGAGCGGACGAGGTTTCTGCCATCGAGGTATTCAACCAATGCTGTGTAAAGTGCCGTTATTAACTCTTCCGACGTGTTGAATCGTTTTCTAATCAGACCGGATTGTGCTTTACGGATGAGTACCTGCATCTTCAGGTGCCGATTGTCATCGTTTGTGCCTTTCACGAAAATCAGACGATGGACACCGGAGGCAGTTGCCTGATCAAACTCCCGCTCTGTCGGTGATATACCGTCTGCATCCTCCGAGCCATAGTCGTTACCGAATAGTCCAACATAAATATCGGACTGCTCGACCTCATCCAGATAAAGATCATCTGGACGGCGATCTAACGCGGGAACATCTTCAAACAGAAAAACATCAAAGAACCGCCGCATCAACGGATCACCGTGCAGATAGTCGCGTAGTGCCTCGCGTTCCTGCCTGAATTCTCTTTGTACACTGCTAATGAAAATACGGATAGGGTTCATAATTATTTGGTGTTGATTCCTATGACTACTCCCGCCACTGTAATAAAATACGCTGTAAGTCTTCCAAGAAAGGTTGAATATCACTTTCCCTTCTCTCAGTTTCTAACCGTGCGAGGATTCGGCATACTTCTGGTGCCTCTCTACTCAAATGTTCGGACAGCGTGAGAAATTTAATTTTGGGTGTTTCTGGTGATTCGGAAACTGGCGCGTAAGTTGCATCCAATTGCCCCATTAAGTTAGACAGAACACCTGAATTGGTGCCGAATTGGGCTGCATCAACGGCAGAGATTTGTCGAAGTTTCTCCCATACCCAATTCTCTGGTGCGCCGCTACCGGGTAGGAACAGTATAGGGACATTGAGGCTGTGTCCTGCTGCTGCCTGTATTTTCTGTGCGATTTCCCCATCGCGCTGGTCGCCATCAAGAACAAAGATGGTGTTTTGAAGTTGACCAAATTTTGCCAAAGCACGCGCGTGCATCGGGAACTCACTCGCGCCTGTATCGCGCCCGATATGGATAGATTCCCACTTAATGCTTTGACTGGATAACAGCAAATCAAACACACCTTTTAGAATCCCCTCAGCAATCTCGTCCTCACAGAGCAGCTTGAGCGTCTCATTGGAACGCCCATAAAGCGCGTTCTGAATCACATCACGATAGGGCGGGCGGACAATAATCTTACCCGATTCCTCATCCCGGTCGAGAAAGATACGTCCGCGTGCTGGAACTGAGTCAAGGACGACCGGACTGTGAGATGTTACAATAATCTGGAGATCGTTGCGGAGTGCTAATTGCTGTAAATGCAACATGAGGAGTTGCTGCACCCAAGGATGTAACCCCGCTTCGACTTCATCAATTAGGACGAAGGCACCGTCAAGCTGCGCGATCTCTTTTGACAACCGCAACAGGGCACGTTCACCCGCAGCCATTTGCAGCTCAGAGTAAGCAGCACCATCTGCCTGAGCAGCAAAGAGGAGATTTTTGTTACCACTGGATAAATCTACGACCTCAGCATATTTGAAAGGGAGCATATGGTGTGCGAATTCAATCTGTGACGGTGTTAAAGGGGTCTCTTGCGGTTCAGACCTGAGACGCGACATACTGAGGACACCGCGCACTTCTGACGGGTTACTCAGATTGCTAAGCGTTCTGAGATAGACTGGTCGTTCCGGCTGACTGGCGTTTTTGCGACCAAAGAAACTCCGGTTCCACCTTTTATGATAATATCGCCATCGCATGGAACGCATGCCATCCGGGGTCTGGTAATTGTATTCCAGCGTTATTCTTCGCAGTATATCCTGACGGTCACCGAGTTTAGGATTATAATATGGAAAAAGCGTAGACGGAACAAAATCCTTAGTACCGGCTCCTGGCACCTTATAAGCACACGCAGCCGCGAACAGCACTGTTGACTTTCCAGTGGCGTTCCCGCCTGCAATGACACTCACAGGATAATCAAACAGCACCCGCAAATTGTCAACTCCACGAATCCCGTCTAAGTAAATCTCCGACAGGAAATGCGGTAGATGTGGTTTTTTGCCTTGTAAGTTGTCCCAGAGTTCTCTTAACCGTCTCTCAATCATGGATTCGTATCCCTTCTGGTTCCAGTTCTTTTCGAGGTCTCTTTCGTTTGTATCGGTTCACCGACATGTTGAGTCAGATAGTCAAGCACCTCCTCTTGCATTTTTTCTATTTCTGCCCTGTATCCACTCGAAACGAGCGAAAATTCTTCAGCGGAGGCTTTAGCACGCAATTGCAAGAGTAAGTCTTGAAAATAGACGATACGTTGTTGACTGGTTTTGAGTTCTATATCATTTTGAATCATTATAAGATTTTCGGATAGATTAATGTTACTATCGCGCAATCACTCTTTGGATGTTCTCGCCCAGATAATCTACAATTTCTTGTCGGTTTGCTTCGAGATTGGAGAATTGCACAGGGCACACATCGTCGAAGCGAGCAACCACTTGACGATTCGCAACTTCTCTATCTTGGAAGATTCCCAAAGGACGAAATGGAATGTTCCACTGCGTGATCTTTTGTAGTTTGATTGTGGCATCTCGGATTCTATCATTATTGGCAAGGGCATAGACAAAGAGCGGCTCAGGCATTCCATTGATTCGACAATCTACTGTGTATTTTTTTCCCTCATCATGTTCTGGATCGTTCCAGTCAAAATCCCTATCTACTTCTGGAACAACTTCATGGAACAGTGCCTGAAAGTCTACCATAAATGTGGATTGTGTCTGTTCTTTTGGCAAACACAACACGTCCCCTATTTTCACAAGTGCTTGGGCAAAAGCGTATAACGAATCACCAAAGCGCGCGTCTTTGACTTCAAGAATTAATTCTCCAAAACGGTCTTCAACTTTAAACGTAGACAAAGCATTTGAAATAATTTTCCCGCGTGTGCCGCTAAATAATTTCCTTTCATCAATATCGTAGGTAAGGTGCATATAGGTATGTCCTCCGTCTGAGAGTAACCAACGGCCTTGTTCTTTTTTTAGAAGAATGGCTATGTGATCACCGTCGTCAAACCGGAAGGGGGTAAACACGCGAAAACGGTCTCTGCCATCAGGTAAAACCCGAATCTGTGCCGAGACTTTATCAATAAAGTCTTGTTCTATAGATTTTATCGACATTGCTTAGCCCTCCTAAAATAAGGTGTCTTGTAACGTATTAGGGTCTTCAAAATTTGCATCCGTGAAAAGGCATTCCAAAGCACCGTTGACATCAGCATAACGTTCTGTTGGTTCGGCGTAATCTTCCTCCCTTACACTATTCACCTGATATCGCTCCGTTGCGGTGTGAATGTGAAAACCGATTACCTTTTCATCTTCGATTGTGTTGGTATGTTCATGATTACCGTTGTAGCGTTTAAGTCGAAAAAATTTCTTCGGCGGTGGAACTTTAACACCTAAGACAACTGAAAAGTTCAATTCGTCGGAAACGCTCATTCTGACAATAACTCGAAATTTGTTCCCTTCTTCTCCAGTTATATTCAGGAGATATTCATTGCTTCCGCGATTCATTCTTTTTTTAAACTTGCTACTCCAATTGTCTGGTAACACTTTGCGCTCTTGTATAAATGCTTTGATTTCTTGATCTGTGAATATTATACCCATAATTTATTCAGATTTCAATAGGCGCATCCGTCCCGTGAGGAGTTGCTGCATCATGCCCTGTTTGATAGCGCGGGTTTTGTCCCGACGCTGTTCTAACGCGGCAATCTCGGCGTCCATATCAGAAAGGACGGAGGCGATAGCGCGTTGTTCTGCTAGTGGAGGAAGCGAGAGGCTAACTGCACCGATATGTTGACCCGATAATGCTGGTAGAGCGGTAGTAGATACCAGTTTTCCAAGTTCAATGCGTAGGAAAATATAATAAAAAAATCTTGGACAGGCAAAATCATCAGTCAGTGTAAAAGCCATCATGTTATTATCAAGACAACTTTCTTGCGGTAATAAACGTTTTCTTTCTAAAAAGATTGCTGCTCCAATCTTAGCAAATACTATACTTTCAGGTTTAAATCTAATTGCGCCAAGTTTTCCTCTTACATTCTCACTGATATAGTGATTTGCTCTATTCATGAACAATTGATTCCCTTCACCGCTCAAATCCGAAACTTTGAAAAATGGATAATCTCCCGACTGATGACCTTGAAATGCTAATGGAAAGCCACTACCGCTTTGAAAAACTCCAAAGTCGGCAAGTATACTACGTTCCCACGCCTCGCTGAAGCCCGGGAGGCGCATCTTACCCGTCAGCAGTTGCTGCATCGTGGCTTGCTTGATTGCCCGCTTCTTAGCGATCAGTGCCTCCAACGCGTTGAGCAACCCATCCACATCTGATAACACTTCGGCGATGGCGCGTTGTTCGGAAAGAGGAAGATAGGGAATTTCAATATTCAGTAGTGTTCCCTTTGTAATCTCTTTAAATGTGCTACCACTTGCCAGATCATTCAATTTCTCTTTGATGTATCTCAAATAGTAGGCGAGAAACACATTAAATAGAGTCTCGCTGCAAACAAAATTAGCAAACCCTTGATTTGTTGCCATTGGAACGGTAGCAATTGCAGTTTCACCAATCGTTGCTCGACTGGTTAATAAAACTGTTCCTACGGGTAGTAGTCTCGCGCCACTTTTACTTAATGCTTCTTCTGTAATATATGTTTCTGTATCATCTATATACAAGAAAGAATCCAAAGCAGTAATATCAGATGGAATTGCCCAAGCAATGTTCCCTCGAAAATATTTCTCCACATTACGACTTGGTGTTCCTCCTTTGATAATTTCTGTTACCTCTCCCAATTTTACTGTTTTCCAATTGGGAATGTGAGGGCGATGAGTGCTCATATCGAATCAACCCCCATCTTCCGCAGATGCGCCTCTACCTTCGCGCTAAACGCCTCCACCTCATGTTCCAGATCCAGCAATCGCTCCGCATAGCGTTCCTCCAATTCCTTCACGCGTTCCGTGAGTGCCTGTGTCAACCGCTGCACCTCACTGTCAATCGCTGCTTGGAGACTGGCGAACCACTTATCGCCAATCACAAGCGTTTGGACATCATACTCGTTGAGTCTTGCGTAGCGTGCCAGTACCTGTTGATCAAGCGCGAGTTGTGCCTCTTTTACAGCCTTATCTGCTTTAGACTTCGCCTCAATCAGAGATAGACAGTATTCAAGTGCATCCTGTTCAGCGTCATCGTCTTGCGTCTCATGAAACGTTGTCAAATCGGGTATGAGTGCCTTGAGTCGTGCCTGCACACTGGACTTCGTGATGCCGCCTTTATCGGTAGTAGCCTCCGCGAGCAATCCGTCCTCACCGATGTGTTCCGCAACGAATTCATCAAGTGCTTGCGCCGCAGCCTCTTGTGCTGTCTGCAGTGTATCAATGTTTGCCTGTTCTTCGGCAAAATAGCGTGCAATAATCAATACCGGTGGAATCAGATCCATCTTATATCTCTTTTTCTTGATAGTGAGATCCGGAGTTTCCTTGATATTTTTGTCCTGAACGAGTTCACGCGGTTTCGATGCCTTAACCCATCCCTCCGCAGTGATAAGATACACATCGTCCTGCATCACCTCATCCCAGTAGTCCATCAATTTCTGATAGACATCGTAAGGATCAAGCAGCGGCAGCTCAGCAAACCGTACCAACAAGTCTTCCGACAGGGCATGAATAGTTGTTTTCGGCAGTGTGTTAGCATCCATAGCCCCGAGGCGCGGCGCGTGTGTCTCGCGCCATGTTTCAAAAATAGACGCAACGCGTTGCTGGTAATCGGTGAACTCCAGATGAGAGAGAATCGTCGTTTTGACGTGCTGCGTTTCCACCAGCGGGTCGCTATAACCCGGTCTGCCGTTTGCTTTAAACAACGCATTGCACAGTGTCGGGAAAACCTGCCAATAATCGTCAAGTGCGTCAATATCGGTGTCAGGGATACCACCGTTGAGATGTGCGTCAAGGTCGTGCAGGTCTTCCGGTTCGCTGTTGTCAATATAGCGTGGAATGTTGAGGTTATAATCGTTTGCGGGGTCAGCAATTTCAGAGGTCGGTACCATCCGCGAATAACGCGGTAGTTCCGTTTGGTCGTTGAAGACCGACACGATTTTATGGATGTCCTGTGCGCGGAGCCGGTTTTTGTTGCCATCCTTAAGGAAACCCTTGCTCGCATCAATCATAAAGATGCCGTGTCGATGATCAGCGTTCTCCTTGTCAATAACGATAATACACGCAGGGATACCGGTGCCGTAGAAAAGATTCGGAGGTAATCCTATGATCCCTTTGATATAACCGCGACGGATAAGGTTTCTGCGGATATCCGCTTCCTTGTTACCGCGGAACAGCACACCGTGCGGTAAGATGATTGCCCCTTTACCTCTGCTCTTCAGCGATGCGATGAAGTGCAGCAGGAACGCATAATCACCGTTTTTGGCAGGCGGGCTGCCGTATTCAAAACGGCTATACGGATCGTGTTCAAGGTTAACCCCACTGGTCCACGCTTTGTCAGAAAAAGGCGGATTCGCCACCGCGAAGTCAAAGGTCTTCAGCGTATTATCCGTCTCCTTAAAGTATGGAGCAGAGAGTGTGTTGTCGTGCCATAGTTCCGCGGTCGCGTTGTCGTGGAGAATCATATTCATCTTCGCCAGTGCGTATGTAGCGTTGTCTTTTTCCTGTCCATAGACGGATATTCCGTTCGGAGTTTCGTCTGTTGCCTTGAGAAGCAGCGAACCAGAGCCGCAAGTTGGGTCATAGATAGTATGCGTTGGGAGTGTATTTTGTCCAATACCGATCACCTTCGCCATAATCCGAGAGACTTCGGCAGGCGTATAGAACTGCCCCTTGCTTTTCCCCGATTCCGTAGCGAAGTGGCGCATCAGATACTCGTAAGCATCGCCGAGTAGGTCATCGCCTTCGGCTCGGTTCGCACTGAGATCAAGGTCGTTAAAGATAGCCACCAGTTTCGACAGACGATCTACCATCTCTTTGCCTCTACCGAGTTTGCTATCGTCGTTAAAATCAACTTGATTAAGAACATCTTTGAGTTGTTCGTTCGCATCCCCAAGCCTACCGATAATCTTGTTTACTTTATCGCCGATCTCCGCATTGCCAATCAGTTCCACCATATCGGTGAAGCTGCCGCCATCCGGTACTTGGATAACAGCGTAGCGGTTGTTTGTTGCTTTATCAGAGACGTATTTCATGAACAGCAGCGTCAGGATGTAGTCTTTATATTGAGAGGCATCCATCCCACCGCGGAGTTCGTCGCAGCTTTGCCAGAGCGAGGCATAGAGTTGTGATTTCTTTATCGCCATACGTGAATCCTTTCTTGCGAGATTAGAAACATTATACCAAAACTGAGCCGTCAAGTCAACAGTCTTACAGGAGTAACCCAGAGGCGTTCAGTTCTCCAATAATCTGATTTTCTATCTAAAGACCCTTCACTGTAGGAGCGAGCTATGCTCGCGATGCCACCGCGAAAATGACCAAAAAAAAACTCCGATTCCCAACGTGTATGAGTGGTCATGCTTCGCAGTAAGAACAGGTATCGGCAAGTTTTAAATGCCTCGCAGTGAGAGTAAAGTGCGCTAAAATCTGTAAAATAGTCAACAACTTTAGCACACTTCGCAACTTTAGTACACTTCGCAACTTTAGATACACTTGCAAACTTCCTGACGGTTTCCGATGGCTGACTGCTGACCGCTAATCGCTATTTCTCACTTTTTTTCATTTTTTTTTCAAATTATGCACCCTTTTGCTGGTGAAGTGCGTCTTTAATAATTGAAACCTTCAATATTCGGATGATCCGAATAGCAGGGATTTGGTTCAACATACGGATATTTATGAGATACTTTGAAAAAAAACGAACCTTTTTTGAGCATATCTGACTAAACTATCAAATACCTACAGTGAACCTTCAAAGAATGTAAAGATTGGCACCGCTAATATTGTAAAAAATAAAAGGG
>JAAXHI010000546.1 GCA_012270875.1 Candidatus Poribacteria bacterium | reverse complement strand
CACACGTCTAATCTTTACTATATCCAACCGCAGGCAGAACTCGCGAAACTGCTCATCGACAACTCCGATATGGATCAGTGTTTCTTCTGCAATAGTGGTGCCGAAGCAAACGAAGCTGCCATCAAACTGGCACGGAAATATACCAAAGACAGCGGCAGAACGGATGCCTACGAAATCATCACCATGGATAACTCGTTCCATGGACGGACAATGGCGACAATCACTGCCACCGCGCAGCCAAAATACCACGTCGGATTTGAACCGATGCTTGAGGGTTTTAAGTATGTGCCGTTTGACGATCTCGAAGCGACCGAAGCCGCTATCAACGAAAAGACCTGTGCTATTTTAGTCGAGCCGATCCAGTCTGAAGGTGGTGTCAACATCCCCAGCGACGGTTACCTCCAAGGCTTACGAGAACTCTGTGATGAAAATAATCTGCTGCTCATCTTCGACGAAGTCCAGACTGCAATGGGAAGACTGGGCACCTTTTTCGGTTACCAGAGTTATGGTGTCGTGCCAGACGTAATCACAATGGCGAAAGCACTCGGTAGCGGCGTGCCTATCGGTGCGATGTTAGCAAAACGAAACGTAGCAGAGAGTTTTGTCCCCGGCACCCATGCAGCGACATTCGGTGGCAACCCGTTAGTTACTGCGGCGGCATCCGCAACCGTCAAAACGATTCTTGACGAGAATCTCGCCGTGAACGCCGTCAAAATGGGGAACTACCTCGCAGGCGGACTCATGGAACTCAAGGATAAATATCCGATCAAAGAGATACGTGGGAAAGGCTTGCTCCGTGGTTTAGTCATGGAAGTCGATGCGAAGCCGCTCGCCGCGAAATGTATTGAGAACAGACTTGTCACGATATGCACCAACGATTATGTGCTTCGGTTCTTACCACCGCTTAACATCAATACAGCGCACGTTGAGGAAGCCGTCAACATCGTCGAAAAATCGATGTCAGAAGTTTTGTCGTAAGTCGCCGTTCACTTGCAAAAAAGCGTCAGAGGTATTCAATTGTCGAATTGTCTGAATCGCAGATTACACAGATTACGCGGATTTTGAGATATGCGTCATCCGAAAGCAATTTGATAATTGGAGAGTTTTCCAGAGAATTGAATGCCTCTGGAAAGAGCATGAAAATTGCTGAACATGAGACCGCAATTGTGATAAACTTCTATCAGTTTGTCCGCTTTCAAATGAGGCTTAAACCCGGTTGGTAGTAAGGCGATAAATCGCCTTTCCTATGGCGCAATAAATTGCACCACTACGAACCGCCTATCAGTTTAGATGTGACAAACTAATAGAGCAAATGGACTAAAGTTTGGGCAATTCGTGTTACGTGCAAGTTGAATTTCCAAAAGCCTATGCCCTTTTTTGTGAGTTTCGCACACTCATAGAACTCCGATAAAATACTGCACTCCAGCGGAGTGCCATGTCTATAGAAAAAGGCATTCCCAGTTCGCGCACTCCAGCGGAGTGCTATGTGTTACCAAGTCACGTTATATCGCCCTGAGCATAGAATAAAGATTTTGCTTATGAGCCAACTTTTCCTAAATTGTTTCCATCTCTTACAAGAAGATTCTATTATGAGGCTCAACTTAACTAATCGTGCCCTCAATGCCTTGACCGGCTCAGGTATTCAGACGGTTGGTGAGGTTGTGAGGCTTGTTGAATCGGGCAAAATCTGGGCTATTCAGGGGCTTGGGAAAAAAAGTATTTTAGAAATAAAAGACAGCCTGGCTCATGTGGAAACTAACGATGAACCAGAAGTTAAAGCAAACGCAGATGCAGGTATAGAGATTGAGCAACTAAACCTAACCAATCCCGAAAAAGTTCCAGAGCATGTCATCAAATGGCAATCACAATTAATAGCCAAGCAACTGTTAATTGCAGATCGCTCTGTGAGAGAAGAGATTGAGCAACTAAACCTAACCAATCCCGAAAAAGTTCCAGAGCATGTCATCAAATGGCAATCACAATTAATAGCCAAGCAACTGTCAGCGGAATTGCTGCACGAAGACGCAAGGATTGCCGATAGATATGTGAAAGATTGGCTTGTAAAAAGTGAAACAATTGAAACCAATAAGGCATACAAAATATTAGCGACCATTTTAGGGTCATCACTTAACAT
Organism: Candidatus Poribacteria bacterium; assembly: GCA_012270875.1. Lineage (GTDB taxonomy): Bacteria > Poribacteria > WGA-4E > WGA-4E > WGA-3G > WGA-3G. The sequence goes on along the minus strand of JAAXHI010000546.1, from coordinate 1,926 downwards.
CTGTGCGGAAATAGAATTTCTCCTTAACAATATCTCCGAACAGCACTGTTTGACTATTCTGCTATTCAGGTATGGTTTCAATCGGAAAACCTTGTCGCAAATTGGACAAGAAATAGGTGTTTCGGGAGAAAGAGTCAGACAAATGGACAATGAACTTAAAAACCAGATGAATGACAACCTTCGTACCATATTTGAAACTAAATCTATCAGTGACCTCAAAGGCAGACCTACTTTGCTCAAAATGCAGTCAGCTCTCCTTATTGCTAGGGACACGGATCTTAATATTACCTATGAACAATGGACAAAACGCATTCGTTTATCAGGGCTCGTTGGTAATTGGAGATCACAAAATCTTATCGGTAAAGATGCCGTTGAGGTTATGATTGCAATCTGCAATCTGCTAGGCGATTGTAATGTTCCTTGGATACAAATGTCCGAAAACCTGCAATATGCTGTACAACTTGCTGCTGCTGGTAGTCCAAATGTCAAAGCTAGGATTTTACATGCTCGTGATACTTTGCCTGATAAAATTAAAAGACTTATTAATCGACACACCAAGCATTCCGGGGGCGTATATGCTATATGGTTATCCCAAGAAATAGGAAGGGAGCTAGAAGAGATAAAAGACATATTGCAAGGACTAGGGTACAGAAAACTCTCTAAAGATTGGTTTATCCCAAAAGCACTAAAAGATCCGCGCGAAACCTCAAAATACGACGTTTTCCACCAGGGAATCCGTAAGATATTTCACTATTGTGGACCGGTGTCTATTGATGATGTATGTTCCGGACTTCGACATATATTATCAAGAACACAATTTCCTGTTCCGCCTCCTGATGTGATGGATGAAATAGTCAGAATTCATGATTACAAATGTGAAAACGGATTATATTATTGGGATGGCACATCTGACCAAAATCTAAACGCAGGTGAAACCATCATAATGGATTGTTTGAAGCAAATCGGCTCCGTGGTACATCATTCAGAATTAGTTCACGCTTTCATAGAAAGCGATTTGTCTTTTCCTACCTTACATGCAACTTTGAAGTATTCTCCCTTGTTTGAGAGGATAGAAACCGCTCTATACAAAATTCGGGGAAGGTCAATAAGTTACGAAGACATAGAACGTGCTAAAGCGAGCGGGGAACGGCAATCACTTGATCCGGAAGTTGATTACGATATAGACGGAAATGTCATAGTAAGTTTCACTATTAGTGCTATGGTCATAGGACAAGGGACTATTTTTTCTGAACAGTTTCCAAACCTAAGTGGCAATTGGAGTTGCTATGTCTCGGGTGAAGAAGCGGGCAAACTGAATGTGACTGAGAATGAATTTCGACATCTGAAACAGCCTTTTGAATTGTTAAATTGTCAATCAGGGAATCGCCTAAAATTTATATTTAATACATGGGAAAAAACTGTTGCAATAGAAAAGGTAAGCACAGATGCAAAATAATGAATTCTCAAAACCACAACTCATTACAATAACTGTAGCACTCTTAAACGGAGACACAACGTATGTTGATCGTGAGGAAGTTGCTATCACGGTAAATGATATTGCCCCCGGGCGTTTTAATTGGCGAAAATACCCTGAACGAATTGATTTGGATGCTGTTAGCGTCGCCCTGCGGAGTGCAAAAAAAACTCAAAATGGCGGATTAGTTGTCGGAAACAATGCCAAAGGATGGATGTTAAGTCCTACAGGCTTGAAGTGGATAAAAACCATAGACCTTGATGCTATTCATGAGAAAATTTCAATTAAAGTCAGATCAACTTCTATCCTTGCAAATCAAGAAGTAGAACGTAAACGTTTGCGCAGTACAAGGGCTTACGAATTATTCATTAGTGGCAAGTCTAAAGCAATAGCGTTGCAAGATTTTTACGAGTTTGCCCGAGTGAATGAATTGTACTGCCACCGGAAATTTA
>JAAXHI010000234.1 GCA_012270875.1 Candidatus Poribacteria bacterium | reverse complement strand
ATTTTAGCCCACTGCAACTTACCCTTCAGGAGTTGTGCAGAAATGACACTATAAGCCGTGGGGGACCTCGCTAATACGGCACTCTCTGGGTTCTTTAATTAGTATAACATGAAGTTGCTAAATAATTCAAGGATTTCTGTATAAAGAGGACCCTACAGAATATGCAAATCTCGTAGAGAAAAAAGTTTAATTTTCGATGAGATAGTTTGTAACACTTGTCCAATTTTTATCGTGTATTTCATTGAAAAACTCCACCGAGAAATTGGTTTCTCAACGGGGCAATCATGCGGAATCATAACGCAACAAATTGCCTATGGTGTAGCGTAACGACAAGTGTTTGGTAAGGACAGCGCGTGCGCGATTGATTTCCAAGATTTGAACAGCACACGCAGCATTTTGCATCGCGACGTTAAGACGGTCGTACCCCTGACGGATAGTGTGAACGCTCCCGCATGCTTACACAACGGATGTTTGGGGAAGTGTAGAATGACCTAATAGGTTGGTCGGATTTTAATACGATAACCTGTTTTTACATATTTTTATTTTACTATTTACATTTTATGTTTATTTTGGTATAATAATTAATATGAGTTAAGACTTGACGGCATTAATGTTAGTTTTTAATTTTTAATTATAGATGGTACGTAAAACGCAGTTTGGAGGAACACAAAATTATGGAGCATCAAGCACAAAACTGGGTGAAAGTCGCCGAGTTAAGTGAGGTGCCTGAAGGGCAACCGAAAGCGATTCAGATGGGAGAAGGACGCAGTATTGCGCTTTTCAATGTTGACGGAAAGATTTACGCGACGGATAACCAGTGTCCGCACATGGGGTATCCACTCACACGCGGCACAGTCCGAAACGGTATTCTAACATGTGATTGGCACCGTCGCAGTTTCGATTTGGAAGGCGGTGGCTGTTTCCATGTTGAATGCGACGATCTGCGCGTCTTTCCGGTAGAGATACGAGATGATGAAATTTGGATTGAACCGGGAGATATGATTTACCGCCGCGCAGAAGAGCATAAGCAGCTGCTTCGAGAGGGTCTTTTGAGTGAAGACCGATGGACAATGTCCAAGGCGATCGCGCTGTTACTAAAAGGTGGTGTGCCGGAAGCAGAGGTGATGGGTTCAATTCTGGAACACGTCAGTCGGCATATTGCAACCTCTCACGGCGCGGAGGGTGGCAGCGATGTCTCTAAGCTGATCAATGGACTGAAAGTCGGGCGCAAATACAATGGTGCCGATAGACTCATCGCTGTTACGACTGCGGCGTGCGCTGCTGCAGGACCTGCTTCAGAACGGCTTGAGGTTGTGCCGTTGCCGGAGCCTGTTGCGTGGGAGAAGATAAGCCGATGGGTACGTAACTTCTCTTATGAAGGACAGTCGGGACGCATTGAGCGATGCTTGTTCACGGCATATCACAAAGGGGACGCTGATAAATTATGTCCGTTGCTCTTTGAATGTGCGGTTGAACCCCATTTTATTGATGCCCCTATTATTCCGCTCTATGTGAGTTATCTCGCTGAAGTGGTTGATGAATTCGGGTGGGAATACGCCTCGGAACTGTTTTTCTATCTCGGTGCACAACTCGTTGGACACCGTCCAGATGATCCAGAACGGTACCGTAGAGACGCTATCGGGTTTATGAGGGAGATGCTTCCGACCATCGAAGGTGCTGCCGCAGACCAAAACGCTGAATTTGACGAAGCCGCGTTTGTTGCGGCACTCACGAGTGTCAATCTCCAGCGATCTTTTGAGGCAGTGCAAACCGTCTTGGTTGATGGTGTGAAGTTAGACAGCGTTATTACAACGCTTGTTTTGCTTGCAGCTGACCGTATGGCAAACACACCCGTAAATGTAGATGCAGGTTGGGAGAACTTAACGCTGGAACTCAATCTCGCGGCATCGTTACGGAGTGCACAACAGGTTGGCGGAGATCTTGTTGCGGCGAAGGGTGTTTTTCACGTTGCGTGGCAAATCTTTGCGGATCGCTGGATAAACATTCCCTCGCGAGTTCTCAGCGAACCCTTGAGCGAAGAAAA
>JAAXHI010000120.1 GCA_012270875.1 Candidatus Poribacteria bacterium | reverse complement strand
GTATCCGAACCCACTTAAACTATGAGAAAATGGATTCTCACGGCAATCGGCATCATCCTCTCACTCGCATTAGGATACGTCTTTCTCAAAGGCAGCCGCTACAGTCAGTTGATCGGTTTTTTTGGGTATATGAGTGTTGCCTGCACACTCATACCACTGCCGACACCGCCGTATGTCATTGCGCTTGGAAAGGTCTTTGATCCAAGCATTGTTGCCCTCGCTGGCGCGGTTGGGAATTGCATTGCTGCATTTGTGGAATACCACTTGCTGCTTTGGCTCTTTTCAAAAACCGAACTTCAGCAACGCGTTGAAACCAACCGTATCTTTGAACGATTTTCCTACTACTTTCATCGCGCGGCATTCGTGTGTTTAGTTTTTACGGGGTTCACACCGATCCCCTTTGAACCTTTTCGGTTCGCTGCGATTCTGGTACGCTATAATCTCTCCTTGTATCTCTTAGCAGTTCTGCTCGGACGTTTCCCGCGCTATTATCTTATTGCCGTTATCGGAGACCAATTTCAGATTCCAACACGCTATCTAATCATCCTTCTTATCGTTTCACTGGCTATCCCCATAATCGGGATGCTAATCAAGCGTCGCACATCAGCCGACAGTGAGGAATCGACCACTGACAACTGAAAACTGAATGCCTCTACCGATTTCATCGTTGCTGTTTTCTTGATGATCGGCTATACTTAACGTGAGTTTGATACAAGACCTAAGTTATACGTAGATTTCCGCCTTTACAAGATCAAGAAGCCAAAAAGGAATAATATGGCACAACCCAATATTCTATTTCTCCTCACCGATCAGCAACGTTTTGATTCGCTCGGTTGCAACGGTGCACCCATTTGCCAAACACCCGCCATTGACGGAATCGCCGCAACAGGTATGCGATTCACCAATGCCTATACCCCGATTGCGCTCTGTTCACCCGCACGCGGATCACTGCTCACTGGACTCTACCCCCATAATCACGGACAACTCTCAAACATGGGGAATTTCAATGGTGTGTTTGCGAACCAGATTCTTGATAAACCCGCATATCCGAAGCTTATGACGGAAGCAGGCTATCGCGTAAGTTGTATCGGCAAATGGCATCTCGCTAAGCAGGGGGACACGGAGTTCTGGGGGTACGACAAATGGCACCCGTATAATGAGTGGCATCAGTGGCTCCGCGAAGACGGAATTGATTTCCGAATTGATAGGGACGCTGTCCAACCCTTTGAATGGGGCGGTGAAGCACCCTTCTACGGCAGACTGCCACTCCCAGTCGAACGCACTATGGAGGCGTGGACTGCGGATAAAACGATTGAGCTAATCGACGGTTATTCAGATTCTGAGCAACCCTTTATGATTGCTGCGAACTTCTTCGGACCGCATTTCCCGTACGCTGTGCCAGCACCTTACGACACGATGTACGATCCAGACACCGTTGAACGGTGGGGTAACTTTAATGAACAGTTTATCAACAAACCGCTCATCCAGCAGAAGGAGATGCTTCGGTGGAACGCCAGCCATCTGACATGGCCCGATTGGCAGAAGGTCATCGCCGCGTATTGGGGATTCTGTACTTTCATTGACGATCAGGTGCAGCGGATTTTCAACTGTCTTGAAGCGAACGGTTTGGCGGAAGATACCGTCATTATCTTTTCAACCGACCATGGCGATATGCTCGGCAGCCATCGGCTTTTCAATAAAGGGTTCCACATGTACGAGGAGACGCACCATATTCCGCTCGTGATCCGTTGGCCCGGTGCTACATCACCCGGAACGACGTGCGATGAATTTGTGAACCTTGTCGATTTGATGCCGACCTTCTTAGAGCTCAGTGGTACAGCAATGCCCGATAATCTTGACGGTAGATCTATTGTGCCACTTTTGAAAGGAGAGACCGTTGCAGACTGGCCCGATGATGTGTTCGCTGAATTTCACGGGTACGAACCGACACTTGCGACTGTTAGGATGGTGCGGACGGATTCGTGGAAGTACGTCTACAATCCCTACAGCGAAGACGAACTCTACGACATGAAAAGTGATCCCGACGAACTCCATAACTTGGCGAATCATCTCGGTTACAAACACGTCCTCCGACGAATGAAAGCGCGTATGGTTGATCGTTTACGTGAAACGAAAGATAACATCGTTATGGAAGGCGGATGGCAAAGCAATTCGTTCGATCTGCTCGTCTCAGAACGGGAACGGTAGTTTTTACGGACGTTTGTGGTTGTAACGGGTAAGCACAGCTGCTGAGTTGGTTTGCCGGAAGATTATTTCTGTTTCACTTGTCCCCACGTCGTCGTTAGGAGATTTGGTTGCGGTGCAACTGGCAATGCGAACGCTGGATCGAACCAGTCTCCCGGACTATTTGCTTGAAAAAAATCTCCAAATACCTTTGGTATAAAAGTATCTGTGAGTTGTTCCGAAACATCGCTGCCCAACGCTATTTTGAAGATTTGCAAGCGATTGTTCTTATCGGCCTTGTCATAGAGCAGCACATCTCCTTGAGGTGACCAGACCGGCGAAGTTTCTATTGGGGCCTTGTCGCTCGTAATTTGTTGAAGATCGGTGCCATCGCGGTTTACGATGTAAATTGTCTCTGTATCAACAAACTCTTTCAACGGTTCCTGATGGAGCCATGTAAACGCTATTTTATTTCCTGAAGGGGACCAGGCAGGAGACGTCATCCATGAAGTTCTTACGGGTCTGGGAAAGAATACTCTCTGTTTGCGCGTTTTAACATTTAGGATAGTGATCCGCATGCGTTCGGGCCACCCGGTGAGAAAAGCGATTTCTTCGCCATCTGGCGACCATGCAGGACTATGTCCAAAAGCGATTTTTTCTTCATTTTTGCCATCTATTGTGGCGATATAGACGAATGACCCACTCGGTTCTCGCCTTCTATATGCAATCTGTTTTCCATCCGGCGACCAGACCGCGCTTGATCTATCCTCCGACTTGCCGAACACCCGCCGCACATTTCTGCCATCAGGATCCATGAGATACAGGTCTCGGCT
>JAAXHI010000586.1 GCA_012270875.1 Candidatus Poribacteria bacterium | reverse complement strand
CATCTGTAAGCGTCGGAATGGACAAGGAGATGTTAATGATTGACGGGAAAATAAAGTTAACTGTTTTACCAAGACTCGTGGCTTCGCCAAAGGCACAACATAAAAGTTTCGCAAACGTGCTTTTAAAAATCGTTCTTATTCTTCAGTTTGCGGTAGTTCTTTGTGTCGGGGCACAAGAACCTGTCGGCGAAGTTGATTTATCGCAACCTTTAACCCTTGAGCAGTGCATACAGATCGGTTTAGAAAGATCAACAAGCATGCGAAATGCACGCCTGAACCTCGCTATACAGGAGTTACGCGTAAAAAATGCGCGCGCCCAGTATTTTCCACAAATTTTTTCAAACGGCGTCTACGATTTTTCTGATCGCGTTGACTTCGGTTTTGAACCGGAAAACTATAACTTAGGTCTACGTGGGCAATATACAATTTGGGATAACGGGCAGCGAGAGGGCGGTTTCGCACAAGCGAAAGAGAGCCGAAGTGCTACTGTCAGCCGCAATGAGCGGACGAAACAGGACGTAATCCTTGACATTACAGTCGCGTATTACGATGTGCTAAAAAGGCAGGAACTTGTCAAAGTCAGTGAACAGATTCTCGCAAGATCGCAGGAGAACACACAGCGGACAAGGGACTACGTAGCGGCAGGCACGCTTATTCCGGCAGATGTTGCGACTGCTGAGCTCCGTGAAGCAAATGATGAATTATCACTGTTGAACAATCGCAACTCACTTCAAATCGCACAGGCGACGCTGCCTCGACTCCTCGGATTGGATCCGGGTGTACTCCTGGCTGTTTCTGTTGATGAGTCGTATCAGTTATACCAAGAGCGCGGCACTATTGAGCGAATAGAGATGTCGATTGAGGAGGCTATCCAGATAGCCCTCACCAGTCGACCAGAGTTTCAAGAGCGACAGGCACAAATAAAATCACAAGAATGGAGTCTCACCTTGGCGCGGTTGCAGCGCTGGCCCCGTCTGAACGCAGATGTTGACTACAACGTTAACCTTGATGATTACCTCCGCGAGCGTGAGAATTTCTCTGATTTCCGAAGTTGGAGTGCAGGTGTATCCCTGAACTTCACCCTTTTTGATGGTGGTGTCTTAGGCAACCGTGTGAAAGAACTAAAAATGCAGTTAGAGCAGTCGCGTGAAAATGCGAGTGACTTGGAGCGGAGTGTCGCCCTCGCTGTTCGGCAAAACTATCACAGCCTTGAACGGAGTGAAGCCGCCGTTGATATTTCTAATAAACAGGTTATCAATGCCCAGCTCAGTTTAGATGTCATTCAAGGGCGTTTTGATGTGGGTAAAGCGATTTTGCTCGAATTGCTTGATGCCCAAACGAGTTATGCACAAGCATTGACGAATGAAGTGAATGCGTTCTACGATTACAAAATTGCACAAACCCGTCTACAAGATGCCATGGGAGTTTTACAGTAGCATGAAGAATCGTAAAAAGTGGGTTATTATTGGGGTGGTTGCCGTCGTTGTTATTGCTGTTGGCGCGATCGGTGCTACCCGTATGAATTTGAGTCTCGGTCAAAATAAGAAGGAGAGCGAGACCAAACAGGAAGTCGTCCGCAGAGGCGAATTCGTTGTGCGTGTCCGTGAATCTGGGAATCTCCGATCCTTTATAGAAGTGGATGTCCGCTCAAATGTGGAAGGTGAGATCGTTGAAATTCTCGTTGATGAGGGAATAAAAGTTGAGGTGGATCAACCGCTGCTTCGCATTGATGATGAACAAATTCGGGAGCAAAAAAAGCAGGCAAAGGCGAATCTGGATGCCCGTGAGGCGGAACTCAAGCGGGCACAACTCCGGATCAAGATTACTGAGAAACAACAAGAGAGTAGTCTTGCCCAGTCCCAAAATTCTGTCATTAAGGCACAAGCGACCTTGGATTCCTTTGTCGCAAACACACAGCAACGGATAACCGAGGCGGAAACATTAGTCGCAACAACACAGAACTCCCTTGATCAGGATAACATCGCCTTGAAGCAGGCGGAAATTGCATTGGGGCAAGCAAATCTCACTCTCGAACGGGCAGAATCAACTGTTGCATCCGCAAAAATCTCGTATGAAACAGCAGAGGCTGAGCACAAACGTAACAAAGAACTGTATGATAAGAAACTCATCTCAGAGAAAGCATTGGAAGATTCTCAGCGACAACTTATAGTTACTAAGTCGCAGTACGATTCTGCCATTAAAGAAGTTGAATCACAAAAAGAAACTATAAAATCTCAAGAAGAGAACCTTAACGCACGGAAAACAGCGATAGAAAGCCGGAAATCGACACTTACCCTGAATAAAAAGAACATTGAAACGCTTAAAGATTCGCTCAAAGCGCAGCGTAAGCAGTACGATGCAGAACTTGAGGACGCACAAACTCGACTCCTACAGATACAAGAGACAACAGAAGAAGAAAAGGAATTAACAATACATTCAAGGACGAGTGCAGAGGCGAGTCTTCTCCAAGCGCAAAGCCAACTTGACTCTCAAGAAGAACGCCACGATTGGACCACCGTTAAAGCACCGATGGCGGGTACAATTACGCAAATCATTGTGGAAGAGGGTGAGATTATCACCTCGGGGCGTTCAGCGTTTTCACGTGGTGAGGCGATCATGCGTATCGCTGACCTCGATCAGATGATTGTCAGAACCCAAATCAACCAAGTAGAGATCGGGAAAATAAAACCAGATCAACGTGCCGAAATCACCGTTGATAGCTATCCCGGTCGCGTCTTTCCGGGGAGAGTGAGCGAGATTTCACCGAGCGCAACGCGGCGGGGTCCGCAAAATCAGAGTTCTGTCATCACGTTTGAGGTGGATGTAGAAGTTATCGGTTCGCCGCCTGAATTACTGCCCGGTATGTCCGCAGATGTCGATATTATTGTGTTTGAAGAATCGAATGTGCTGCAACTGCCAATCCCTGCTGTGTTAAGTCCAGAAATTTTCACCGTCAAAGCGAATATAAATTCGACAGACCTTGGGCAATTTCAGGAAGGTCAGCATCTCAAAATTCGGAATCTGATCGGGAAAGAATTCGCTGGACAGGTCGGTGAAATTGACGCAGAAAAGGCACGTGGCAACCTCGAAATTTTGATTGAAGGTGATCAGAAGGGTCTACGTAAAGGTCCAATAGAGATTAGCATTGTTATTTCGGACCAAAATGTACTTCCCAATATAGAAGCGGAAGTTAGTAGTGAACGACAGTACTTCGTCAAGTTAGATACAGGCAAACCCAGCAAGAACAAAGAGGAAAAAGGCGTTAAAACCCATATTACAATTGGGCAGCGTAACAACACACACTTTCAAATCACAGGTGGTTTGAAGGAAGATGATCGTGTTTTTGTGCCTTCTATGCAGGAATTAACAAAAGGACAAAAAGAATCAGAGAACGAAGATGAATAAAACGTGCCGTTTTGTTGGCATAGGTGTACTAATTTTTTATATTCATCAACTTAAGGTTGAGGAGGAAATGCTGTGTTAATAGATGTACGGGATTTGACGAAAGTCTACGAGATGGGAGATGTGCAGGTACATGCCTTACGGGGTGTGAGTTTCAACATAACAGAGGGTGAGTTCCTCGCGATTATGGGTCCGTCGGGTTCCGGTAAATCCACTATGATGGATATTCTCGGATGTCTCGCTACACCGACATCGGGTGAGTACTTCCTTGAAGGCGAAGAGGTAGGTCAACTTTCCGATAATCGTCTCGCAGATATTCGGAATAAAAAGATCGGGTTCGTGTTTCAGTCGTTCAACCTTCTACCGCGTACAAGCGCGCTCAACAACGTTGAATTGCCGCTAATCTACGCGGGTTTGGGTAGAAAAGAGCGGAAACGGCGTGCCTTTGAGGCTCTGGAAGCCGTCGGTTTAGCAGATCGGGTCGATCACAAGTCAACCGAATTGTCTGGTGGTCAAATTCAACGTGTCGCGATCGCGCGTGCGTTGGTTAATAGTCCGTCAATGATTTTTGCCGATGAACCGACAGGAAACTTAGATACGCGTTCGGGTGAAGAAATTATGGCGATTTTCAACCGATTGAACGATGAAGGTAATACTATTATTATGGTGACACACGAAGCGGAAGTTGCTGAACATGCCAAACGGGTGCTCCACATTCGTGACGGTTTAATTGAACGGGATGTCCGGCAGAATGGGCATGAGGAAGTCGCTGCTGACTAATAGGGGAAATGTGAGTCAATAACCCCAAGCTAAAGCATGGGGCTTGTGCGAAGCGTATACTAAA
>JAAXHI010000148.1 GCA_012270875.1 Candidatus Poribacteria bacterium | reverse complement strand
CCCTAATTTCCGATGGCAGTACACTTACCTGGTAGTTCCTCCAGACGCTGCTTGTGCTCAATTTCTTCTTGAGTTAGGGCGTTATTAATAAGATCTTCAATTTGTTTATCTTTGAGGAAATAACCGTACTGGTAAAAACGTTGAATTGTCTCCTGATTTATTTGGTAGTTCCGGTTTGCTTCCAGTAAAACTTTGAAACATCTTACATCAAGTTCACTATTTGGGTCAACGGTACACTCATTACTTTTTTCATTGAAGTCTGCGTCATTTTTAAAATCCTCAATTATTTTAAAAAGTTCTGGTTGTGATTTAACCCACCATCTGAAAATTTGTCCAAATTGATTCCAAACGACAGAGTTAGCATCGGAAGTTTCTCTTTTCAATTTGGAAATGAATTGCCTAAAAAGAGGGCGTCGTGCTTTTGGTTTAAGTTTCCTATTTTTTGGGAATCCCTTTGGTGGAGTAACCATCTTTTCTAATGATGATGCATCTGTTCCTTTAATTTCTTCAAACAAAATAATAAAATCATCAACATCATTAATGCTACGTTCAGCTAAGGTTTCTCGTTTTTCTTCAGGATAAGGTTTCATATACACAATCAATCACCTCCCAAACTACAGAGATCATGATATGAAAGTGCTGTTTCCGAATAATCATTTAACTTCTTTTCAACAAGTGCTCGTAATGCCACATTTTGATTTAGATTACTGATTGCCTTGTAGAGCCACTCTGGAGGAGAGGTATTTTCTTGTTTGAGTTCTATTGCTACTCTCACGACTGATGATATAAGTTCAGCAGCGGATAAGACTGATGTATCTTCATCATTTTCTACAAAGCGTGGGATGTTGTCTTCACCGAAAAACTTCGCTCCTGCTAACCACACGTCAGATTCTTCAGAAATCTCAGTAATCTTGAAATCTTTGAAAATAGGCAACTTCTTAGCATTAGGATCAAGGTTAATGGCAAGGGTTTGCTTTTCGTGTTCAGTGGAGCGATTTGCGGAAATGATGATCAATTTTTTTATGGACTGATCAAGGTATGAAAATCGGTATTCATTCGCATCAAGTTTGTTCCCGAACTCAATTTTTCGATCGCCGGGAACTTCCTTGGCTTGACCATTCATATAAAACGGTTCATTAGAATCGGCAATAAGGTTAGGAAAAACAACCGCAGGAGGACAAAAACCAAAATAAGTGTTACTACGCCGATCCAGTGGTAATCCGCCGACGAAACTAATTGTATCCGATGTTGTGATATAATATCCCAAAATAGGGGTATTACATAAAACTATTGGTTTAACCTCAACATATTGCCAATCTGTCTCTTCATCATCAACACAAATTGATTTTGGCGAAGTAAACGGATCGCAGACATGTTTTAAAATTGATGTGACCCGAAGACTTTGTTCTTTACGAAATATTATATGGTGTCGTTCATGCAGCAAAAAATTTCCTTGACTAAACCAGCCATCATCTGGTTCTGAATTGATTCGGAAAACCCAAATATCAGAGGGTTTTAACTGATAAGTTAATGGTCTGGTTTCTTTCGATTTGATTTCAATACCGTTTTTTAACACCTGAAGCGATAAAGTGTTGACATTCACAACAAATGGTTCAAACCATTTACCATCATCTGACTGTAGGGATTCGACATTGAGGGAATTAGGTTTAAAAGTAATTTGAGAATTTTGCTTGCGTCTGAACCAGTAGTGAATCCGTTCAATATATTCAGCCTTAAACGGATTGAATTTTAGTTGGACATCAATTGAATAAGATTTACGTTTTTTTGTTATTCCAGATTGGGACCTTTCCTGTCCCTCTCCGTCCCAATTCACCAATAATAATTGGATCTGCCTTAAAATCAATCGGGTTTCAGCAGGCCTTTTTTCAAGAATGGGTCGTGTTATTTTTACTGACAGATTTTGAAAATATCTACTTGAACGAAGTATATCAAGAAGTTGTGATTCGGCGAGATAAGCTCCCGGTTTCAGATTAGCTGCCTGAAAGATTACTTGAAGGCTATGTTCGTCATATTTGCTAATAAGACATTGGGATTTGGGATACCAGACAAATCTTTGGTTCCGGGGACCTTGGATTAAATGAAACTCAATATTACGTTGATCTTTTGCCCATTCTTGGAGGTGTTTCCAGAATTTCTCAATGTCTTCCAACTCATTTTGCGGCCACCTACCTCTGTCTGGATCACCAAAGACGAGTTCATTCAGATGTTCGTAGTAACGCCGGGTTTCCATCTCACTCGCCGCGAGTACTGCAAGTGCTAGGAAAGCAACTTGAGGCGGTTCGCCTTCAGAGTGGTTCAGTTGTGGAGATATTTTGGTTGGATCTATTAACCAAAAATCAACTGAATCATTAAAAACAACTTTCTCTCTAACAACTTCGGTCAAACTCGCAGCGGCATCCACTATGTCGAGATCGGAAAGTTTAGTGTCAGCAATTTCACTAAGTGTTTCAGCATTGGTTTGCAGAAAGACAATCTCATCGGGATCCTCGTGATCTTCAAAAAAGTAGGAGATGATTGCTTTGTTCCATTGTTCATATGTTATCATAACTATTTATTCCACATGACAAGAAGTATGCTACGAAACTTGCGTGATGAGTTATTTTGTAAATTTCAATTCTGGTTTTAGCATGCCTCTAAATTGCTGCCTAAGCAAAAGAATCGATTAAATTTCAAGAAATCTGCAAAGACAATGTATTCATAGTTCATTTAAAAACAGTAATATATCTTAATATGGCAAGTTTACCATAATTTAACTTTTATGTCAAATTAAATCTGTAGAAAAATCTAATTTTCAAAAAAAATAATGATAAATTACCCTATTTTCATATTATACCAAATTCACTGGACATGTTAAGAATAAATTCAAGTGTGGTTTTAACATTGGCAGAAATCCACATAATCTTTTATTTTAGTGACAACCTGGAATATCACACTACTATTACTCCCGTGCAAACACCAAAACGTCATAATCCTGTCCACCATATTCAAACTGATTTTTAAGTCGTCCTTCACAGGTAAACCCTGACGCTTCTAAAACCGATGCCTTCTGCTCAGCACCACTATCAACATAACACTGAACCTTCGCATCAGGGAACTGCACGGCTAAAAGCAACGCCGGAACACTGTCCGAAAAATTCGGGTGGAAAAAGAGATCCAACACCGCAGTCGCCGGTCGCCAACGCGTATCACGGTTTACAGTTGCCCACCCGACGATTGTCCCTTCCGACGAAATGAGTAACTTCGCATCGTCATAACGATTTTCTGTCTCCAAAGTGTGTTTGAAACTCAGAAAACCGCCCTCAAGATTCGTAGGACCGTATACATTCCATGCCAGACTCCGCAGTGCATCCCATCCGACGATACCTGATAATGCCGTGACTTTCGGCCAGTCGTGCCATTCGACAGATTTCGGATGTGCAGACGTAGGCGCGAAGTAGCGTTCTTCAAAATCTGCGTGGACGTGATATTTCATGAAACCCGATTCTGAAAACACACTCTCAAATCCGAAACTGTGGTAGATATAATACGGATGACTATTGTATCCGGTGCCGAGGTAGAGAGCGCGACCCCCACGCTGCCGAAAATCCTCCATCTGGTATGCCATCACACCTTTACACGCACCTTTCCTGCGCTGCTCAGGGAGCGTAAAGACGTGACCTAAAATACCGACCCCTTCATACTCAACCGTCATAATATTAGTAATCACGTGACCGTCGAGTTTACCGACATAGAAACGCGTCTCTAACGCATCCAGTACTTCTGTGACACATCGTTCAATATGCCACTTATAGTTGCCCGGTTTATGCCCAAGGAACTGCTTAACCTCTTCGGCATGACGTTCATCGGGTGCAGTGACGACACCGACTTCCATCCGTTCTTTTGTCTTGAGTGCTACTTCACCGAATTTGTCGTACATAACCATCTCCATTAGATCGGTTTTAGGAAAATAAAATTGGCAAATGCCGTGAAAATATGGTATACTTAAAAAGGCTTGATGTCAAGCCTCGAATGCTTGTATTGCTGAGCGTGCTATGGAGGCGCGTGCAAAGTTGATATGGAGGGACCATGGAAATAGAGCAGACACTGGTTTTAATCAAACCGGATGGCGTTCAACGCGGACTGGTCGGTGAAATTATTGCCCGCTACGAACGCAGAGGACTCAAGATCGCTGCGATGAAGCTGCTGCAGCTTCCGCGCGTCACAGCAGAAGCACTCTACGCTGTCCATCACGGGAAATCATTTTACGATGTACTTATCGAATTCATGACATCGGCACCTATTATTGCCTTAGCTATTGAAGGACGGAACGCGATCGAACTGGTGCGCATCCTTAACGGAGAGACCGATCCAAGGAAATCTCAACCGGGAAGCATCCGAGGCGACTTCTCTGTTGATATAACACATAATGTTGTGCACGCATCAGACTCCCGAAGAAATGCACAGCGCGAATTGGATATCATCTTCGCCGCGGACGAACGCTACGAATACAACCGCGCAGATGAAGACACCCTTCATGTTAAAGCGGTGTAACTTAGACGCAACCAATTGCGTCTTTTATTTGATAAACACGACTACCGAGAATCTCATCCCAGAATTCTCGCATAAAATACCAACACAGATGGAGGTCAAAAATTGAAATTTGCTAATATATGTGCGTTAATCGCTATGCTTATTGTCGGACTGGCTTTCAGCGTCTACGCAGCCAAAGACGACTGTGAAAACATAGATGGTGATGGCGCGAAACCTATTAAAGAGGTCGGTAAAGAAGGGGATGCTACGCAAAACGACTATGACGAAGTCGTCGAAGAAGATGACCGGAACGGTGTCACCTATCTCTCTTTCGTCGGCGGTAGCCAACCCAAACCAAATGATTGTGGACTTTCCCCAAAGAACCCCGAAGCAGAATGGACAGGCTGGGGTGGTCCCATAGATACAGACAACGCCACTATCGGTGAAGGTGCTGGCACCCGTAACCTTATTGTCATCGGCGGTATCTACTTTGAACGCGGGATTGGTAGCCACTCTGTCGCTACAGTTGTTTACGATTTAAGCGGCGACAATTACCTTAAATTTGAAGGATACGTCGGTATGTCCGATGAGAAAGATCCCGCAGAATGCGGCCACGGCGGCAGCGGCGAATTCACCTTCAGTGTTGACGGAAAACAGGTTTTCAAATCTGAAGTACTTCAAGGCACTGATGGCGGAAAGAACGTTGATGCTGTCCACGTGGAGTTTGACATTCCTACCAACGCAAAAGAACTCGAAATCATCATGGGGAATGGCGGCGACGGTGCAGGCTGCGATCATTCCGCAATCGGCGATGCCAAACTCCTTAACGCACAAGCACTCGCCGTGGAACCTGCCAATAAACTCCCCACGATCTGGGGACACTTGAAAGATAGTTATTAAACCTTAAAATACCCTACGCTTGAAGTAGGTATAGGTCGTTAAACCTGATTTAGATAAACTTTCCTGTGTTCGTATACAGAAAGCTATAGCTAAGTCAGGTTTTTTCTTGCGTTTTTTCGCGCTTTATTCTATTATAAATCTTAAATTGAAAATGAATCCTAATGCTGTAATGTCTATCAACGACTTACGGTAAATATTAGAGGGAATACCATGAAAAAAATTTTATTGGCACTCGGGGTAATCTGTTTCAGTCTTATCACTGTTCATGTGAGTACCGCCGAAATTGATCTCGAAACAGCAGTCGGTATCTGGCTATTTGACGACGGCAAAGGAAACACCGCTGCCGACCTCTCCGACGCAGGACACGATGGCGAACTTATCAAATCCCCTGAATGGGTAAAAGGTAAATTCGGTCAAGCCCTCAAATTCGATGGAAAAGCCAGCTGTGTCTCAACCCATGAAAAACTCTTGGATGGTCTCGAAGAGTTCACCATTCTCACTTGGGTTCAGACCGGTGATGTTAACGCAAACCGTACTGGACTCGTTGGACAGAACGATTCACCTGAGTTCGGCTTTATTACGCCGCAAGCTGTCAATCTCTGGACACCCACCGCAGGTGGAACACAAAATCCTTGGAAATACAAACACGACGATGGTGAGTGGCACCACGTCGGGTGCGTCGCCACAACAGAGTATGTCCACACCTATATTGATGGTGAGTATGTTGAGAAAAAAGGGGGTTGGGCAAACCACGGTTCGTCTAACTTCAACGTCAATATTGGCGGGTGTGGTGTCTGGGATCCAGGCGGCAACTTCTTTCCCGGAGCAATGGACGAAGTCGCTATTTTCCATTCTGCCTTGGAACAAGAAGATATTCAAGAACTCATGGAAAAGGGATTTAAGGATTATTTAGCAGTTGATCCCAGAGACAAACTCGGTACAACCTGGGGACATATTAAGTCAACACACCATTTCAAATAAGAACCATATTTTTTCCAACGCTCGTAGACGTACTGAGTTATGGTAAACCCGCCAGCGCGTCTACGAGTAACCTACTACTTTGTCATCTATGAAGTAATGGGTCGAAAATATTTTTTCACATACCGATTCCAAAACACACACGCCTCTTCTGGTAGGAGCGAGCTGTGCTCGCGATCTTCGGACCCTTTGTAAATCACACGCCTCTTCTGGTAGGAGCGAGCTGTGCTCGCGATCTTCGGACCCTTGGTAGGAGCGAGCTGTGCTCGCGATCTTTGTCCTTCTACTTTAATTCATGCAGTTCCCTGAGTTTGTCTAACACAACCTTATTCCCCGGTTCCAACTCTAAAACCCGTTCAAAGGCACCAATCGCCGCTGGAATATTTCCAAGTTCCTGATAAGCAACACCTAATGCACCGTATGCCCAAACGTGCGTCGCCTCAATTGCGATAACCTTTTTAAACAGTGAGACGGCTTCGAGATAATCCTTCTTCCTCAGAGAAATTAAACCGAGTCTATAAATGGCTTGGGCATCCGGCGCGTCATGCCTGATGACCTGTCTGTAGTGTGGCTCGGCTGCTGTATATCGCTGTTTTTTCCAATAGGCACCCGCAAGATCACGATGCACGGACAGTTGAGATGGCACGAGTTCAAGTGCCTCCTGATAATGCCGAATCGCCTCGTCAAGTTGCCCCGTGTTTTCATACACTGTCGCAAGATTCGCATGGACATTTGAGAAAAAAGTATCGTAATCCGAAAGGTTCAATTGTCCTTGAGATTTGCTATCTGTTTTATTTTTTTTTAACTGAAGTGCCATTTGACAGGCACGGATCGCTGCAGCGATCTGTCCGATTTCATAATAGATCTGTCCCATATAGTTATACTAAAGTTTGGACAATATTA
>JAAXHI010000046.1 GCA_012270875.1 Candidatus Poribacteria bacterium | reverse complement strand
ATCTCGTGAATCGTCCGAGTTAATTGCCTTGGTGTCCCAACAGTGTGCGTTATGAGGACTGTAAAAGAAACCCCCTAAATCCGCCTTATCAGGGGGACTTTAACTGTAAAAGAAACCCCCTAAATCCGCCTTATCAGGGGGACTTTAATAGGGAAGATGTAAGTCATAGAATACTTGGGTGTGTCTGCCAACAATGCCCGTTTTTCTGAGGAAAATTATGCGACATTACAAACGGCAAACATCAGCGAAACGGTACAAAAGTCAGCGGTGTCGCACCTGCCGTTCCAATAATGGGAAACGCATCTGCCCTGCCCTCGGCGGTATGCTAATCTGCCCAGAATGCTGTAGAGCGAAACGCGCGAAGATTCCTGGCTGCGATGAAAGATGTCGGTTCTACGCGCCCCTCGTCGTTTCAAGCAGAGTCCGCAGGAAATCAGATTTCCCACTCCATCGCTGCCTAATCAGCCGCTCCAAAGATACGGGTATGTTAATCGTAGTGGGTACGCGAAAACGCCCGGATGGGAACTTGAAAGCGATGTTTCTCTTGCTGGATTTATGGAAGAAAGGCATCCGAGACTGTTTTTTTGATGCGAATCTGTCGGAAAAACAGTTTGAGAAGGTTTCGCAAAGGATCGCGACGAGTTATAATCTCAGTGAACCGGCAGATCTGCAGAACACAGATGAACCTGAGGAAGTTATTCGGGTGCCCAAGGACACACTTATTATTGAAGCGGATAAGGCGATTCATCTTGATAACGGCGTGAAAATCGTTGATCACGGAGAAGCCTCTGGTGGCAAAGCCATTGATAGTTCGCCCGGAGCGCGTGCGATACACGAGATTTATATCCCTAAAACCGGGAAGTGGTATCTTTGGGCGCGGGTCTTCTTTGAGTATAGCAAAGACTCTTATTGGATCGGTATGGATGACGTACAGCCAAAGCCGTGGGATAAAGACGGGGGTCCAGGTGCGATAAAAATTTGGGCGAACCCTGATGATACGACTAAGTGGGGACGCTGGATTTGGGATACGGCTTTAGACGACCCAACAGGCAAAAAACCGAGCAAACACCCTGCTTTTTTTCACATCAAACGCACTGGCTATTACCGCTTCTGGTCTAAAGGTCGGGAAGACGGTTCACGTTTGGATCAGATTTTACTCACCCGTTCCCGCGATTTTAATGCCGAAACTGAGACAGAAGGGAAACCGCTGCCGCTGAGGTATTTGCCGCACCTTTACGAACCTGCTTCCATTCACGAATGCCGAAAACTCATCCGGCATGCCGTCGAGATTGCGACGACTGTCAACACCGAAATACCTTGGGAATTCAAATATTGGATTCAGGATATATGGGGGGACTTAACCAAATTTCCTGAAATAGAAGGTTCACTCTATAAATGTCCGAAATGTGAAGCAGATCTGCCACAACAGACAGTCGATCTCATCATACAACACGCACAATCCGATGATATTCAGTTCTATATCTTATGCCGGAAGTGTGGAGGCGAGTTTGATTAAGTCTCCCTCACGCCTTTCTTGTGCAAAACCAGCCAGTTTTAAAAAAATATTAGGTTTTACGTTTTCCATTGGACGATCCGGTGCGGTTGGGAAACCGCACCTACCGGGTTTGAGGGAAGCGGTTGGGAAACCGCACCTACCGGGTTTGAGGGGGACGGTATCGGGTCTGGGTGTGAAAATTAGACTGATTGTTGGCATGGTTTGTCTGCTGCTATTTTCCGGGTTAAGTATCGCTGCGCCTCCAAATCCTTATCTCTTTTTCAATGAAGACTCGACCAGCGGGGAATTAGTGCCGAAGGCACCGCAGAGTGAGGCTGACTTTCTTGAAGCACTGGAGGGTTGTTGTTTCGCCAGAGAACAGGGTGTTTTACAATCCGATGGTATAGAATATGTGCTTGCTTTGAAGATAGATTTTTCTGATATGCCGGGACGTAGGGAGGGCGCGGCATTCGACAGATACCTTTTCGCGACAGAAGGTGTCTCGATGAAAACCTATTTTCTCGAAAATTCCTATGGACAAATGGATATCCAGCCGGGACCGATGGGAGGGGTGCTCCCTAAAGGCAATGAATGGATTCGCGCCAAAAAACCGATGACGTATTATGGTGAAGGGGTCCGAATCTTAGAACGCTATCGGGAATTGGTTCGGGAAGCGTGTACGGCAGTAGATGCGATTGTTGATTTTTCGCAATACGATAGAGATAAAGACGGAATTGTTGACCATGTTTTCCTAATCCATTCAGGTAATGACCAAGCCTCCACAGGTATTATTGATTATGACATCCAGTCTGTCCTCCTTCCGGGTGTTAATGCTGTTTACGATGGGGTGCGTGTCAATACAGCTGCGGTTGTTGCTGAGGAACCTGATTTTGAACATCCACATTTAGGTATCTATTTCCACGAGTTTTTTCATGATTTCGGCGCGCCTGATGTTTATGGGATTTTCACAGGTCCGCATGACCATAAATGGGGCCTGATGGGTGCATTCGGTCCGTATCAAGGTCCTGAGGAGTTTGGCATCGGAAACGGTTTGGAACCGAGCCATATCATGGGTTATCTTAAGTGGGATTTTGACGCGCGGCCTCAGAATGGTCGTCTCGGTTGGATCGAACCCGTTCAGATCACCGAAAACCAGCAAATTGATGTGCCGAGTTTTGAACTCGGTCCGAAAACGAATAAACTTTTCAAAATTGATATTCACGCGTCAGGTAATTCGGTTGACGGAGTAGCGAGAGAATTTTTCCTCATAGAGAATCGGAACAAAACGTCAGGGGCAACTTTTGATACCTACTTACCAGAGTCAGGCATTTTGATTTGGCATATCGATGAAACGCGACCGTATCCACCCGGTTCTTATGATGCTTCGCACCAGATATGGCTTGAGGACCCGACAGACCCCGAACATCTCGGTCTTTACCAACAAGACGGTGTTGAATCTATCAATGTGGTAACGATCACCGAAGGTGCTGCTTATTCCTTAGATGACGGACACACGGCTTTTACGCCTGACACTTTCCCGAATAGCAATGCGAACGATGGCACGGTAACTGGGGTTTCAATAACGAATATCGGTGCTGAGGGTTTTACGATCCCGATTCTGGTGTCGTTTGGCGATACTTACGAACCGAATGATACGATTGCGACGGCATATCCGATCACATACGGCGAGACCTACAATTCTTTTCTGTTTGACGTGAGTGATGTGCGCGATGTGTACGAGTTGGAGGCTGTCGGTGGCATCACGATTTTAGTAACTTTGGCGGATCTTCCACCGGAGACGAATTATCGATTGTCTCTCCATGCGGCGACCGGTGAACTCCTTGCGACTGGCGAAACTGCGACAGAGATCGCGGGGTTGAAGCTTATTTATCCACCTAAGATGACAGAGACGTTCTACCTTGTTGTTGAATCGGATGGCGGGTTCAGTAGCGTGGATTCCTACGAGTTGCGGGTAGAACAACTTGAGGCGGGCGCGTTTACTTTTGAGGAGACGCGCGTATATCCGAATCCGCTGCGTTTAGGGGACGAGATGATGACGTTTGCCTATCGACTCTCTGCCTCCCAAATTGCGAATACCGTTAACCTTGAGATTTTTATGCCGACGGGTGCGCTTGTTTATAGAGAAACGCATCAGAATGTATTCTCACAAGGGAAGTTCGAGTGGAATGGTGCGAATCTTAGCGGTGCTCGTGTGGCATCAGGCATCTATATTTACCGTATTTCTGCGGAGCAGGAGGGGGTATCCATCCAAGAAATCGGAAAGTTAAGCGTTGTGAGATAGTCGCCATAAATTCTTGTCACATATTTCTTGACTAAAAATTGTTGTTATGCTAACTTAATGCAACAAAACTCGTTTAGACGCGCCATTTGGATTTTAACCGGTGTTTTCAAATCAGCGATACGTGTTAGCGTCAGCGTCATTCAGTTTTCGGTTTTTCAAGTATTTTGCTGGAAAATCGCGAGCACAGTTCGCTCCTACGATAAAGAGATTTGTGGCAAAAATCGAAATATGTAACAATTGAACAGTTCTGGTGTTAGCGTGCTGATCTGTTGAGTAGCCCGGAATAGAAAGTGAGAAACGAACTTATCATTCGTAGAATGGTAACAAGGAGGCAACATTATCAATGAAATGGTTGAATAGATTCACAACACTCAATTTTGTCTTACTATTTGCACTCGCCTTTAGCGTTGCAGGTTGCGGTACTGCGCTCACGAATTTGTCACCGATTCAACCTGTCCATAATATAGCGAAAGCAAAGATGGAACAGAGTGCAAACCCGACCCAAGAGGTGGTTGTCCCAGCGGTCCCTTCTGAGGCACTCGCGAAACCTGTGCTGGATAAATACGGTATGGAGACCGTCGGGTTCCGAATCGGGAAAGCACGCGACGCCAATATGGAAGCGTTAACTTACGTGTTCTCGTTCGATGAATACGCACACGCCACTGACAAATGGAGTGACTTCCTTCAAGACTGGACAGAAGCCAAGACCCAGATTGAATTGGGGACTGGCGAAGATAAGAAAGTCGTTGATGTCCTCATGATGTCAAACTACCCACAATTGTTTGACGTTCAGTCGAGACAACCGATTTTGACGAAAACAGTAGATGGGATTACAGTTTCTATCGCTTATTGGCGAGGGGCAGATTTAGATAGAAAGTACAATCGCGGGAACGCATTTTCACCTTTTTATGAGACCGAAGCCCTTCACCAAGGCGACAAAACAGATGTATTCTATGTGAAAATTACCAACAATCGGAGTGAGAATATCATCTTTAATGTCAAGGAGTGCACTGTCGTTGATCAGGGTGAAAATATCTATAACGGTATGGATTACGATGATTTACAAGAACGTTTTACATACATGGCACGTGCGACAGGTCTCTATGTCACAAATGGATTGGAAATTGCGCGTCGGATTTTGATTGAAAAACGGATGCCTATTGTCGAGAAACAGGTCGGTAAGCGCCGAACAGGGGTCCCCCCCGGTGGGAGTGCGGAAGGTTTCTTACCGTTTGTAGAAACCAAATCGAACGCCGAGGAGTTAAAGGTCATCCTACCGATCGAAAAGGCACCGCCGCCGGGTGCAGCACAACGGTATCAAACGATAGACTTCGTGTTCCCTTTTACACATAATAAAGGGATTCGTGTTGCGCAACCCGCAACGAAGCGGTATTAGGTTGATTTGTGCGTACACTTCTGTCCGATAAGAGATGATAGGATAGCGCAGGCGTTATTTAGACCTCTTATAAGATGCTCGCTGTGGTAGACACGGCGAGCATTTTTTATTCTTCCACAATTTCGCAGTCTGGTAGCGAAGCGAGAAACTGCTTGCCATAACTTCTTGTCTTAATCCGTGGATCAAGAATAACAACAATCCCGTTGTCGGTCTGCGTGCGGATGAGCCGTCCAAACCCCTGTTTGAGGCGTAAAATTGCTTCCGGTAGACTGAACTCGAAAAACTCATTTCCGCCGCTTTCCTTGATCTGTTTCACGCGCGCTTCCATTACGGGATGCGTTGGTACTTCAAATGGAAGTCGTGTGATGATCACATTGCTGAGTGCTTCACCGCGTACATCAACGCCTTCCCAGAAACTTGATGTTCCGAATAAAACTGAATCCGTATCCTCACGAAACGCCTGAAGCATGTCCGTCCGAGAGAGTTCACCGCCCTGTTTAAAGGTGCTAATCCCTATATCTTCTAAATCGGGTGCGACGGTCTCATAGATTTCATCCATCATTTTGTAACTTGTAAAGAGGACGAATGCTTTGCCGTGGGTGAGTTCGAGATAGTGTTTAATTTTACGAGCCACTGCTGGTATAAAATCGTTGCTTTTTGGATCGGGTATCCCTTTCGGAATGTGAATCTGGACCTGCTTTTTAAAATCAAATGGGGAATGTGCCAGCAGTTCACGACATGCATCTATGCCGACCCGTGCTTTAAAATAAGCGAAGTTGCGGTTCGTAGAAAGCGTAGCACTCGTCATGATAACGCTGTTTTTCTCTGTGAAGAGATAGTCTTGCAACATCTGGTTGATATTTGCGGGGGTAGCGTTTAGAAGGATACGCGGTGTTCGTCCTCGTGTTGATACTTCTGTCCAATAGACGTAATTCGGATCGCTCTGCCGAATGATCATATCTAATTCGTCCCGAAGCCGTTGGCAGTGATTGTGGTGGGCAGTAATTTCCTGCTCGTCATCGTCTGTCATGGCATTGTCCCGAAGCCGTTTCAGCGTTTTTTCAATTGCTAAGAGGGGTGCGTCTAACACGTTTTCGACGAAATTGCTTCTATGAATGCGTTGTGTTAGCGAAATGCCGCGTCCTGCTGTTTCAATTTCTTCTTCCATCGCCTCAAGAACACTGTTGAAAAGTATATTCGTCTGTTCGCGTGCTTCTACGACTTGATCTTTCAGTTGTGGTGACTGGAAATGTTCTGCCAAGCCGTCGTTACTGCGCTCATTGTAGAGTGAATCGAGTAGCCATTTGAGGCGCGTATTATTGAAGTTGACGCTTGCGTGGTTGGTTGCCGTTGCTTCGAGATGATGTGCTTCATCAATGATGAGATAGTCATAATCAGGCAGGATCCCGACGGCTGAGTCGCTGTCTTTTCGGATTGTGAGATCGCTGAAGAGGAGGTGATGGTTCACAATGAGTAGATCGGCATTGTGCATTTCGCGTCGGACTTTGAAATAGAAACAGGTATCGTAGGTTTCACAGTTGCGTCCGAGGCAGTTATCTCTGTCGGAAGTGACCTTATCCCATACCTGTGGATTCGGCTGCCACGGCAGGTCTGCTCTGCTACCATCCGCTGTCTGATCTACCCATTCTGCGATCTCGCTGACCTGATCGACTTCTTCGATCGTATCAAATAAACCGCGTTCATAATTGAGCAGGTTTTTCAGCCTTCGCCGTGAAAGGTAGTTACGCCGTCCTTTTGCAAGCACTACGTTGAAATCGCGGGGGAGTACACGTTTTAGAAATGGGATGTCTTTTGTGACCAGTTGTTCTTGTAGGCTGATAGTATTCGTCGAAATGACTACCGTTTGTTCTGATTTGCGTGCAAGGGAAATTGCGGGGATTAGATAAGCGAAACTTTTACCGACCGCTGTTCCTGCTTCAACAATTAGGTGTTCAGCGGCTGTCAATGCTCTGGCGACTTCATGCGCCATCTGCAATTGCTCTTGGCGGAACTCATACCCTTCAAGGTGCCGTGAGATGAGGCCGCCTGGACTGAAGATTTCTCTGAGCGTCAGGGGTGTTGATGTTGTCATATATTTTTATCGGGGCTAAGGTTTTAGCTGCATGGTTATCTGCTCTGAGCCGTGACTGCTTTTGACATCGAGGATAAGTTCTTCGACTTCTTTCTGCTGTTTTTGAAGGAGAGCTTCAAGTTCTTGAACAGTGTTGATCTTTCGTCCATTGACAGCAACAATGAGCGTGCCTTGTGGAATCTGGCTGCGCTCTCGCACCCCATCAACGATAAGGCCTTGATCCTTCTCGGTGAGATAGGCGTACCTTTCAAAATCACCTTTTTCTAATTTCCGCACTGATAGTCCGAGTCGTCTCCAGGCGACGGAGTTGTCGGGTTGAACAGGTCTCCCCGCTTGTAGTGACGGCATTTCCGCGATTGTGACATTAAACATCCGCTCATGCCCGTTTCGGAGTACCGTAATTTTTGAATTCTGACCGATTGGAGAATCAGCGACCCACATCTTGAATTCGTCGGTATCTTTTACCTGCTGTCCGTTGTATTTGACGATGATATCGCCGCGCTGCAGCCCTGCGAGATGTGCTGGCATATTTTTGAGTACACGCCGAACGCGAATCCCCTGTGGTACTTCCATCATACCGATGCCGAGGTATCCGCGGATGATGCGTCCGTTTGCGATGAGCTGCGTCCCGATCTTTTCAACGAGGTTGCTGGAGATAGCGAACCCCGCGCCTGCTCTGACAGCATCTGTTGCGGGTGTGTTGTCGGCACGCCGAATTAGAGAGTTAATCCCAATGACTTCACCGTGGATGTTCAATAAGGGTCCCCCACTATTTCCGACATTAATCCAGGCATC
>JAAXHI010000437.1:719-8286 GCA_012270875.1 Candidatus Poribacteria bacterium | reverse complement strand
TATGTCCGAAACTACTTATTGCGTAACCAAATACACCGGTATTGGATAAATGGCAAACTTACTGCGGTTTACCGATCTAATGCTTCTCTTCCGGGTAAAGCCGATACAGCATCAGTTCGGGTAGGAAATTCACACGATATAAAACCTGTTGCTGGCGCGGACCGCCACTTCCGCGGTCTGATTGACGAACTCCGTATCTGGAATCGTGCCCTAAGTCAGGACGAAATTATCAGAGAGATGCAAACAGGCAATAAATCGGCGCAAAATACTGAAGACGCTTCCGAGGCACGACAGTCATCAGAAAAAAATAGAAAATCACGGAGGCTTCACTCGCAACGACCATAGATGTTGATGGACTTGTTCAAGGCAATAGTGTTAAGAGGACAATATTACAATAAGGGAACACAGATTGCGATCACGCACGCGTTTCGCAAAGTTATTCCAGATAGAAAATACTATAAACGTCCACATCATGAAGGAAGCGCACTATGAAACTACACAGATACCAGTTCCTACTGTTCATGCTGCTCTTTTTAGTTTTCTCCCTAACACTGATGCAGACCGCAGTCGCTGAACAGAGCGAAACAGACAAAGTGGGGGGAAGAGGATTTGTATCCCTTGAATTCCCTTGGAGCATTGAGGCAAAAGTCGAGGTCAACTTAACCCCAAACCTGATCAATCTCGCTTCCAAATCGCTGAGCAACGCAGCAGAAGTGTCAGAATTGATTCAGATGTTGAGCGGAATCTATGTGCGCACTTACGATAGGAAAACCGTTGATGAACAGGAATTAGTTAACTACTTCCGGCAGAAACTCGAAAAAGATAAGTGGGAGGTTCTTTTCAAAATCGAGGAGGACAAGGAAACCGTCGAAATTAACTTGCTATTCGACGAAGACAAGGTTTACGGTATTTTTGTCATAGTGATTCCGAAAATGCCTGAGGAAGCCACTTTTGTGAACATTGTTGGGAAGATCGCACCCGAACGCGTTGAGGACCTGCTCCGAAATCTGAGTAATTTTGGCGCGATGGACATCAATGTTAGCCGTAAATTGAAGGAGCAGTCAATACCTATTGGAAACACGATCCGAAGAGAGATGCTTGCTGTAAAAGTCGATTACCCGCCGACTATTGATGGAATTCTTGATGACGCGTGTTGGAAAATCGCACCGCAAGCTGATCGGTTTACGCATGTCCGAACCAAAAAAGTGATTGAGGATGATTCGGTCGTTAAATTGGTTTACACACCTAAGGCTATCTATGTAGGCTGGCATCTTTACGACTCACAACCCAACAAAATCGCCATAGTTCAAACCAAAGATCAAATCCGGTTCGACAGTGCAATAGAGGATTGGGTCTCTTTCAGTATTGATCCATTTCATTCACACCGATTTGCTGATCGGACCTTCTTCATGGCAAACCCGCTCGGCAAGAAATACGTCAAAATCGATCCAGAGGATCCTGAGCGAGATAAACGGATAAGCCAATGGAATGTCGCAGCGAAAATCGTCAAAGACGGATGGATCGTGGAGATGGAAATTCCGTGGGAGATGTTGGATTATCCCGAAGCCGCTGAACCGATTCGGATGGGCGTTAACTTTGATCGGTTCCAGGCACGGACGTGGACGCACTCTTGGTGGTCCAATATAGGTGCCACCGAGCGTTATGAAGACGATGGACATTGGCTCCATGTGTTACCACCGCCAAAGTCGCCTGATATGCAAGGGTCGCTCAACACATTAGA
The DNA here is from genome assembly GCA_012270875.1 of Candidatus Poribacteria bacterium. GTDB lineage: Bacteria > Poribacteria > WGA-4E > WGA-4E > WGA-3G > WGA-3G. The sequence goes on along the minus strand of JAAXHI010000437.1, from coordinate 6,545 downwards.
AGTTGACAGATATAGCGAATAGATGGAGTCGGATCGTGTATTTATTGGTATAGCTGCCAACTTCTGCCGGGCGTGTCGGCGCGAAATACTTCTACATTCCCACGGTCTGCCATCGTGACGTAGCAGGTGCGTCCATCGGGTCCACCGAAAGCGAGATTCGAGCAGAGTTTGCCTGTTAACTCTACCTCCAGCAACACTTCACCAGCAGGGGAAAGTTTAGCGACTGTCCCTTTGCCGTGCCGAGTGATATAGAGATTGCCTTCAACATCGCACCGCATTCCGTCCATATTGAAATCAGGAAACTGAATCAGCAGCCGTTTGTTGCTAATATCACCTTCAGGCGACAAATCGTATGCCCAGACGTTGCGCTGTACGGATTCGTTGACATACAAGACTTTTTCATCGGGACTCACTTCAATACCATTCGTGGTGCCCATGTCTGCCTCTAACAGCGTCACTGTTCCATCCGTATCTACCCGCCAGATTTGTCCTGTTGACGCGCCCCAATTCGGATCGCTTGCATAGAGAATATCATTTGCACCGATAGCGAGGTCATTGGGTTGGTTCATTGTCGGTTCATGGGCATAAATGCTGGTTTCCCGCGTGTTCATATCAACCCTGAGGACGTTGTGATTGGTATAGTCGGCGATGAACATGAAGCCTTCGCTGTCAAAACGGATACCGTTGCCGATGCTACCGAGTGACAGTTCGATAAAGACGCTGGCATCGCCATCGGGTGTTACCTTACCGATGGTATGTTGACGCTCGTAGTTAACGGCATATAGGTTACCTGCTGCATCGCAGGCGGGTCCCTCGATTCCGGATGTAAACCCGTTGATGGGTGTAAATTCTTGCGCGACAAAAAGTTCTTCGTTCATTTTTCACTCCTTGAATTTAGTTCGCGGTGCAAAGGACAAACACACCCGTGTACGCGTGTGCGAAGTTATGACCGCCAATCGGTGCGAATTCCGAATTCCCGAAGAATCCAATCACAGGTAACCCCGGAAACTGGTTTTGGATAATGTTGATGTCGTGATTTGTTACACCATAAAGCCCTTTCCCACGACCCAAACAGTTGAAATAGAGACCGAATGCGGGGGACTGTTCCCGTGTTTTTTCAGCCAACTGTGCGACAATTGCTTGGATTTCCTCTGCAGCGGCGGCAGGGTTTCGTAGATGGAACTGCACTAACTGTCCCGTTTTTACCTCTTCGGATATGGCGAGTGCGGCGTGTTCTTCACTAATTCCGACGAGATTGCGAATTAGAAAATCGCCTCGGGTTGGATTTTTATTCGTATCGTCCATAGCAATTCCAACGAAGACCGTGCCGCCTGATCGGCGAATATCCTCCTGTGTTAACAATTGCAATGTCCCCTTAAAGTTTTCCAACGCCGGTTCACCGTCTAATTCAAAAATAATCTGTCCATCCGCTTTTGTGACCTCACGCGGTTTACCAATAGGTTGACACCCTTGGGCAACACCGATCTCCGTGTTGAAATTTCCACTCAAGAGGACCCCTGTGGCACCGCCCTCTGTCGCCTGAGCATCTTTCCAATGGTACATCTCCGCGCCAGTCGCGTCCCCGGAAACAGCTGCACCGACAACAGGTAGTGCAGTCCCATCACGACCGATCTGCTTTACAAGTTCTGCCGGATTCACAGCGCGAATATCTGGGAAAATTATGAGAAGTGAATCATCTTGCATGGCAGATTTGATGTTTTCTTGTATCTGCTCGCTTACCTCAGATTCCGTGCCTTTGGCACTAAAAGAGACAGCAGAAAGTTGTTCACTTCGGAGCACCATCACGGCGATTGCAGGCTCCTCTTCAAACTCACCGCCTGAAGTCAAGACGCTCATCCCACTACACCCGATAAGTTCATCGCAACTGGAGTTTGCTTGAACTGCTTGGTGTAACTGCTCATATTCTGTTTGATAGTTAATGGTTGCGAATACGATGGCAAGATCGGCTTTGGCGATACCGGCGTTTCCCATTGCCATGAGTGTCGCGTGTTCCGCTGCATCAGCGGTGGAAAGGTCCTGTGAATGTCCTACACCTACATGAATCATTTCTTTTTCCTGCCTTTTTATTTTCTATGATACCGCACATATCAGAAAACGTCAACCTCTACCCTGAGTTTTTCTGCGGACGCTCACAAGAATTCAAAAAACAGTGCATGAAATTAGAATGTATGGTATACTAATTATCATTCGACATATTACATGATGTTGAACCTATTTGCATTCGTTAAAAGAAGCGTAATCTGGAGGAAAAGGAATTTGTCAGCCGAACTCCTTAATGGTAGTCGCCTTGCGCAGCGTGTCCGGAGCCAGATCCGGAAAAAATTAAAGAAACTTACGTTCACTCCCGGACTTGCAGTTGTTCAAGTCGGCACAGACCCTGCATCGACGCTCTATATCAAACATAAACAGCGTGATTGTGAGAAGGTCCATTTTCATTCCGAAGTCCATCGCCTACCCGCAGACATCACCCAAGAATCTCTCGTCCAGCAGATTGAAATGCTGAATACCCGATCGGATATCCACGGGATGTTGGTCCAAATGCCGCTGCCGGATCATATAGATAACGAGGCAGTTATTGATACAATCGTTCCGCATAAAGATGCAGATGGGTTAAATCCAGTCAATTTAGGGAACCTCCTGATCAACCGCGAGGGGGTGACACCGTGTACACCGACGGGTATAATTCGGCTTATCGAATTGACGGGAGAAAAGATAGAAGGCAGGCACGCGGTCTGCATTGGTAGGAGTCCGCTTGTCGGTAAACCGGTGGGATTGATGTTATTGAATCGGAATGCTACTGTCACCTATTGCCATTCCCGAACAGTAGACCTGAGAGTAGAAGCCCAAAAAGCCGATATTCTTGTTGTCGCGATCGGCAAATCCGAGTTTATCACCGCAGACATGGTGAAACCTGGGGCAACAGTTATTGATGTCGGTATTAATCACGTAGACGGGCGGGCTGTTGGGGATGTTAAATTTGAGGAAGTTAAAGAGGTAGCAGGGTTTATCACACCGGTTCCGGGTGGTGTCGGACCTATGACGCGCGCAATGTTGTTAGAAAATACCTTGAAATTAGCGATTGGAGGCTAAACTATGGCATTTCCAGGATTTGAGTTAAATGATAAAGTGATGTTAATCACTGGTTCCGGTAAAGGGATCGGTAGGGGGATCGCACTTGCTGCAGCACAGATGGGCGCGAAGGTTGTTTTGAACAGCCGGACACCGTCTGACCTTGAGGAAGTCGCCAGCGAGATTCGCGACAACGGCGGCGAAGCGGAATCGGTTGTGTTTGACGTTAGCGATATGGCACAGGTTGCCAAAGGTGCGCAGGAAGCGATTGATATTTGGGGCAGAGTGGATGTGCTTGTCAATAATGCGGGGACGAACCGTCCGAAACCCGCACTTGAGTTAACCGAAGAGGATTGGGACGCGATCTATGATCTCAATCTCAAGGGGTTGTTCTTCTTGACGCAGACGCTTGTGAAACCGATGATCGAAAGAGAAAGCGGTAAGATTATCAATATCTCTTCAACAATGGGTTTGGTCGGCGGTCCGCTGCGTACTGCCTATTCAGGAAGCAAGGGCGGTGTTGTGTTGTTAACCAAAGGGCTTGCCGTTGAATGGGCACCCCATAATGTTACGGTAAACGCTGTCGCGCCTGCGTTTACACGGACTCCGCTTGCGGATGTTCTCTTGCAACGTAAAGAATTTTATGAGGATGTGGTTCGCCGTATTCCGATGGGACGTGTCGGTGAGGTGGACGAAGTTGTTGGCGCGGTGCTATTTTTAGCATCAGATGCCGCGAACTGGGTGACGGGCCAAACGATCGCAGTTGATGGCGGCTGGGTGGCATGGTAATTCACGCGATCCAGCTAATTCACAACTACGCGGTCAGAAACTTGCACCCATTTTACAAAAAGCGTCGTTAATGTACGACGCTTTCTTTTGGCAGGATTCACGTATAGTTCAATTGATCTTCACAGGGAAATGGACGAGCTTTGTGTAAATCCTAATCTTAAAAAAACCAATAATGAACAGATAGAGGAAACTCTATTTTCGAGGAATAGTAATGAGAAAATTTTTTGTGCTGGCAGGTATTGCAATAGTGCTTCTCAGTCAATTAGGTTGTTCTTCTGATGAAGAGCAGACACAGGTTGAGAACCCTGCGGCAATTGAAGAAGCATCAGCATTTAGTGGTGCGCCGCTGTTAGGCGATGTTGTCCTCGAAAATATGTATCAGGATGAAGCGCGACAACTGGCGGATAAAACACCCGTTCAAATTGTTACAGTGATTGAAGGCACAAACAGAGTTACGCTTAATGCCCGCTTCCGTGGCGTGCGCGACTTTGGATTTGGCTTCCCACTCTACGAATATGAACTTACAGATGAATACGCTGAAGCGATAGGTGGCATTGCGCAAGGGATGTCGGGAAGTCCTGTGGGTCCTCCTGGACGTATTATGGGTGCGCTCGCGTATGGCGATAATTTTGCTAAAGCACCGATGCGGTTTTGGGCGACCTCCATTGATGCGATGGAAGACGCGATTACGCACCAAACATTTGGAGAGATGTTTGAGGCAGAACGTGCCGCCGCAGCCCCTGGTGGTATCCAAGCGGCATATACGCCGGTGAAAACCCCACTAACGATTTCTGGCATACAACCCAACAGATTGGAACAACTTTCATCACATCTCGACGACTCTCACTTCGATTTTGTCCAATTGTTTGCTGACATTGGTGATGCGCCGGCAGCCCCACCGACTGTGACAACCAGACTCGCTGCGGGTGATATGATCGGTGTCGCTGTATCAACAGGCGATGTCGTCAATTCTATCGGTTTCGGGACGGTAACACAAGTCTACGACGATGGTACCTTCACCGCGTTCGGGCATCCGATGCTCGGTGCTGGTAAGTCGGCATTACCGGTCTACAGAGCCGTCACGAATGGAATTGTGCCGCACTTAGGAGCATCCTATAAATCTGTATCGGCTTATGGGAATCCCATCGGAACCATCACCAAAGACCTCACCCCGGCGATTGTGGGTGTACTTGGTGAAGTGCCGTCAATGATTCCAGTGAAGATTGCTTATCAAGCAGGCAACGGTCCGGTAGTGGAAAAGAATCATAAGTTGGCATACGGTCAGGAATCGTTCCTACCGATTATTGCAGTTGTTACGATGGATTCCATCCGTCAGGAGATGAGTTCTGCCACAGTGGACGGGACTGTCACGCTCAAATTCAAAGAGACGGAAACTGTCTATACGGAATCGTTTCGGAGCACATCTGCAGATCCATTTTTTGATGTGTTGCTAAACATTGAACGGATCGTCCTCTCTTTTACAGACACACTTTCAAACAGTGCCGGGCAAGCAACACTGGCGGATGTGTCGATTTCCATCCAGGACAAACCCCAAATTATGTTAGCGGAACTTCATGAGGTTATTGTCCCTGAAGAGGGCATCACGCCTGGTAAAGACCTCACCGTTTCGGTTGTGCTACTTCCGCACTGGAGTGCAGCGGATGAAAAACGGACGATCCAGCGAGATGTCACGATTGAAGTGCCTGAGCATTTCCCAGTGGGTCCAGCACTGCTCACTGTTGTTTCAGCAAATCCATTCGGACCTCCAGATCCGTTCTTACCACCCGGTTTCAATCCGTTTGGACCTCCGGAAGCACCAAAACCGTTGCCTGAGAATCTGGACGAACTCATCAAAAAGATGAAAGATGAGCAGGTAGATCCAGGCGAAATCACGCTAACGCTTGAGACATTGTTACCACCAGAAGCGTTCTTACCACCAGAACCACC
>JAAXHI010000437.1:0-677 GCA_012270875.1 Candidatus Poribacteria bacterium | reverse complement strand
GAAATGCCTGAAGATGGCGAAACGCCTGAAGATGGCGAAATGCCACCAGATTTATTACCGCCTGACGGTCTACCGCCATTACCACCACCGCCAGCGTTTTTCGGACCGCCACCACCCATCGTAGTCAAAATCAGTATTAACGGCTTTATCGTGGTTGGTTTCAAAGATGCGTTCCTTCTCTTCACACCGCCAGAAATGGCTGACGGTATGATGCCAGAAGAGATGGTTGATGGTATGATGCCAGAGGGTATCGGAGAACCCGCGGAACCGGTGGAAGCCGAGGCACCCGCGGAAGAGGAATAATTCCGAATCCAATTGTAAGGACAGGTCCCTGTGTCTGTCCTACTTCAATTGTCTGGGCAGGTTTTCATACGTGCCCAGACTTTTTATAGTAAAATCCGAAAATAATTTTACACTTGTCGCTCGTAGGGGTTGGGTAACCCAACCCCTACGGTTCCTATGTGTGCAAATGATTAAGGCTCTACTATAATTTTACGCTGTTCCGGTTTCTACGCATTTTCACGGACAACCGACTCCCGTTGCACATAACACTTCACAATATCAATAATCAGTGCAATATCATTTCTGGCAGATGCCAATGAAGTGTAGCACGTTTCACCTTCCGTTATGCATGCGTGGAAATGACGCAACTCCCGAACAAACGCACTTTCCCACTC
>JAAXHI010000282.1 GCA_012270875.1 Candidatus Poribacteria bacterium | reverse complement strand
TCCCGAAACACACCTGGCCAATTCCGCTCGCCTTCTTTGTCAATAATGCGGGTCGCATTCTCAAGCGCAGTGTTAACAACCTCGTCTAATGCTGCTTTTTCTTCATTTGAGATACGAAAGTCCGCCTGTTTGCGTTTTTCGTTGTAGGCTTTTAATTGCCCCAATGCTTTGTCGCATTCGTTGTATGTTTTTTCTATGCTTAACGCGCCTTCAAAAATTTTTGATAAAAATCCAAATTTCATAGTCTCTCCAAACCGGTGTAGGGTGAGACATAATTATGTCTCACCCAGAAATAGTAGCCTTAGAAATCGGTTTTCAGTTCCCCCCATGTTACCGCCAATTTATCACGGGCTTCGACTGCGAGCACCACCGGAATGCTGAGTTCCATAGATGCTACAATTTCTTCTTCCGTCAATGCCGCGGAATATATGACGACTTCATCGATAATAGCGTCCTCTACTTTGTGGAGAGTAGGGTTCTCGCCTGCCCCAATGTAAATCGCCGCCTCTTTATGCTCAGGCAAATCAAAATTCTCCACTTGGGAACCGATAAATTCGCCGTTGATATAGATTTTACCATCTTTTCCATCGGCGACCATAACGTAGTGGTACCACTCATCTAATTCAAATTGGAAGTTCCCGAGACTCTTATCAGCGTGATGACCGGCATCCCAGAACGGGTTGAAAGTCGGGTTCACCATAATCCGGTATTCGCAACATCCAGCAGCAGCGGCTTCAATTGAGATGATACCGTCATACGAAGCGTGTTCATTGAGATAGAACCACGCTTCCATGGTGATTACGCCTTTCTCGCCGACCGGAACGATAAAATCATTTGCAGCCATCTGGACGACACCGCCGTTGAGACGTATCCCTTTTTTGAATGCGCCGTTAACAAGCGATCCTTTTCCAGAGAGTTCTGCCTCGTTCCCGTTGCCGGAATCATCTGTGACTTTATTGCCGTTCAGTTTGTCAAAAGAGTAATAGACAAGGATGTCTTCCTCTTCGACAGCATAAGAGAGACTCACAGCGAGTATGCATACTGCTGAAAGCCCCAACAGAAATAGACTTCTACGCATCTTTCCATCCTCCTTTAGTATTTTTAGAAATAATTCTAACACAAATGCGTAATAGTGTCAAAGCATTATTTAGTTGAGGGTGGTTCATTATTCCAAACGTTAGGGCATCGACCACCGTAGGGGCGAGGTTTCCTCGCCCTCTATCAGATCTGTTATGCGCGCATCGGACGGATTGGGAGACCCAACCCCTACGAGAGATATTTATGCACTACCCTCATTTAGTTATAAGTGGGAACAGGACAATTTCGCCTTGCGGGTTCGCGCGTAAAGTGCTACAATAACGTCATGACCTTTCTTGAAGCGATTCTTCTCGGGATTTTACAAGGTTTAACCGAATTCCTACCCATCAGCAGCTCAGGACACCTCGTTTTGGCGCAGACGTTCCTCGGACTGAAGGAGCCACTCGTCTTTTTTGACGTGATGCTCCATGTCGGGACGTTAGCGGCTGTACTCGTCGTATATCGTAATGCAATCGGGAGATTAGCGATAGGTGGGATTTCTACACTCGTGGACACTCGATTTTGGCGGGAACCGAGTGCTACTTTCAACGCATCAACCGAACTTAAGTTTGTATGGCTGATATTGCTCGGTTCTATTCCGACAGGTGTTATCGCCGTGCTGTTCAAGGATCAGTTAGAATCCTTTTTCCATGAAGTCCAACTTGTGAGTATCATGTTAATACTCACAGGTTTTATCCTGCAACTGCCTCGACTTCGCAAACCGGATGTGGAGGGTGCTGATACTGCAAGCAGCGAATTGAAAACGTGGCATGCACCGCTTATCGGGGTTGCGCAAGGGTTCGCAATTACACCGGGTATCTCTCGCTCCGGCACGACAATCTCGTTGGCACTATTTTTCGGGATTCCAGCGAAAACGGCTGCGGAATACTCCTTTCTGCTCTCAATTCCTGCGATACTTGGGGCGGTTGTACTGAAAATCCGAGATGTCGGAGACACTACCATCCCTTTACACATTGTTGGTGCCGGGATGCTCGCTGCGTTTATTGTCGGCTATATCGCCTTGCGGTTCCTGTTAGCCGTGCTAAACCGAGGCAAATTTTCTCTGTTTTCCTATTACTGTATCGCTTTAGG
>JAAXHI010000092.1:949-1191 GCA_012270875.1 Candidatus Poribacteria bacterium | reverse complement strand
TCCCGAACAAACGCACTTTCCCACTCAATAGCGGGTGTCTTGCTATAAGTTGTGCCTTCGGTATCTATCCCGTGTATTGTTACTTCTGATAGGATTCCGCGTGAAAAACCTGTTGGATATGAGACGATAACGCGTTTGTTATCGCCGTAAATCTCTAACGTCTCTCTAAAGTCCCATAGGTCTGGTAGGTCTACCCATGTCGCGACGCAGCGTGCGCCATTCGGATAGCCGAACACAATCGT
>JAAXHI010000092.1:0-883 GCA_012270875.1 Candidatus Poribacteria bacterium | reverse complement strand
TTTCGGGGTTCACTTGCGATAGGACATCACCGATGGCTTCTGCTTGTGCTTTTTCACGTGCCGCGCCTGCCGGTTTAAAAGCATCCGGTGGTACATCGTTAAACCGCTCCACATCAAATTGGCTCAGATGTAGACTGTTATTTGGATGGAGATGGTTAATTTGGACGAAGCGGTAACTTTCCATTGTCTCGACTTCTCGCTTAGCGAATTGGAAAGCGGGATCATGCACCTTCATATAACCGGCTTGTGCGACGGTGTCAGCCTTATCCTGTGCTGCCAACATGGCATCCATTTCTTGTAGCGAAAAGCAGACCGGTTTCTCAATAAAGACGTGCTTCCCGGCTTCAAATGCGGCGAGTGCGACTGCTGTTTTGGGGTCGCCGTGACAGAGCAGCACGGCATCTACATCTGTTGCCAACAATTCGGTATAATCTGTTACGCTTTGGGGAACATGGAAACGTTTCGCGACGGCTTGCGCAGCACCCTGAGAAAGATCACAGACAATTGGCACCTCAAATTCACGGTGCAGTGCGGTAAGATTAGGGAGATGATGTACCTGCGCGATTGCGCCACACCCGATAACACCTATTCGTACACGACTCATAAATTCTAACCTCCAGCAATAGATAACGCTTTCTATATCCGTTATGGTATCACGGACGCGAAATAGATGCAATGTGTAGTTAGCAGCGGTCAGCAGTCAGCCATTGGCTATCGGTTGTTCGTTTTCCGAGAAATCGGGGTTCCAAACCCCTCCCACAAGGATATTTATACTATTTCTAAATGTTTATCTTACACCGGTTTTCATGGAATGTCTGGCGATGCGGAACAAACTGGAAGTTTATGCTACAAAGATGCACAAACTACCTATGTTTTGTCCAAT
>JAAXHI010000357.1 GCA_012270875.1 Candidatus Poribacteria bacterium | reverse complement strand
TTCTTAAAATTGTCCAAACTTTAGTAGCTATATAGGAAGCGGGTTTTCGGTTCAGTGTGAGTTGTGCCGTAAACCCCAAACCTGGTGCGAACTCCACGACATCATCTGAAGATTTAATACACAATCCGTTCAACATCTGTTGGGTAAGTTCTCGTCCACCCGGTCGTAGGACACGTTTTCCGAGTCGCGCCAAAAGCCAGTGTCCGGGCATTTTAGTTGTATCAAGTTCCTTATTGAGACTCCGTTCTTGATTGTTAGTGTCCATTGTTGTCCGTTTTATATCCTTCTTTGTTGGAATCAGTTGCATTATAGAGATTTTGGATCCCTATGAAGTATCAGCCTGTAAGGGCGCAATAAATTGCGCAACTACGAGCCGGGTTTTTCCTTAATGAGGGCGTTTATTTAGAAACGGCATTACATATCCAAGTTAACGCAACTCACGTTTTGAATTGCACAGATCCTAAAATTTTCTCAAACTATTCAAGCGAGAGTTCAGCGTCCATTCGCTCGCCGTTTCGCAAAAACGTTATCGGTTCTTTGATTTCAGCAATCGCCAGGAGTAGATGGTGTCTACTATTATAGAAAAGATTTGCCTGTGCATATATTTAGTTACGCGTTGCAATTATTTGAAAATGAATCTCATTATCAATAAAACATGCATTAATGGGTTGTAGGAATTTCAACCTTGCGCTGGAGCGGACGCTCGAAGGAAATTGCCTACGCCCTATAAATGATAATGAGACTCATTTTCATATTCGTGCTTGCGTTGGTCGCGAGGATCTGAAAACTCGCGATAAATTGCAGATAACTGCACGAGTTACATTAAGTATACACGCAAATTTTATGAATGTCAAATAAAATCTGCAAAAAATGTGAGAATTTCTTAACTGAGATGGTAAATTGTTGGTTTATCAGTTACTGTTTCATAAGTACCATTTTCGCTTTTGGAGTGCCTATAGATTCAAGATTAATCGTATCTGCCGCTATGGTGATAACGGTTGTCTGAAATTCAGTAAAGAGGTGGTCATTGAATTCATTAATAAGTTCTTGCCGTGCCTCAGCATCTTTAGCACCTAACGTCTTTTCTAAGAAATCTTGAGGTACAGCTGTTATATCCATATCTGTTTCCTGTTTAATCAAGGATAAAACAGAATCCCGAATGTTGTAACTTCCTGACCATGCGCCAACAGTTTTAACTTTACCAGCCATCTCTGGATCCTCCCGATGAGGATCTTCTGGAAAATCTACCATTTCAAAGTCAAGATTCAAAGTCCATGAACCGTCTGCTGTAAAATCGTAGTAAAAGTGATTGATATTTATTTTTGGACGGTCCTCTTCATCTGGTTCATCAGCGTTAATAAATGCCAACGGAGGTTCGTCGTTGATTGACACGACATCGAAAGTGCCGAGTAATTCTTCATTTGATACCATCGGTTCTGGCGTGGTAGGCTTTTCCGGTGGTTCAGGTTTTTCCGCATCACTACCGCAGCCCAAAACGCCTAAAAGCGTCAAGCTAACAAGTAGGAATAAGAAGGAGAATATTTTCTGTGTCATTTTTCTTCCTCTTAAACTTTGATAAAGTTGCTTATTGGGTTTCGCTATGTCTCTTTTGATGAATGTGTCATTAAAAACCAGGATTTTCCTGAGAGTCTGTAGATTTTTTCACTTCCCGCTCTACCCAACCTACGGAACTACTATCGCCTTGTTTTAATTGCTCCCCACGTTTTCACGAGTTTTCCTGCTGGATCAACACTCTGAAAAATTTCCGCTGCACCGTACGCCTCGACAGTCACAAGTGGGTTTTTACCACCGTCGCTATTTCCACCAAAGACGTAGATTGCGCCATTTATTACAATAGCCTCATGTCCCGATTTGGCGATTGGCAGGTCCGGTTCTTGCGTCCAACGGTCCGTTTTGGGGTCGTAAATTTCAACTGTTGAGAGATACGTGTAGAGTCCGTTGCCTCGAAAGCCACCGCCTATTACATAAACCTTTCCATCGATTACACTTGCCGTATGACCTGATTTTGGAGCAGGCATATCTCTCTTTTCGCTCCATCGATTCGTTTTTGGATTGAACACTTCAACGCTGGAGAGAAAGGGGCCTGGATGATTTGGAATCTGGGGCCACCCTACCCCACCCATAACGTAAATCTGTCCATCCACAACACTGATTGCCGCGCCAGCACGTGCATGGTTCATACTTTTGGCTCTTGCCCATGTGTCAGTTGATGGATCGTACACCTCTACATTCTCTAAGCGATGCTGTTTTTCTTTCGCTCCGCCGATAAGATATATTTTACCGTCCACGACGCAACTGCTGCCACTTCTTGGTGCAGGCATGTCTGCTTTCTTTATCCATGTGTCGGTGGCTGGATCATACATTTCTACAGTCGCGAGGAGTTTAACACTGTACCCCCAACCGGGCCCAACCCTAAATTTCTTCATTTCTGACCCACCAATGGCGTAGATCTTTCCATCCACAACCGCTGCGGAGGGTCCAACCCGGGCTGTCGGCATATCTGCTTTTCGTTCCCATGTGTCCGTTTTCGGGTCGTACATTTCTACAATTGAGATGGATATGTCCCCAAATCTGTCAATGGCTCCGCCTATTACGAATACTTTTCCATTCACAATACAAGCCGAAAAAGAGGAACGGGCTGTTGGCATGTCTGCTCTCTGTGTCCAAGTTTCCTCAGCGACGAGTTTATCTACATTGACAAATAAAAGGGTATAGATAATCAAGATACCTAACGTCCAGCGAACTTTCATAAGTATGTCTCCTTTTGCTTGATACTCAGCGTTGCAACTTAATCGTTGGCTCCTGATAGTTGACGCATTGCTGCTTGATATAGTGCTTTGCTTTGGTTTCCGAAGGGACCTGGATTGGGCAGGTTTTCTGGAAATTCCGAGAACAATTTCGCTTCACTGACTTCGTTAAGGTCTGTTGGACTCCCTAACGCTTCAACCTCTCCCAAGTAAGCCATTCCCCAGTATTCGAGATTGTACATAAAGCAGTGTATGTAACACAGTACTTCCATATTTTTTAGGGTCGCGCCTGTCTCTTCTAAGAGTTCACGGTGTGCGGTTTCTGTTGCTGTTTCTCCTGGGTCAACACGTCCTCCGGGTATCACCCAGAAGTTATTATCGCGCCATTTGCAGAAGAGTATCTGATTTTGTTGATACGCAACGCAATTGACAAACTCGATTTTCCCCACATCTTCTGGCGGATCGCCAAAATGGAGGAACATGTGTCCGTCTTGTTCTTCAATTTTTTGAATCAATCTTTATGCTCCTGATCGTTCAGTCTGGGGATTCCTAATTTCTATTTTACTGTTTTTCCCAGATTTGGACGTTATGCCCCGGCAAATCGAAGGGATATTCGCCGTATGCGAGTGTAGGTATCCCGTTATCATCAACTGTGACAATAACATAGAGACGATGTGGAGAAACGCTTGTGTCTACACGCTCAAGGAACTGCCACTGGTCACCAGCAGCGGTTGTTATTTTTAACTTTGTCCAGAGGATACCTTCGCCGTCTGTGTATGTGCCGTCCGATATTTGCGTGCTATGCGGATTATCCGGCGGTAAGGTAAAACTTTCCCCGATTGTGGAGGTCGAGTTTAAATGCGTGTGCGATACAAGCATCCATGTCCCCGGTATAGGGACCTCAACGCCGTTCTGATCGACGACCCATACGTGGTCGCGTTCTTCCATCGGCATCGGGACATCTGGTTCTATTACTTGGTGAACTCGGTCGCAGGCGGAAAGTCCGACAATTAAAGTGGTAGTAATCAGTATAAATGCAAGTTTTGTGATGTATCTGTTTTTGATGTTCACGTTGAATTCCTTTAGAAAAATGATAAATTTAGGTTACGTCCGCTTCTTAGCGAAGCGATAGATTTCAGTGATATTGTATCTATGAATTTTAGGGGTCCTCGGTAGTATCCACGAGCAATTCGCGCTCATTCAGAGGTTGCACGGGTCGGTTATTACCGTATAAGATCGCTTTAAACGCTGCGATTTGCGAGTGCGACATCTCGACTGGTGTTGTCAGTACGAACCACTTGACACCTTCTGAGCAAGGCGGTGTTGTCAACGAACCTTCATAGCGATAGGTGTATTTTGTGCTCGGTAAGAGGTCAGAAGCATTTAAAACGACACTGTTATCCTGTACGGATTCACCCGAAACGGATGGCATACGGTGCCAAAAGGTGTCAAACGCCGTGTTAACGCTTCCACTCTTAATGAATGCGCCGATGACAGCCAACGTTCCATCTGCACTTTTATGGACGAGGTGCATCTCCATTTCATACGGATTTCCTGTCACCATATGTTCGCTCGGTGCGTGGAAGTGGAATTGGAGGAGGTGATATTTCGTTCCATCAACTTCAATCCAACTTCCGTCTTGGTATGCAACTTGGATGGTATGACCCGTATTATGGATATTCAAGGGTGTCGGGCGGTAGTTGAAAGTGATAGGCGGAAGTTCCGCTGGTGTGGGATTCACGAGATCAATTGGTGATTGGTGTATGCCGACACTGCAAAGTCCATATTCTGGGTTGAGTTGCCCCCAAACGTTGGGTCCGTTTTCTGCTGCGTAACCCCAATGTGTCTTCTCAGTATGCTCGGTAACCTGCTTTGTTTTCATGTGGCAGCTCATATAAGTAGTAACCCCAAGTGATGCAACTATACCGAATAAAAAGGTAGCAATATAGTTGCCTACCGTTTTCCAGTTGTTCATCAAATCGGTTGTTTTTATTTTCCTTTTCATGTTGTATTTATCCGACTGTGTTATCTTTTCGCTGATGGACGATGACACGATTGCCATCGGGGTCTTTGATAATCGACCAGAAACATACAGCGGATTCGCCGAGAGGTGAAAGGATTTGAATTCCTGCTTGTTCTAATTCTTCTATAGCAGCCTTTACATCCTTAACAGCGAGCGCGACCGTCCCGCCACCGGGATGCGTGAACTCATAACCCTGTCCTAATACGAGTGTACCGGGATTTATCTCGAATTCCGCCCATGTGCCTTCATGCACCAGACATGCCAGTGGCATCCCAAGCAAGTCACGATAAAAGGTGAGCGATTTCTGCATATCGCTCACCGCAAAGAACGTAAAGTCAATTCCTAATACTTTCATGGTTTATTATTTTTTTACTCAGGACTTACGCATTTTTCCATGCACTGCAGGCGGGGTTTCAAACCCCGCCTGCATCGAGGGCTGCGTAAATCCTCATCTATTAACTAAGCAGCAAGGGTTTGGATGGGGTATTCACCATCGTATTCGGATGCTGTCCAGAACGGATGCCAATCTGAGGCTCGATCTTTGCCGATATAAAGCGTCTTTCCGATAACTGCCCACGCCGTTCCATCGGCTGTGAAAGCAATACAGCCCGTGCTAATCCGATCGGAGGGTTCTGTGAGTTGATCGTTGAGTTCAGTCCACGTTGTGCCGCCATTTTCCGAACGACAGAGCCAAGCACCACCGCCTCTCGGTCCATTTTGGACTGTGGCGATCAGTAGGTTTGGGTCTGTTGGATGTACAGCGATAGCGGTGCCGTAGCGACGCGGCAACCCTTCAATCCGATTCTCCCAAGAGTGCCCACGGTCGGCACTGACATAAACACCGTTTTGCGTGTTTGCATAAACTCGATTATCGTCTACAGGACACGTAGCGACCTGATGGACATCTTTATGCAGTTCAGGCGTGACAGGTTCCCAAGAAATCCCTTCATCATTGGAGCGCATGATACTTCCGACATGGATATCCGCGTAACAAAAACCGTCTTGGGTTTTGGCAAGCGTCCGTACGGCTGGGGGACCGCCCCACGGCGTGTACCAATCTTTCCGACATTCTAATGCGTCAAACGCGACGACGCGTTCAGCGGGACCTTCTTCTCCAACGAGTCGATAGACGTGCGCACCTTCATCTGTTCCGATGAGCAGGGTCAACGGATCCTCACGAACGATGAGCAATGAAGCGATTGGGTTCTCTATACCTGTCGGAATTCGTTTTTCGTTATCCTCTGATAAAAATAGTAGATTTCCATCGGACAAGGCAGATATTACGGCTTGACCGTTTGAGAGTGAAACCATTGCGCCGGGGTCTTGATGGTCTGTGCCTTCATAGATTTGGATGGGTTCACTATTTCCATCATCTTCAACGGCATAGATAGCGTTGTGAGTGGCGATAAACATTGTGTTTTCTCCTTCTGATGATTTTCTTATTTTCGTGGGTCAATCCCAATTATCGACAAGGCGATAGTATTTCCATAGATCGCCAGCCTTATAAGTTTCCACTTTGTCCGGTGTTATCTCGGCTTCGGTTACAGCAATCTGCCACGGATCGATGTAGATTTTCTTGTCGTCTGAGATTTTTGTGAGGTCTACATAATAGATATAAACCGTCTCATCAGGATCAAACTGATCGGGATTGTCAAAGGAGATGAGCCGTTTTATCAGGTCCATATCAGAAGTTCCGGGTGGACCTGCTGCACAAGCGAATGCGAAAAGAAAATCAGGCGTGAAATAGATTGCCTCCAGAGCCTCTTCGGGAGGTCTCCCCGGTGGTGCGTGCGCCTTCTTTTTTTTTAATGTCGGAAAAGATTGCTTGCTTCCGTGATATAAATACATTTTTCTTTCCATGCGTCTGTTGGATATCTTACTGAAGTATTAGGTTTGCTATGTGGGATATTATACTTTAAGCGTATCACTTTGTCCACCTTTTCTGTAGTGCGTTTCGATTAAAAGATTGTCACAGCGGATATAAGTTGCTATAATAGTCATGTCTGGAGGAGGTGCTTTTTTGTGTGTTGTGTGATATAAACACTTTATCTGGAGATGCCTTGGCGATTGAGATAGAATGTCTCTTTCTTCGCACGAATACGTGAGGAAAAATGAATAAAAGACGAGCCCTTTTAGGTTTTATGCTTATTGTAATGATAACACCGCGATGGTTTCTGTTTGCACAGGAGATTCCCCCGATGTTCGAGCCAATCCACCCGTATCTGGCGACCCCTGCCTCCGGTCATATTTATGAAATTCCTGTTGTCATCATGCGGTTTTTACGGGCATTCGGACGTAAAGCC
>JAAXHI010000378.1:3306-5622 GCA_012270875.1 Candidatus Poribacteria bacterium | reverse complement strand
AGGTGCGTGTCTTTATAGCGGTAGACTTCAGATTTACCGACGATGGCGTTTTGGATCGTTGTCAGCGGTTTATACCAAATCTGATGCGGTTGTGTGCAGTGTGCGCACGGGTAACGGTTGGCAGAAAGTGCGAGGACTTCGCCGACCTTGACATCGTATTTGGTGTCTTTCTTCGTGAATGTGATAGAAGCCGTTTGGGTCGCAACGACTTTGCCTAAAACGTCTGCGCGTTTCGTCGTGAGCATGTCCTTGAGTGCGGCGCGTTGTTCGGGTGTGGTGTTCACGTCCATGTACAACACGCTTTTACGGGTCTTGGCATCGATCGCCAGGTTGTTTTTTGCGCTGATCACAGCGACGGCGGTGAGTCCGTCTAACGCAACACCGTTCCAATTCCCTTCGTGGATGTTCCAGACAAGGGTCGCTTCTTTCCCGCCTTCAACATATTCGGCACCGAAATGGCACGCGCCGACATATACACTCGCGGATCGGGCTTCAATGTATTCGCCTTGCACGGTTGAAGTTGCTGTGGCGAAGGCAAATCCCGCGATGAAGGTCAAGGCGAGTGTTGTCAAAACAAAGATACCTTTCATGAACTGTTCCTCCTTACGCTTGCTTGAGTAGGGTAGTGTCTACAAATCGGGTTCGCGTTACCGGTCGCGAACAGGAGACTATACCCGTTTATTTTTATTATACCGTGACGCGTGTAAAATGTCAACTTTTTTCCAAATTATGGGCAGGGTTAGATTTTGTATCGTGATGCACGTCGCAACCCCCCTTCATCCCCCCTTATCAAGGGGGCAGGCGAGTACGCCGCAAAACTGTTCGTTTGCGTCTCCGCAAGCACAATCTGGAAGATTATGCTACAAAGATGGCAACTTGCGTTATTATACTGTGCCGCGTGTGAAATGTCAACTTTTTTGCAAATTATGAGGAGGTCTACAGCGGTGTTTGCGGGGGTCTCTCATCTACGGGTGCTGCCGTTTTGCTTAATACCTCTACGAGATGATAAGCGTACCTTCCTACATCTTGAATCTCTGTGCCTCGATCCTCCAGTCTGACTTTGAGCGTCCAGATGTACCCCGGTTCAAAGTCAAATCCGTGTATCTTTTCATAGAAAAATTCCCATTTTTGGCTTTCCTCGTTGAATTCAAGATAACACTGCTGCTCGATGAAGCCTTGACAGGTTTCGGTATAGGGACCGATAATGAGGGTTTCTATCATCTCATTGTCATCGGTAGAAATATCAGTTTTGATTACCGCGTCTCGACTGCATCCAATGCTGAGCGTGAGGAGGCATAGCGTAAGTAGGGTGATGGGTTTTGTGCGAAATAACATGTTTTTTCTCCTTGAATTTACGCAATAAGTGTTTGCGTATAGTTTTTGTGGTGTGGTATTTCGGATTTAGCGTATATGAAGTTGGGTTTCGCTGTGTTCTTGATTGGTTAGGATGTGTTGTTAGATTTTCGGTGTCTTTGGCCTCCCGCCTGTGTGTGGGGTCCCCGTTCAACCCAACCTACGGGACGCTAACGTTCAGGGAGTCTGTAGACCCCGCGTCGGACTTTTATAATTTCACCGGTGTCTACAAGACGTGTGAGTTTTGTGTTTATCGCTTTTGGGTGTCCTTGAATCGCTTCGGTGAGTTCGGGGGTTGTTTTTTCGCCATCGGCAAGGAGCGAGAGGATCTGCTCGCGGAGGGGTGGTCGTACGATTTTCGTACCCCTCAGTTTTTGCAACACTCGGTTCGCCTGCCTTGTGGAGCATCCGAGAACCGCTTCTATCTTTTTTCTGCCGGATTCAGCAGTTAGATTGTCCCGGTCTTTTTCATAGCGTTGGCGTGTCTGTATCGTCTCGGGAAGTTTGTCTAAGCCACCGGCAACCTCGAAATCTTCCCAGTCGAAAAGAAGGGTTTCAGGTCTGTCGGTAATCTCAGGGATTCGCAACCCTGTAATCAACATAATTTTCTTGTTTGCGACACGGTGGAGTTGCGCCAGTTCTATAATCTGTGTGAATATGTAGGCGGCGGTTCTTTCGTAAACGCTTTGGACGCGGTCGTCTTTGTAGCGATAGGACTCAGGTTCCATTTCATAAGAGAGCGGTGCTGCGTCGTTTCCGAACAGGATCTGCGCGCGATCTGAAATGGAGCGGGGTCTCGCTTCCGGCATGCCGACGATCCAGATGACCTCTGCTGCTTGAAAAGCCGTTTCCAACCCTTCGCCTTTGATCTTGCGAAAAGAGGTCAAAAAACGGACGTTCTCATTTTTCGCGATATTCTCCAGTTGTCCGATTGTCTGGATGTGGGTTATAATCCCGTGCTTA
>JAAXHI010000378.1:0-3287 GCA_012270875.1 Candidatus Poribacteria bacterium | reverse complement strand
TAACATTCGGGTCTCTTTCGATTTCGGCTTGGATTCCCGAAAAAATGCGCTGCCCTGTTTCAGAAATCCCGAGGATGTCCCAGGTGTTGCTGTGGTCTAAAATTGTCTTTCGTGGATAGGTGCCGGTGCGAATTTGAAAAATACGGTTTCCATGTGCCCATACCCTCGGTTCGGGGGCAAGGATTTCAGTTTCCGTATCTGAGAACGTCCGACGTAGATGGTCACCGTCGAGTGCCGCGGAGGTGATCAAAAGGTACCTGACGCGTGGGTGGAGTATCGGCGGTACCCAGAATCGGAGGCCTTCATCTTCCCATCGCATCGGCGCATCCGCGTCTCGTGTGTAATGCGCGAAGAAACGTTTGAGTTGATGCCAAAACGTCCAGTTTGGATCCGAACAGACGGTTGGGGATTCCTGAATGCTTTCAACAGTTCCGCGTGCGACCACTCTGCCCGGTACATTGACGTGGCACATCTGTTGAATGAGTTCGTCTTCCAGCCATTCAAACGTCTGGACCACTGTTTGAAGCCGTTTCATGGCATCCGCGTGGGATTTATCTCTGATTTCTACAGCGTTCAGTAGGATTGTGGCGAAGTTTCCTAACGCACTCCCTCGCCAGTTGACGATCCATTCCTCCAGTGTGGTTTTTGGCAATTTGCATTCAAGGAAGAGTTGGTTTTCTCTCGTGACGTTGATGATACAGAGCGGCGGTGTTCCATCTTGCCCTTGGAGAAGGTGTTCGGCGATTTTTGCGTATTGTGGGTCCAAAAACAGTCGGTGATCCTTGAGGGTTTGTGCGTGCGTCTCCCGCCAAGGGGCAGCAGGTTCTACATTTCGATTTTGAAGAAATTTTTCTGCTGCGGCTGCGAATGCAGCATTGGGTGTGCTTGAAGCGTCTGGTTCGCGTTTACAGAAAAAGGATGCTACTTCATAATTTGCCGGTGTGTCTGTCTGGGGGACGAGTCCAAGCACGCGCACGCCTCTATCGACAGCGCGTTGCACCTGAGTGCTGATGTCTCCCTGTGTTTCATGACCCTTTTCGGTCGGTTCCGATTTGTGTAACATCGGCGCAGGACGTTTGATTGCCAATGGACTGAGTTTCGCTTCCCGCACGGCGAGCACCTTATCGTCTATCGGCAGCCCTGTCGTGGGGATCGGCGGTAGGATGCCGGTATCGTTCCAGACATCGGTGATGAGCGTTGCCTCCGTAGGCAGTTACGTTTCGGGTGTAGATGCGCGGATCCAGACGTTGCCTTCGCGCTCCCACAGTGATACCTCAGTGTTGCCGGTCTCATCCCCTCGTTGGTGCCAATAGTGAAATCCGTCCGCTTGTCTGACATAAGCAAACCCGCGCTTGAAAAACGCCTCTTTTGCGAGGTCGAGTTTATCCGATCCGAGGGAGTATGGCGCGTTGAGGGTGCTTCCCGTGTCCGGTAGGCTGCGCGGAATAGGTTCGTGAAGTTTCGCGCGAAGGGTGTCAATAGACGCAAATAGCACCTCTTTAGAGATTACGGGTGGGTCTAAGAGACTTCCGAGTAAGATTTCGTAACGGGCATCCCAGCAATTGTGTCCTTCCTCGCCGAAGATTTCGAGATACGCGTCCTGTTGGTGCGGATTCTCCGCCGTCGGTGTCCCTTTATAGACGTACACCTGTGCCTGCTGGGTGTTCGGGTGTAGGTATCCGGGTATCCTGCAAGAGAAACGCAGCCCACCCGACTTTGTTAGCGTCAACAACGGGTTCACAACGGCACTCACGAGTGCTTGAACGCAAGCGAGGACGGCATCCGGTGCGGCACAGATCGCTTGATATGTAAAGTCGATGTCGTGCCATGGGGCGCCATCGCGGGCTGACGTGAGACCCGTATACACGTGAATCCCCCACGACTTCTGCCAGCGGATGACATCCCAGTGTGTCACCTCTTGGCGTTTCAAGAACCGTTTGCCGTCAAAACCGCGCGGGGGACGGTCATTATCAGGTGCCTCTCCTATGGGCATAAAGGAGATACCCGCCGCTTCCAAATCTTGAAGCAGTACGGGGTACCGGTGCGCACAGTAGACTCTGAAATGGTAAGGCAGTCCTTTGTAAAGCAGCGGCGCTACGGTCGTCTTCCGTTGTTTAAGGGGCTGCGTGTGTCGTTGGTGGCAGCGTGCAATTATATCGTGCAAGACATTTGTCATTGGGATACAACTCCAACTACAATAGAACTTACGCATTCTTTCTTAAAGTCCCCCTGATAAGGGGCGGTGAATGCCCATAAGGCATTCATACCGTTGATTCTTTAGGGGGTTTAAAATGCCGAAATTATCGCTTTTTGCGTTTAAACGTCCAATGTTTGCTCAATTTGCGTAAGTCCTGTACAAGTAAGGCGATTTTTCGATTAATTTGGATTGATTTTGATCGGTTTTGATTCAACTTAACCGACGCGTTTGTGGTAAGCCTACCTTTAATATGTTACCACACATTTCGTTTCTCGGTCAAATTTTAAATTGATATAAAGTCAATGGTCATCAGGGTTTAAATATAAGTCGGATTGAGGCATATTTTTTTTATAGTGAAACTTAAAAATACTATAGCAGAGATGATATAAACATGTTAAAGAAACACCCAAGCAAAACCCCCTACGGGACTGAAGAGGGTTTTTTGAAGTTTTCAATGTTTCCGCGTAGCCTACATAACTCGTAGGTTGGGTTGAACGGATGCGACCAAAAATGTGAAAGTTATAGAAAAACACAACTTTCTCCAGATACGCCGCATTCACCAGAGCCCGAGTGAAACCCAACGTTTTTGTTCTGAAATTTCCGAGCTGCTGACGGTATGAAGCCCCAGCAATAACGTAGGTTAGGTTGAACGGCGGTGAAAATCACACATCGGTATCCAAAACGCATCAAACCTAATAGACCCGCAGATATACCCAGAAATCCAGTGAAACCCAACTTTCTTTGTGTGAGATGACGGAAATGTGTGGATCGGTTTCCGTTGGGTTTCGCTATCTCTTTGGTTGATATGAGGGGTTACGACATCGAAATATGCTTGGATCGTTCCGATCGTCTTCCTCGGTTCCGCTCAACCCAACCTACGTAAATTGTCCAAACTGCAACGCTGCAATCATTCGGCAACACTTATATTCTAAAATATGCCGCGCTTTTTCAGAAGCATTCGCACTATTCATAAAAATAATTTGATTTTTCCCCAAAATTGCGTATCATTTTAGTTGTTTATGACGTTTATATTTTTATTGTAATTATAATAAAAATTGACTATTATAACTGAGGGTGGTTCATAAATAAA
>JAAXHI010000278.1 GCA_012270875.1 Candidatus Poribacteria bacterium | reverse complement strand
ATTTCCCACTGTCATGTGATTGCCTTTCCTTTCTACTTTTCACAACACCAACTCCCATATTTTTCCGAACATTAGTTACCGCATCACAAAATAAAACGTATTTCGCAACAAGAATTTTCTTCACAGTCAAAATCACAAAATTTTCCATCAACACTTTTTTCCTCAAATGTACTCCTCATATGTGTATTTTGAGCTACCCAGATGTTTCCCAATGTGTACACATATTACCGTTCACAGCTGACACATGTTTCCCACAACATATTCCACGTATATACCATAAATATTTTTTCTGATATATTTCTCTACATCATTCCCTGCATCTGCACATGGATTACTTATTGTCATGGTGTCACCTTTCCTGTCTACTTTCATTGACACCAACTCCCATATTTTTCCGAACATTGGTTAACACATCACAAATTGAAACGTATTTCACAACAATCATATGCCTCACACGCAGAACCACAAAATTTTCCACCGACACTGTTTTTCCTTCAATATATCTCTCATGTCCATATTTTGAGATATTCAAATGCTTCCCAGTGTGTACACATATTGCATTCAAAGCTTACATATATGTGTTACATATATGTGCCTCAGCATATTCCACGTATTCACAATAAATTATTTTTTCCACTGGAAGTAGCATTCAAAGCTTACATATATCTGTTACATATATGTGCCGCAGCAGTTACTGCCGCAGCATATATGTGCCGCAGCAGTTACTGCCGCAGCATATTCCACACATTCACGATAAATTGTTTTTTCCACTAGAAGCATACTCCACTACTGCCAGCATGACATGCTCTTGTATCACACTTAAACTCACATATTTCTCACCGTCTCTATCCAAACCACTAGAGGCACGTCCTCCACCTGCTTCTACCTCACATGCTGACACCCTATTCCGTGTGATTTCCTTCCTACAAAACATCTTACATATCACATATTACGCATCTTTCTCAATACGCATCTTTCTCACAAATTTCACACAAGATACCCAAATGCTTCCTACTGTATACACATATTGCATTCAAAGCTTACATATATGTGCCGCAGCATATTCCACGCATTCACGATGAATTGTTTTTTCCACGAGAACCATATTCCAGTACTTGCGGCACGACACGCCCTTGTATCACACCTCCATTGCAGCCATTTAACTGCGACATATATCCACCATAGCAACCATCACAAAGATTCCCAATCCTACAAAAAACTCCCTATTGTACACAAACACAGTGATACATCACATCACCTGACCCCAAAAGACGTTCAATGGACACAAAAATACTTAATATTTGAAAATATTCCTAAATATGAAATGTCCAACATCTACTAAGTTGTATAACACAATTTGCAGCTACCCCCCCCCCCTTTCGTACACGAACGCTATGGTACCCCCCCCCTTTCGTGAAACCTTTCGCGAAACGAACGCTATGGTACCCCCCCCCCTTTCGCGAAAGGCCCCCAAAGGAGGGGGGCCTGGGGGTCTCAGGGGTAGGCTATCCCCTTGCCGATTACAACTTTATTGCCCCTCTGACTAAATAGATACTGCTCGTCTACGGCAGTATCAATTAGGACTGAATAGAAATATGATGCTGATCTTTTTAACCAATATAGGTGTCAATTCGAGAGCCTGTTGCCATATGGCTTTTTCAATTGTATCTATTCTTCTAATCAGGTAGATACGCTCTACATGTCCACAAGAACTTTTTAGAAGTTAATAAGCCTTAATGGTGTCAGTATCCCTATTGATATGGCAAAGCCAATTGGTAAATAAAAACTCAATTTTCGTATTTGTTGCTTTTGTGGCAAGTGTCAATGGTCCATCATTTACTATCACCTGCGTGCGTTTTACTTTATCAACTTCTCTCCCGCAAACTTTCCCTTTGATTACGTTAAAACAATGAATTGGTAAAGACTTATTGATAAAGGGGCCAGATTGGGCACAAGCTGAGGGCTATCCATGGGTTGTCAGGTTTTATGTACATGGAAGGGGGCACACGGGGGTTTTCATGATATCACTTTAACATTAATTATCCATTGGAGAGTCATTGTTTTGGGTTTACATAAGGATTCTGAATGGCCTATTTACTAATAATTGCCTACCATGGCGTTGATTAAATGGATGTTTCTAACCAAAGAAACACTTTCCCTGCAAATTGAATCAGAAGCAGTAAATTGGGTTTTATCCGCATGTCCGATCACTATTTATGTTTTGGACAAGCCTTGGTACAGAATCGATTCCACTACATATTGTTGTTACTACTACCACTGAATGCTCTCTTCTAAAACATCTGCCCAGTGTAGTTATCAATTACATGAGTTAGTAATTGTACTGAAAGGCAACAGCCAATACAACAGGCATTCTCCCAAATAATAAATTTCTCATGGGGGTTGGATAGGTCTTCAGTTTTCACGCAACACGTGAGAAAAGATGGGGCCGTGGAGATAATTCATTAATCATGCAAAGTTCGTCTCTCCTCTCTCTCTCTTTACCCAAAAATCCCCAATACATTATACATTCAATTACATAATGAAACTTTAATAGAAAGTTACCGTTTCCTTTATGAATTATTGAAATGTAATTACCATGTAAGGTTATATTGACAGCTTCAAGCCCAGCTTCGCCTTCTCACACACAGCTTTTATCCCAATGAAAACTACACATTGGTCAGTTAATGTGTGAACATATTGCCATCATGTGTGTTGGCTTTTGTTTGGTGGTGGGCCATTTATTTGTGTAACAGACAGCAGACTGTGCATTCCCTATTGTCAACGTCAAATTGTATTTCACTCAGTTGGTCTTTCATTATCACACCATTTATGTTGACTGTTGCCTGATAAAAGTATCCAGCATGTACATCATTTTAAATACAGTTCATTGCGGAAAGTTACATTAAAAGCCAGCATTTGTGTTGTCAATGATTATTATTATTTTGTTTGCAACTGGATATTGACAATATGCAAATGCACAAATGCAAACAACAAACCCTAAAATAGCAAAAGACAAAAATCCCTTTGATCAATTAATGCAGCTTCACAAC
>JAAXHI010000297.1 GCA_012270875.1 Candidatus Poribacteria bacterium | reverse complement strand
CTCTTCCGAAAGGGTGTAGAACACGCGGCAGATTTTTGGCAAAGCACTTTCGGGCAGCTATCGACACAAGAACGTGAAAACCTGATTGAAAGCCTGAAACGGTTGAAACAGGTGATGGCAAAGCCCGTGTGGCCAAGTTATGCCCAATTACACCCCCGCGATGCGAATCATCTCCAAAAACGGTTTGAAACCGACTTGGATGAACTTGCACAGGCAAAGTTGAAACTTGTCGGGATGCGATTGATTCTCGCGCAAATCGCGGAAAAGCAGAATGAACACGAACTCGCAGCGTATTTGAACCAAGCTGCCTCCGAGGAAATTCGTCATACGAACCAACTGTTGGGTCTACTCGGCCGTGGTGAAAATATGGAGGTGCTACTTTCAGCACTCACCCACGAAGACAATGTAGTCTATGAGGAACTGGTTGCATTGCTTGAAACCGCTCCACACGCTGAAGAAGACGAAGAATCCATACTTTTACAACAGATGGTTCAAGACAGCCAAAGATATAAACGTTGGTTTTGTAGTGTTTATAAACAAACGAATTTGTAGGGATTGGGTTACCCAACCCTTACTATTTTGTCAATGGCCACCAGAGTTTCTGGTTTTTGGTTTCCACAAGAACCAGAGACCGATTTTCCGGCTGATGACGCTTAAGAGGAGAACATGCAGCCCCAAAGTCCCGACAGCCTTCCTCCAGAGTGTTATGATGATACCGAACTGATTGAGCGATTTCAACAAGGCGACACTGCTGCGTTTGATATGCTTTTTACACGCTACCAGAAACGCACTTATCGCTTGGTGCAACGCTTTATCTCCAACCGAGAAGATGCCTTAGACCTCACACAAGACGCGTTCATACGCGCTTACCAAGGCTTAGGCGATTTTAAGAGCCAGTGCCAGTTTTATAGCTGGCTTTATCGAATCACAGTGAATCTCTGCATCGATTTCTTAAGAAAAAAAGCGAGATCAGAAGTACTCCTGTATGATTCCGATGAATCGGGAGAATTGCCGATGGCAAACATCCCCGATCCGCGTTCAGAGTCGCCAGCAAAAGCGGTTGAGAACAAAGAGTTGAGAACCCATATCCGGAAAGCAGTTCGTCGACTTCCACCAAAGCAACGGCAAATCTTCATTTTGCGACATTGGGACGGACTCTCGCTGAAAGATATTGCGGCAGTTGTTGGTAGATCCGATGGCACCGTCAAGGCACATCTGCTTCACGCCCATCGCAATCTTCGGAAACACCTACGCTCCTATTTACAAGAATCAGATTCCTAAAAGTTGCTGTATGCGCGCTTGTCCAGCGCGCATACTCTCGCCGTGTAGACAGGCATGAAGCACCTTGCGCCGAGATAGAACAAAGCTGCGGACTATGTGTCGGCGGTTTCTTCTGCTGCAAAGAGTGCCTCAATGAAATCTACGCCTACAAAATCCCGTAAATCGTCAAGTTTCTCACCGATCCCAATGAGTTTGACCGGTGCACCAATCTCAGCATTCACTGCAATCACGATGCCGCCTTTTGCTGTCCCGTCAAGTTTCGTAACAGCGACCCCGGTAATCGGCACAGCGTCGTTGAAAATTTTCGCCTGTATCAAAGCGTTTTGACCGACTGTCCCATCAACAACAAGAAGCACTTCATGTGGCGCGCCAGCATGCGCTTTGTCCATCACACGTCCGATTTTCGCCAATTCATCCATTAGCGGTTTTTTGGTATGCAGTCTCCCGGCAGTATCCACAATTAGTACATCCGCGTCCCGATGCTTTGCTGCATGAATCGCATCAAAGATGACAGAGGCGGGTTCAGCATTTTCTCCACCCCGTACCAGTTCGGCACCTGCCCGTTCACACCAGATCGCAAGCTGATCTTCTGCTGCTGCACGAAATGTATCCCCTGCAGCCACAAGGACACTGAGATCGTCTGTGATGAAACGACTCGCGAGCTTACCGATAGTCGTCGTCTTCCCCGCGCCATTCACACCAAGGACTAAGATCGTATAAGGTTTGTCATCTTTAACTTGCAGCGGTACATCGTCGCCAAGCAGGTTCAGAATTTCGGACTTTATGACGGATTCCAACTCCGAAGAATCACTCAATCCCTCTGCCTGTACTCTCTCCCTCACGTTATCCATTAACGTCAATGTCGTATCAACACCGACATCTGCCTGGATTAAAATCTCCTCGATTTCATCCATCAGGTCTTCATCAATCCTTCTACCGATCCGCAGGAGTCCTGACAACTGCGACATCAACTGGTTCCGAGTTTTCGCTAAACCGGACTTGAGTCGATTAAACCAGTTCTCCTGTTTACCTTCGGTATCGGATTCACCGTGGCTTTTATCATCGCCTTTAAATAAATTTCTGAGCATCACTTCTCCCTTTTTATTCCTGTTTTGTATTTGTGGTTTCAGCAGCCATATCCGCATTTTTTACATACATATAATACTGTAACGACACGCAGAAAGGCAACGAAAATTAGTTATCAATTGTCAACAAAATATTCACGAGATCGTTTCTTACCTGAAAAAGGTAGGCTATATATAAATTCTCTTGAAATGCTTCTTTTTTTATTTTATACTAAATTGCGGTATTAAGGCACGATTTATCCTTATATTACACTACAGTGTATTATTAAAAACGTATCCTTATAAAAATTGGCATCGGCAAAACTTCGCCGACAAAATATAACAAATTATCTACAAAAAATCGAGGGTGTTATTATGAAAACGCAAATACGCAACCTACTCTCTTGCCTCGCAATAATACTGATAAGTAGTCTACTTCTCAGTGCGTGTGCCGAAAAACAGTTGGAAGAACTCATTGAGCAGCAAGAAGAGGAACAGACTGAGACGACAGAAGAACCTGTCCAACCTCAAGAACCGGCGGTAGCTGCACTTCCGGGTTTACCTGATGATGTGGCAGGATATACACAGTGGCTCAAATTAAACGCTGAACCTATCCCTCCTGCCCCTGGTGGCGATCCGCACAACGGCACAAAAAACGTTTATGTCAACAAAACACGGGAAGACATCGCACCGAATGGCGAACAGCAGTTCCCATACCCTGATGGCAGTATCGTTGTAAAGGAAGCATTCCGTCCCGGTAAGGACTTTGTTGGACTCATCGCGATTATGCGGAAGAAAGCCGGTGTAGACCCGGATCACAACGATTGGGAGTTCATTGAATACGTCCGAAACGCATCAGATGCTGACTTCACGGTCATTGCTAAAGACGGTGTGTGTTGGGGCTGCCACTCCCGAGTTGAAGATATTGATTATGTCTTCACGGAACTTGAATAGGACGCTTGCTGGCGAGGTTTTGAACCTCGTCAGCCTTGCTTAAGGCAATCGGGTCGGGCATTCGGGCGTAAAGCCCAATGCTTTAGCTTTGGGATATAAGCCCGCTCCTATGTTGTGTGAAGAAAATAAATTTGACATTCACCTATAATAGTATCGTGTTGGAAACCAGCATTCTAAGCGTTGCCACTTGGAAACCATGTGCTTGCCTCCCACTTAGAAGGCGATAAACACCTGATACCTGATATACCATGAAGACCTACAAATATCCGCTTTATGCTCAGTCTAATTGTATCCGTATCGGCAATCTGCTTGACGATATGTGGCAAGTGCATAAGTATTTGAAGTGCCACCGTTTATTTAG
>JAAXHI010000485.1 GCA_012270875.1 Candidatus Poribacteria bacterium | reverse complement strand
GTCAATCTCAACAACGGTGTAATCTTGGTAGTTCGATTCTGGCGTTCGGAGAACGCTCAAGACATTCTGTGAGGGTTCTGTTTCGTTGAGCGTAACTTTTTTTGCCTGTGCAGTGAGGAAGCGTGGCACGTATTCGGACTGATTTACGTTTGTGGTGAACCCGCTGCCTCTGTTAGGTATTGTAGACTTACCGAGTCGGTTCCGCACATCCGGTTTAGATGCGAGATTCAAGACAATAGGTGCATCAACGAGTTCTACCGTCATCTCTGATGTGGCATCCAAGTTGTAAGGCTGTTGAAAACGCGTTAGGTATTGGTTGCTGACCCCAAGTGCCATCACCACGAGAACAAGCGTTGAAGCGGCGATTGCCCACGGCACAATCGGATTACCGCCAGAGGGGATTATCGGTTCAATCCGTGAGATCTCTTGCATGATATTTTCCGTGAGATTGACCCTAAGTTGGAAACCTTCCAACGCTTCTCGGATCATCGGTTCCGCTTTTCTGAGGCGGAGCCGCGCGCGACGGAGCCGACTCTTAACTGTGCTTGCGGATACGCCTAAAAATCGGCTAATCTCCTCACAGGTCATCTCTCCGAAGTAGTGGAGCGTAACGACAGTGCGTTCGCTTTCCTGTAGCCGTGCAAGCAATTTGTGGACGATGCTGCGCTGTGCATCCGTCGAGGCTTTCGCCTGCTCTTCGGCGATGTACTGAGAATAAGTCGTGTTGTCTATCAGGTCAATGTCGGTTTCATCCAACGATTGCGTTTGCATCCGTTTCTTCCTAAGCCACGCGTGGCATTGGCGCGAAGCGATTCTATACAGCCACCCCTCAAACCGATGCGGATCTTTTAGGGTCGCCAGTTTTTTGTAGACCTGCAGGAATGTGTCCTGTGTAACCTCTTCGGCAACGTGAAAATCCCCGACTTTCCGCCATGCGAGCGCGTGGACAGGCTTCTGGTATTTTTTCACTAATTTCGCAAAAGCATCTTGCTCGCCTGCAAGAACTCGCTGAATCAGTTGGGCGTCATCATTTTTCATCCGTTCCCTCCAAAGAACGAAGCCTGGAGAATCTTTAGGAATGACAGCGGATCTATCAAGTTGGACGAAAATCCGTAGATACCCGTCCAACCTGCATATACGTATGTCGTGCTACCATAACTATTCTCGGAGTTGAGGCAGTTCGTGCTTTTGCACTTTTGCCCTCAATTTGAATCAGTTGGCACTATATCATAAATACGCCAGATACCGTCCACTTTTCGCATCTTAACAGATGCCTCCGGCGGCTGCCCCGTCGGTACTTTTAATAGGAAGTGGAATTCATCACCCACATATTCGCTGCTCAAAACCTTTACATAACTCAATATTTGACTGAGTTGATCACGCATATGCTCCGGTACATCTGCAAAATCACCTTCAAATGTTTCTCTGGCATCCTCGGTAAGCACTGAAAGTATTGTCTCTGAGTCAAGATTCTTAAATGCTTCTACGAAAGTGTTCATTACACCTTCCGCAGATTGACCCAAGGATGCTGATGGTACTTCTATCGGCACCGGTTCGACGGAGATTTTCGCGAGAAAACCGTTGATGTTTCCATTTTCACTGGAATTGCCGATAGCACCTAACTTAAAGACTTGACTGCGATCAAAAGAATGCTTGATGACTTCCCTCTGGTCCGCCTGAATATCCCTTGCGGAAACGAGTGCGTTGGCAGGCACGAGGTCTGTAACGTCACCAGCAAATAAGTCAAAGGAACCCTGCACTTCGGCTTCCCCAACCCAAACATCAACGACAAGTACGCCACCATCTTCAAACACTGTCGCATCAATCTCAACGATAGTATAATCGCGAGCGTCGGTCTCAGATGTCCGAAAAACGCTGAGAATTTCTTTCTCGGCATGTTCACGAGTGAGTACAACGCTCAAACCGTCATCTACCATCGCACCGGATTCGACAGCAGTTTCAAGGAGTAGATCCCAATTTGTTGGAACATCCTCACGTAACCCAGGAAGTTTTCCGTCCAAGGATTCCTGAAGAAATAAAAGGTAACCCTTTGCGCCGTTGTATGGTGGATGGCGGTCATTAACAGGAAGTCTGCCCATCAATTCAAGGTCCAGCGAAAGCACCAAAGAATCTGCAGGTGAGCGTTGCTTCCAGCCTTTCATGATTGCTTGTGCTAACGGTCGTGTTTTGTCAAACGATTTGAAGTCGTACTTGCGCCGCAGTGCTATAGCGGTTTTCGTATAAGGTGTGCGTTCTAATTGGCTGTTCAACACCCAAGCGTTGATAAAATTTTCGTTCATGAATTCGATATTTTTCTCGTCGGAGAGGACACCTGCCCTCAGGCTTTTGCCGCTCCCTCAGCACGACTCATCAACCAAAGGGCCATCTATAGAGATTACATGAATCGGCTTCTGTTGCGCTTCTGCCTTTTCCAGTACCTGCGCTAACGGCACCCAATTAATTTGTTGCGATTTGTAGAAACGCAATATCAGTGCGCGTTCTGCTTCCTCTTGGGTAATGGATTCTGTGAATTCAACGCGTTCCAAAAGATCTTGTGTCCCAGCACGGAGTTCCATTTTCGGGCAAAAACCGGTACTTGTAATATGATGGGATGCATTCTTGTCCATCTTCCAGTTAACATCAAAGTTGATGACCCCTTTAGGGACGTACATCTTAAAAAAAGCGACCTTCTCCGCAATTCGGTCAATCACAAGATGTCCAGTGAACTGCGAGGGTGTGAACCACCCATCTTTGAGCTTGAACTCCGCGTGAATCCGAAACACGATGTCGGCGTATCGGTCATTGTAAGCACGCAGGCATGCCCACAAACCGAACGAATCCCCCGAATTGATATGAAGAAAGAAATT
>JAAXHI010000392.1 GCA_012270875.1 Candidatus Poribacteria bacterium | reverse complement strand
TATAATATTGTCCAAACTTTAGTATACTTAAACTGTGTAAAAGTTCTGAGATGGCAATACAAAGTTAGCACAGCTGCGATTGTTGCCGGCTATCTCACAGTGAGTTGTTAAAAATACTGAAAATGACTACGACGCAAATCAAAAGTACCACTTTTGTAGACTAAAAATTGACAATAGGTCTGTTTTTCCAACAAACTTTTTAGGAGAAATGTTTAAAATGTTGAATTTTAGAACACTACTATCTTGTCTACTTGTTTTATCGGTTTTTGTTTCTGGATTCCCAGTACATTCTCAGTCTCCTGAGGGTGTTGAATCGACGCAGACCCAGGCAGCAGTAGACGCTGAAATTGATGCTGCTGCCAATGCTAATCAGTTGATGTGGTTGGGTGGGACATTTGCTGGAACCGCTCTTGTGGGGTGCTTGTTTTGTGGGTTACCCGCAATCATTGCTGCCTCTATTTATGAACCCGCACCACCCGCACATCGCCTTATGGGTAAATCGCCTGAGTATGTCATGGCTTATCAAACGGCTTACAAAGATGCAATTAAGTCCCATCAGACGAGGAATGCTACATTGGGCTGCCTTGGCGGGTCTGTTGTGGCAGGGATTGTATGGGGAATATATTATTCTGGTCAAGAATAATATGTGTTGATTTAGGATTATTTATAGTGAATTCTAAAAATAAAGAGACACTTTCATCCCCCGGTAGGTTCGGTTTCCTAACCGAACCGGCGCGGAGTGTCCTATTAATTCTAAACTTTACTATAGTTTTCCATAACGGAGAAAAACCGAGTAGAAATCTCACAGTTAAAAAAAATATGAAACCACAATTACCTGATTCAAGAAACGAAAATATTTTAATCCACGTCAACGGTGAGCTCCTACCCCGTGAAGATGCGAAAATCTCCGTGTTCGATAGCCTCGTCCAAGGAGGCGACGGCGTATGGGAAGGCTTGCGTGTCTACAACGGAAAAATCTTTGCATTGGATGCACATCTTGACCGACTCATGGATTCCGCACATGCGATGGCATTCGCAAACATCCCAACACGTGAAGCAGTCAAAAAGGCAATCTTCGAGACGCTTGAAGCCAACGGCATGCGGGACGGTGTTCATATCCGTCTAACGCTTAGCCGCGGGAAAAAGGTTACTTCCAGCATGGACGCGCGCGTCAATCAGTACGGCACCACCTTAATTGTGATCGCAGAGTGGAAACCGCCTATCTATTCAAAGAGCGGGGTCCGTCTAATCACTTCGGCGATCCGACGGAACCCACCGCAATGTGTTGACTCTAAGATCCACCACAACAACCTGATTAATAACATCCTCGCCAAAATTGAGGCGAATGTCGCGGGTGTGGACGATGCGATTATGCTCGACATCCAAGGGTATGTTTCAGAGACGAACGCAACAAATATCTTTCTCATAAAACGCGGGCATATACTCACATCACACGCCGATAGCTGCTTACCCGGAATTACGCGCGGTATGGTCATCAGTATCGCTCGCGAGGCAGGGATCCCATTAACGGAGCGGAATGTCTCATTGACCGAGGTCTACACCGCAGATGAAGTCTTCACGACCGGGACCGTCGGTGAACTGAGTCCGGTCTTAGAGGTTGACGGCAGAAAAATCGGAGATGAAGACATCGGTCCCGTAACGACTCGGCTGCAGAAACTATATGCAGAACGGACTGCCAACGAAGGCGAACCGTTACCATAGGTGCAGTTTAGCAATTTAAGTGAAGGTGGTGCATAAATATCTCTCGTAGGGGTTGGGTCTCCCAACCCGTCCAATGAGCGCATAGTAGATCTGATAGAGGGCGAGGAAACCTCGCCCCTACGGTGGTCGCATACCCTAACGTTTGGAATAATGAAC
>JAAXHI010000463.1 GCA_012270875.1 Candidatus Poribacteria bacterium | reverse complement strand
CAGATCGGTTCTTATAGACGGGGAACCTATTTTGTCCTTTTTTCCAACGCGTAACAGCGTCTCCAAGGTTGTGTATCGCATTCTTGGACGCATTCTGTGAGAGGTCTTTACACCAATCAAACTTATCGTATTTGACGGCGTTAAACTCACGCTTAATGTCAATATGACTTCGCCATTCGTCATTATCTAAACCGACTTTGAATGACGACAAGCCAAAGTTAAAAGCAACACGGGCATAGCCAGCATGTTGAGACATAAGTGTGGACTGCTTATTATTTGGATTGAGGGCTATTTTCTGTGTTCGGAGTGCCAAAAGTGAGTTCCAATTGTTGTTTTTCTTCGTTGACGATATTCTCTATTTCTTCTGCCATTTTCTTGGACTTGTGAGAACGTCGTCCATAGAGTTTCGCACAAAACACAGTCATGATTTCCATGACATCACGAGTGAGTTCCTCCTAAAAAGAAGGCTGCTCACCTTTATTGATAATGACTATCTCAATACCTTTGAGTTCACAGATACGAAAGACAATCTCTGCTCCAAAGCGAAGGAGGCGGTCTTTATGTGTAAGCACTAATCGGGACATTTGACCCTGCACTATTAACTCAAGGAGGCAAAGTAAGCCTTTCTTATTGTAATTCATGCCACTGCCAAGGTCTCTTATGATTTCAGTCTGCCATCCATTCTTATTGCAAAAGGCTTCAAGGACGGCATGCTGACGTTCTAAATCTTCCTTTTGATCCGAACTCGAGACACGGGCATAAGCAATCGTAGGATGTGCCAAATCATTGGCACCCAATAAATCTTGGAGACTATACAGGCGAGTGCCTTTCGGAGTTCGTTTGGCAGGCTGGATAACACCACCTTCCTCCCAACGCCGAAGTGTTTGAGCATTAACACCGAGTATTTTTGAGGCTTCGCCAATCTTTACAAATCTATCATTCATACTATAATTATACCACATTCTTATAGTATTTGTCAAGTAAAAATCTTACAATGTATAGAATAATTAGATATGTATAGATTTGTATAAATTTGACTATATTTTAGCCCACTGCAACTTGCCCCACAACAGAACTGTCCCATCGTAGCTGCTACTCGCAAGTACTTTGCCATCTGGGGAATATACAATTCCATTGACTGAAGAGGTATGCCCCGAGAGAGTCCTCAGAAGTTCGCCAGTGTGTGGATCCCACAACCCAACGGTTCCGTGAGAATACGTACTCGCAAGAATTTTTCCGTCGGGTGAATACGCTAAGGCATAAATCCGGCTTGTATCCGATGTCAAAGTTCTTAAGAGTTGCCCTGTGTGCGAATCCCACAAACGAATCGTTCCATCCCCCCAACCACCGCTGACAATCGTTGCTCCATCTGGTGAAAACGTTACTGAAAGGATACGATCTGTATGTCCGACGAGAATGCATGCCAACCGACCCGTTTCCACGTTCCATAGATACACCCTGTTATCGTTACTCCCACCAGCGATAAGGCGACCATCTGGAGAATACGCAATAGCCGTAATTTCAGTGCTAACTTTGTTTGCAACGGCACCCCCTACAAGGGACTGCTTTATTTCTCCTGTTCTCACGTCAGCTAAAAAGATTGTGTTATTTCTCCTCGCGATTGCGAGCGTGCCACCATCGGGTGAATATTTTACGTGCGCGCGCGGATGTCCGCGCGGCTGCCCCGCGCCCCGCCAACTTCTCAGATGTAAACCCGTACGCGCATCCCATAAATGGATGCCGCCTCGACCGCCACTGGCGACCGTTACCGCATCGGGTGCAAACGCTACAGAATAGACAAGATTCTCTTTATGGGAAGCTTTATCAGGTATGAAGGTTTGCAGGTGTTGCCTTGTGTTCAGATTCCACATTTGAACACCCTCACTTGCAGCACTCGCCAACTTGACACCATCCGATGCGTATGCTACATTTCCAGGATACCCTCTGTACCCTTTAAGCATCTTTAGCAGTTTGCCAGTCCCAACATCCCAGAGGCAAATTTCGCTCCTTCCGACACTGACGAGTGTCCGTCCATCCGGCGAATACGCTACAGAATGGACTCGTTCTGGGTGGTCCATGAGGGCATTCACAAGTTCACCCGTCTGTGAGTTCCACATAAAGATACTACCATCCTCACTGCCACTGACAAGTGTTTGTCCATCGTTGCTGAATGCCACTGATGCCACAAACCATGTATGCCCTCTAAGCGTGTGAAGCAATTCCCCGGTGTGTGTGTCCCATACTCGGACTGTCTCATCGTCGCTCCCACTTGCAAGCATTTTGCCATCTGCGGAGTAGGCGAGACTGTTGATCATATCAATACCTTCTGTGACAGTCCGTAGAAGTTCACCTGTGTGAGCATCCCACAAGAGAAGCTTCTTGTCCATAGCACCGCCACCACTTGCAAGTGTGTTCCCATCTGGACTGAAAGTAACACAGTGGATATATCCTGTGTGCTCTGTCAAAGTTTTCAAGAGTGCACCACTCTGGACATCCCACAAACGAACCGTGGTATCGTAACTCACGCTTGCCAACGTCTTACCATCCGGACTAAAAGCGAGAGAAGTAACCCCGTTCGTGTGCCCTGTCAAAGTGCGCTTATGTTGACCTATGTGTGCGTCCCAGAAAAAAATCCTACCCGCATCACCACCACTCGCAAACACGGTTCCCTCCGGCGCAAATGCTAAAGAAAAAATACGGTCCCTCTGTTCATTCAATAGGGCAATTTCTTCGCCAGTATGCGCATCATAGATCCAGATACCGATGGAACTTGCAACAGCAAACCGACTGCCATCTCGGAAATACCCGACATCGTATATCCCACCTTTTCCAAGACGCGCGATAGCCCCATCAGGCAATTTCCATTGTGTTGAATCTGCTGCAGAGACACCCGATAGGAGCAGCACAGAGGCAACAAGCAGGAAGCAAGTGGAAAAGTAGACGATTTTCATAGATGCTCTCCCGTCAATGTGTTATTAGAGTAATAGGCACATGCCGCGTGCCATAACATACACATTCACGGATGCACTTTTAACAAGGTTCGCTGAAAAGGTGGAATTGTTGGAGGAATATCTTCTCTAATGAAATTTGATGGAAGGGGCAACCAGTTTCCCGAATGCCAGCGGAGTACTATTGCTCCATAGGAAGGATAAAGGCGGCAACTTGGGTTTAAATTACATAATGAACCAGATGCCGATTCGCGCCGTGACAATACCGAGAATCGCACCCGCAAGAACATCCGTCGGATAGTGGACTCCGAGATATACGCGGGCGATGCCAACCGTAGCTGCCCAGAGAAACACGGGAATCCGTAAAATCGGAAAGAAACTTGCCAAGAGGGTCATCATCAGAAAAGCTGAAGCCGTGTGCCCCGATGGAAAACTGAATTGATCCGGTGGACGGACCCGAAATTCGACATCCACAATGTGTTCACAAGGACGGCCACGTTTCATCGACTGCTTAATCAGGTGGTATAACAGTCTTTCAAGCAGAAACGCAATTGCCGCTGACAAAAGAAATGGCTTGCTAATGGTAGGACTAAACGTTAGGTATACGTAGAGTCCTAAAAATGGGTAAAACCATCCGTTAGCACTCCACGAGATTAAACGAAATAAACGGTTAAGAATGATGCGTTCGTCGCCCCAACTAAAAATACGATCAAACAGCAACCGATCCCACCGAGTTAAATTATTTGTGAATTGTCTTAGCATAGTTTATAAGATAAGCAGGCAGAGGTATAAAACCGACCCACTCTATTCCCTTGTATTCTTTTGGACCTACACTCTCCACTAAAGTAGAGAGCAGCGAGGGCTTCCTCTACCAGCAACGCAATAGATATTATACCATACAGAAAAATAAAGGTCAAATCTTTTTTCTTTCTTAGGACTTACGCATTCCTCTTTAAAGTCCCCCTGATAAGGGGGATTTAGGGGGTTAAAAATATCGAAAGTCCCCCTGATAAGGGGGATTTAGGGGGTTAAAAATATCGTAAATCCTCACGAAGCCTTCGGATCCACATAATCAACAAGGTCCGCCAGTGCGATGACGCTATAATCATTTTCAGCGAGATACGCCATATACGCTTCAAATTGCGCTGGATCCGTATGAACCCACGGATGTTCAATATCTGGCACCCCATGGAATGTCAGAACAGCAATATTCCCGTCCTTTGCTTGGTCAAGTGCCCACGTGAAATCCTCAAAACTCCAATGCGGACCGGAAGCACCTGTTGTCGGTATCAAGAGCGGGTGGTGCAAGGTAGGATCATAAGCAGGACCACGCCCACCTTCACCGTCGTATGGGAATTCTGGAGCAACACCGCGCCTCGCAAAATCGAACCCGTACGCAGCAAGCACCTCGACTGCCGCTTCGCCGTGGCTATAACCCGGATAACAGAACGTTGTCGACTCCGAAATCCCGTACGCCTCACACTGAGCATCAATATGTTCAAGATCCGCACGCAGTTCAGACGCTGACTGCTGCGTGACATTCCGATGATGACGCGTATGATTGCCGATCTCGAAACCCGCATCGTGTAAACCACGTACTTCTTCCCATGTCATATAGGCTTCTTTATTCGTCAGAAAGTTCAAACCTTCCGTAATGTAGAAAGTCGCACCAAATCCATAAGACTTGAGAAGCGGACCGACGAAAGTTGCCTGCGACTTGCAGCCATCATCAAAGGTAAGCACAACAAGCTTATCTGGAATCTTCTTGTGTAAAATGTTTTCCATACGCTTCAACCTGTGTTTATTTAAAAAGTTCAAGAATATACCGCACTGCCAGACTATTATAGCGATAAACCACTGCCTAAATCAAGGAAAAATTATATCAACGTCCGCTTCCTGTAAGATTCTCACCGCGAAACACTTCCGGAGTCCCCACCCGTTACTGGAAGGGGTGAGCGATGCCTTGATTGTGCGCAAGGGCGATCTTCAAATCGAGGTCCTTCCTGACGGCTGATGGCTGATCGCTGACGGCTAAATAGAAAATACTTGACAAAAATTTCAAAATTATTTAAAATATACATAGGAAAATAACGGAGGTATTAATCATGATTGATCGACGTGCATTCCTAAAGTCGATGGCGGGTTTAACAACGGGCATTCTTTTATCATCATCATGCGCAGAAGGTGGTGAGGAAATTAGTAGCCACAGTGACCGCCTTGGTGCACTCCTACCGACACGAAAATTCGGACGCACAGGAGAGGCTGTGACGATGCTCGGTGTCGGCGGATGGCATATTGGAGACATGGAGGAAAAAGAGGCTCAAAAAACAATCGAAACCGCCCTGGAAGGCGGCGTACGTTTCTTTGATTCCGCAGAATCTTATCAAAATGGTGGTAGTGAAAGCCGCTTAGGAAAACTACTCGTGCCAAAATATCGTGACGATGTGTTCCTGATGACGAAAACAACAGCACGAGACGCAAACGACGCATGGAAACATCTCGAAGGTTCGCTCTCACGCCTAAATACAGACAGACTCGACCTCTGGCAAGTGCATGCAGTACGGAATCCCGCAGATGTTGATGAACGCATTGATAACGGCGTTTTTGAGGTGATGCTGGAGGCAAAGGAAACCGGCAAAACACGATATATCGGGTTCACAGGACACTCAAGTCCTGCCGCACATCAACGCGTCCTTGAAAAATCTGATATCTTCGATGCCTGCCAATTGTCTATGAACCTTGTAGATGTCGGCTACGAAAGCTTTATTGAAAGAATCGTACCAACCCTCGTAGAACGCAATATCGGTGTGATTGGGATGAAAGCACTCGCGAATGGTGGCTTCTTTGGCGGTTCACGACACGGACGGCACGGCACAAATCCAAAAGTCGTCCCGAATCGCGTCAGCGTCTCCGAAGCAGTTCGGTTCGTCTGGTCACTACCCGTCAGCACACTCGTTACGGGTCCAGACAATGCCGATCAGATGCAAGAGAAAATTGACATCGCAAAGACCTTCAGCGGTATGGATGACGACGAACGGCAGAAATTGATAGAAAAGGTCGAGGATATGGCTGGAACAACTGTCGAGTTCTACAAAGCCTAACCCTTTGAAAGTCCATATTGAGAATACACAACATGCGGACTTTCGTTTGCGCGTCTCTTCTTCTCTATCTATGTATCCCTACGGAAGCAGCCGTCCGATTCACAGATGTCACTGACACATCTGGCATTGAATTTCAACACTTTACCGGGGCAACCGGCAAACGTTATATGCCCGAAACAATGGGGGCAGGTTGTGCCTTTCTCGATTACGATGCCGACGGCAATTTAGACATCCTACTCGCAAACGGGACGAACCTTACGTTCACAGATGCAACGCATACCCCGCAGCTCTACCGAAACATAGGCAACGGGCAGTTTGTTGATGTTACCGAAGCCGCAGGACTGAACGTCCCAATGTACGGGATGGGTATAGCCATCGCTGATTACGATAACGATGCTGACCCCGATATCTACTTTACCAATGTTGGTGAAAACCGACTATTTCAAAATAACGGCGATCAGACTTTCACCGATGTTACCGAATTCGCAAACGTCGGCGACCCAAGTTGGTCAACAAGTGCCGTCTTCTTTGATGCCGACAACGACGGTTGGTTAGACCTCTTTGTCTGCAACTACGTCGATTGGACCCCTGAAACAGATATTCCGTGTGTGGTGAATATCGCAGGCGAAACGCCTCCACCTCGCACCTATTGTACGCCGAATGTCTATACCGGGCAATCCTGTCGATTCTATCGTAACCAAGGTGATGGCACATTTATCGACAGGACAATAGAAGCCGGACTGTCCAACCCGATAGGGAAGTCGCTGGGTGTTACACTTTTAGATTACAACGATGATGGGTGGCTCGATCTCGCCGTCGCGAACGATACCGAACCAAATTTCTTGTACCGGAATAACAAGGACGGAACATTTACCGACGAAGCCGTTGTTATGGGGATCGCCTTCAGCGAGACAGGAAAGGCGCGCGGGAGCATGGGGATTGACGCAGCGGATGTCTATAATAACGGCGGCACCACAATCGCTATCGGTAATTTTAGCAACGAAAAGACAGCATTCTTTTACGCAAAACCTAACGATCCCTACTTCTCCGATGTAGCCGATAATGTAAACATTGGGAACACAAGTCTCCGGTCTCTGACCTTCGGACTCCTGCTTTTCGATTGCGATTTAGATGGCGCGCTGGATATGTTTTGTGTCAATGGACATATTGAACCAGAGGTGTCGCGCTATCAGCAGCATACCCCCTATGCACAACCGCCTTCACTGTTCCGAAATCG
>JAAXHI010000048.1 GCA_012270875.1 Candidatus Poribacteria bacterium | reverse complement strand
GGTGCCAGAAGCACATCGTTTAGTCCAGATGGTCAGACGCTGGCGAGTTCGGGTCGGCATGAAATCCAATTGTGGGATGTCCCGTCGGGGCTGCTAAAACGAACGCTGACAGGACACACAAATTGGGTTGAAAGCGTCGTGTTCAGTCCAGACGGTTCAACGCTCGCAAGTGGAAGTCGGGATAGCACGGTCCGCTTATGGGATGCCTTGACGGGTGTGGCTCTCCACACACTCATCGGGCATAGATATGATGTCTCAAGCGTCGTTTTTAGTCCGGATGGTCTCAGCCTCGCAAGTGCTGGTGTTCGGGACCGAGAGGTCCTTTTGTGGGATACGGATACCGGAACACGCAAACGGACACTCATCGCGGATACGGAGACCTGGGTCTTTAACATAGCCTTCAGCCCAGATGGTCAGACATTGGCAAGTGCAGGTCGGGATCACTCCGTCCGCGTGTGGGATGTATCGACGGGTGCGCTCCTGCAAACGCTCACCGGGCATACGGAGGCGGTCTATAACGTATCCTTCAGCCCAGACGGTTCAACACTTGCGAGTGGCGGTGGAGACGGGACAATCCGCTTATGGGATACGGACACCGGTGCACACAAACGGATGCTCACCGGGCACACAGATGGTGTGCTAAGCGTATCGTTTAGTCCGGATGGTCAGAAGTTGGCGAGTGGGAGTGCGGATAATACCGTTGGCGTATGGGACATATCGACGGGTGTGCTCCTGCACATGATCACTGGACATACGGACGTTGTCAGTAGCGTATCGTTTAGTCCCAAGGGGCAGATATTAGCAAGTGGCGGTGGAGACGGCGCGGTACTACTCTGGGATCTCACGCTTGTGCCACCAGCACGTCAAAGACGCGCCGAGGATATCAACGCCGATGGGGTCGTGAACATCCAAGATTTGGTGTTAGTCCTCTCAAACCTCGGAGCAACCGGTGAAAACGCTGCGGATATTAACGGTGATGGAGTTGTCAATATTCGCGACCTCATTCAGGTAGCAGGACAATTAGGGGTTGAGGCGGCGGCACCGTCTGTGTTCGCGCGCGATCGGGAAATCGCTCCTACAAGGGCAGAGATAGAAATGTGGTTGACGCAGGCGCAGCAGCTAAACCTCACAGATGCTACCTCGCAACGCGGCATCCGTTTTTTGGCGCAGCTGCTGTTAGCCTTAACACCACAGGAGACAGCACTCTTAGCGAACTATCCGAACCCGTTCAACCCTGAGACATGGATCCCGTACCGGTTGGCAACGCCTGCGGATGTTACACTCCGCATCCACGCAGTAGATGGCAGCCTCGTTCGGAGCCTGTCATTAGGACATAAGGCTATCGGAGTATATCAAAGTCGGAGTCGCGCAGCATAT
Source organism: Candidatus Poribacteria bacterium (assembly GCA_012270875.1). Classification (GTDB taxonomy): domain Bacteria; phylum Poribacteria; class WGA-4E; order WGA-4E; family WGA-3G; genus WGA-3G. The sequence continues at coordinate 16,102 of JAAXHI010000048.1, read as the reverse complement.
TGGGATGGTAAAAACGAAGTAGGTGAACCTGTCGCAAGCGGTATCTATTTCTACACATTGTCCACGGAGTCCACACGCGACTCCGTTACCGCAGGCGATTTCAACACAACACGAAAAATGTTAATACGAAAGTAAGATGAGCCGTCAGCCGTCAGCAATCGGCTGTCAGTTGGTAGTTGCTTGTGATCGGTTCTTTTATCATAGTAATCACGGAAATCAAAGAAATTACAGTTCAGAATTCAACAGCGAAGACCGAGCGAGACTGAATGCTGACGGCCAATGGCTGAAAGCCAGTCCCCTGGTAACTATTATTCAAGGAGATATATCGTGAATTTCTTCAAATCCACCCAAATAGGTTTGGTCATTTTGTTAACACTCCAAGCTGCTATCCTAATAGGATGCGCGCAATATGAGGAACTTACCAATGACCCACCCAAAATAACCAATTTCGTCGTCCCGAATGAGGTGGAATACGGCGAAACTATCAATCTTAAAGTTAGAGTCTTCGATCCAGAAAACGACCCTTTGACTTATACATGGGATGTATCCGACGGGACCTTGATTGGAGAAGCGGGTCCCGAAGTCCAGTGGACCGCGCCCGAACTGCCACCCGATCCAATCGTTCCACCGACAGCCGTGACGGTTTATATCTACGTGCGAGACGGCGGCGAAGATGATGTCCACAAGATGGCAACAATTATCGTCTTTTCAAAGGCACACAAAATCGCGGAGGCACTCAGCGGCACCTATACCCTCGTCTCCAAGCAGGTGCAAGGCGACCCGGTTGAAGAAGCAGGTATCCTGCGGCTCACGACGACAACATTTACACGGGAAACCCAGATCGTACATGAAGGAGAGGTTCAGGAGCCGATACAGTTCCTTACAGGCTCCTTTTCACTTCTGGAACCCTTTGATCAAAGAAAGGGGACTATCCATTGGTTTCCTGTTGGAGACCCGACACCTACGATTAGTACGTATACTTGGGACGGTAAACTCTTTGTGATCTTTTATCCTTCTACCTCTACGAGTTACATATATGAACGATAGGGGCACGCGCCATAGGTGTCAATTTAAGAAAATAGGCTTGTGGCATCGTAGGTTGGGTTTTTCTCGGTCTCTCTTTGATACAGCGTCCGTGGAGAGGCGTTCACTTTCTTATGATTTTTTACCGCCTTGATGGGATACGTTCAACCCAACCTACGGCACTAAAATAGTTATCGGTTATCAGCAAGCAAGGAGTTTTCCATGAAAACGCTATTGACATATCCAAGACCGATCATGGCAATTTTTGCCATTCTATTCGTACTCACTTTCCACAATGCGAGTGACGCACAAACCTACACGCATATCTATATAGACGCAGTCAACGGTGTGAATGCACCTACGGGTAGAGGCTCCGCGGCGAGTCCGTATCAGTCGATTACCTTCGCGTTGTTGATTAGTGAAAGAAATAATCTCCCAGATCCGTGGCATGTACATATCCATCCGGGCAACTACAACGGAGATGCAGCGAAAGGGAACGCACGCGAGATCTTCCCGTTGAAACTCCGTCAAGAGATGATCTTTGAGGGCACCACCACTGCCGAAGCGTGTATCATTGACGGACAACACACTGGAGACGCAACCGTGCCGATTCTTAGAGGAGATAACACAGAAGGTGTCACTATCCGCAACTTGACGATACAGAACTCTCTCCGCACCGAGGGCACCGGCGGGATTATCCTGCATGATCCAACCGGCACGAAGGAGACACCGAGTAAACTGGAGGGGTGTATTGTCCATAACAATAAAGGCGGCGGTGTATGGTCAAACATGCCGCTTACTCTCACTGGAAATACCTTCAGCAACAATCATGGGGCTGGTATATGGACAAATAAGAGTGCAGCCGCTACGGACAACATTTTCAGTGACAATGGCGGTGCGGGGCTCACGGTTGAAGGAAATTCAACAGGAGATATCTTAGAGAATATCTTTCGTAGAAATCATTGGGGCGGTTTGTTTGTCACGGGTACGTTAGAGGGAAATATTATCGGTAATACTTTTAGTGAAAATGATAAGCCTTTCTCTAGTCACGGTCGAACTACTTCTGGCGGAGGGGGTCATATTGACACTCTCATTGGCAATATTAGAGATAATACTTTTGTTGGCAATAAAGTAAGGTATGAAGGCGGTGGTTTCTATATTAGGAGCGTAAATGGCGATATTACCTACAACACTTTTGATAATAATTGGTCGAGGGATAGACCCGGGGGTGGCCTGTATATTCGTGGCATCACTGGTAACCTCACCCACAATACCTTTACTGGAAATACAGCAAATGCAGGAGCGGGGTTCCATGCTAATAATGTCACTGGCAACCTCACCCATAATATTTTTACCGGAAATATAGCAGATAGCAATAGTGGTGGTGGATTCTATGTTAACACCTTCACGGGCAATATTACGCATAACGAATTTACGAGAAATACAGCTTACGATGGTGGCGGGGGTTACACTGGACAATTCACTGGAGATGTTACCCATAATATCTTTGATAGCAATTCCGCAACAAAATGGAATGGTGGACTCAGGTTAGGGACATCTTCAAATACAGCAGAAGTCAGCAATAACATTTTTTTCAACAACACAGCACGTGAGAATACCAATTCAGTCGGTACGCTGCAGACAGTGAACTTCATGAACAACCTCTTCATGATTTCTGATGCGCTTTCCGAAGGGGTATCGGGACCACATACCGTTTGGCTCAATTCCCCTGGGTGTCAGTTTCACAACAATATCTTCTCCGGTGTGAAAACTGCTATCTACACCGATGGTGCCTTCGATCTCCCGATTACACATAACCTCTTTCACAATGTTAAGGTGGACTTCGTTGAGCAAGCAGGGAACAATCTCGGCAACGATCTGCTGTTTTGGGAGCTCGTCGCTGTCAATGCTACAGATAACCTTGAAGGCGACCCGCGCCTCGTTGATCCCGTGACGACCCGAGACTTCCATCTGCAATCTACAAGTCCGGCTATTGACGCTGGCACGAACGCCTTCGCACCTGCCGATGATCTGGATGGTGTCACACGACCCGTCGGTACCACCGTGGATATTGGCCCTTATGAATACGGCAGCACGCCTATCGTAACAACACAGGATCCACCTGTTCCGGACGATCCAACCGGTGAACCCGTTGAGGATACGCCGCCCCCAGAACCGACCCTGAAACTCTATTGGGCAACCCGAGAGAAAATTCAACGCGGCGACTTGGACGGCTCCAATATCGAAGATGTTCTCAATCAAGAAGCGCAGCGCATCGCCTTAGACGCAGTGAACGGTAAGCTATACTGGTCGCACGTTGATAACGGCATCTATCGCGCCGACCTATCAGATGGCACGAATATTGAACAGATCATAGATGACGATGTATGGAGTATTTCAGGCGGCGGCATCGCCTTAGACATTGCTGGCGGTAAAATGTACTGGACCAACGGTGAAACCAACACTATCTTTCGGGCAAACTTAAACGGAACCAACTCGGAGGAACTTTTAAAGTTAAGAAATGATGGAACGCCACTGGATATCGCCTTAGACCTTGAAGGTGGTAAGATGTATTGGACACAATGGAGGGGTGCCGCGAACATCTCTCGCGCCAACTTGGATGGGACAAACGTTGAGCTGCTCATAAAAGCGAGAGAAATAAGAGATATCGCTTTAGATGTGTCGAGCGGTAAGATGTATTGGACAGATGGATTCGATGGTATCGGTATAGCAAACCTTGATAGTTCAAACGCCACAAGTTTTGGTACCACGAATTACATCACGGGTGGTCTAACATTGAATCTGTTCAACGGCACAATATACTGGATAGATGGCGAAGGTTCTGAGATCCGACGCGGCAATCTTGACGGCTCGCAGCAGCAGACAATCCTTAGGGCGCAGGTTAATGACATCGCCTTGTATGCTTCAGTCGTGGAGGCAGTTCCCCCAGTCAAGACGTATCCAGCGTGGGATGTCAATTCGGATGGTAAGACGGACATCACCGATCTCGTCGTGGTAGCAGCATCACTCGGATCCACTGCGCCTGAGAATCCACGCGCCGATGTCAATGGTGATGGTACTGTCAATATCCAGGACCTTATCCTCGTCGCGACCCACCTCGGTGAAGTAGCAGGTCCTGCGGCACCGACCCTTGTTGCGCTGCCAGAACGTTTCCCCCCCGAAACACTTCAGGAGGTGTTGGATCTCTTACGGGTGCAAAGTGATGGATCCGTTGTCTTCCAACGCGCGATAGCCAACGTGGAGCAGCTTCTTGCCTCACTAACCCCTAAAGAGACGGCACTTTTAGCGAACTATCCGAACCCATTCAATCCAGAAACATGGATTCCGTATCAGTTAGCAAAACCCGCAGAAGTCGCACTACATATCCATGCCGTAGACGGCACCTTAGTCCGAACCCTATCATTAGGACATCAGGCTATCGGCACGTATCAATCCCGAAGTCGTGCGGCGTATTGGGATGGCAAGAATGCGTTGGGTGAACCCGTCGCAAGCGGTGTATATTTCTATACTTTAACAGCAGGCGATTTCAACGCAACACGAAAAATGCTCATACGCAAGTAGACCGTCTGGAAGGGTGGAAGCATGGTGAAGGTTTTCGTCTACTTTTTTCAAATTGACGTTGATATAATCTTTACAACGGTATTAAATCTTTCCGTTGTATCATTTCATTAAGAAGTCACATCATGAAAGCATTACTCGGAATTTGCGCTGTACTGATAGTCGGCTTAATCGCAGTCCATGTCATCGGTTGTGGAGAAGACATTACGCAAGAAATTGACCCAGTAGCGTTTGTCAGTGCGTCTCCGCAAACCGGTAGCGTAATTTCAACGGACGATACCATCACTGTAACATTTGATGGTGTACCCACAGATATAGATATCAATACAAATTCCAAGACCAAAGTCAGCAAAACTGGAGCCAAGGGTAAAACTGTTACAATCTACGGACCCTTCGCATTAGGCGAACTCAGCCTGACGGTGACTTGGCATAGCGGGAATACAACGCTGGCTTACACCGTCATAGAATCAAATCCCGGAACCGTTGATGATGATGTAGGAGAAGATATTGATTCACAACCGATTCACACCGATGGGAAGCCTATTAACGTAATCGATGCAACCTTTGAAACCGTTGTGTTGGAGGCTGAATTACCCGTTGTGCTTGAATTTTGGGCGGTGTGGTGAGGCGTTTGCCGGTTGATGAAACCGACCGTTGATGCAGTTGCATCAGAACATCGCGACAGTCTTATTATTACGAGATTGGATATCGATCGAAATCCTAAGACCCCATCAAAATATGATGTGCGTGCGATCCCTACCTACATTATATTCCGAGATGGCGAAGTCGTTGGAAAAATCGTAGGTGGAATGCCCAAGGCTGCCTTGGTGCATCGAATTTTCGACGCACTGGAATAGCGATCAGCCAATCTACGAACTGACAACTGACTGCCGACTTTTCATTCAGTTTCAAATGTGATATAATAATACTAATCATAATACGATCAAAATTTTCGCTAAATCATTAAGGAATAACCCCATGAAAACGTTGTTTAGAACACATCTGTTACGCATAGTAGCCGTCTTGGTCGCAGCCCACATTATCGGCTGTGGCGACGTTACCACAGAACAAGAACCCGAAGGTCCTGAAGTCATTGCCACCGATGAAGATAAAACATCGGTCTCTACCGATGGAAAACCCGTTACAGTCACCGATGAAACGTTTGACACCGTTGTGTTGGAGGCTGAATTACCCGTCGTGCTTGAATTTTGGGCGGTGTGGTGAGGTGCTTGCCGGTCGATGATACCGAAGGTTGATGCAGTTGCATCAGAACATCGTAACACGCTTATTATTGGTAGATTGGATATCGATAAAAACCCTCAGACCGTTTCGGAATACAATCTACGCGCCACCCCTACCTACATTATATTCCGAGAGGGTGAAGTCGTTGGAGAATTCGTAGGCGCGATGCCTCAGGCAACTTTTGTGCAGCGAATCTTCAACGCACTGGAATAGTGGTCAACTATTAGCCAGAAACCATTCCTCTGACGGTTGACGGTTTCCGGCTACTGACTGCCGATTCAGAGCCATTCAGTTGTCGGTTTTTTGGTCATTTTCGCGGTGGCATCGCGAGCACAGCTCGCTCCTACAGCGAAGATCCCTTAGCAGAAAATCAAAATTATTGGAGAATTGAATGCCTCTGACTGTCGATCGCTTAAGTGTTGCGTTCCGCAAAAAAATGCTGTATAATAAAAATATGGCACAGCAAAACGTAACACTCCAAAAGCTTGATGAATACCGTTGGCGTATCCCGAAAAGTTACATGAAAGGGATGCGTGTCGATGGTATTGTCTATGCCAACGAGAAACTCCTCCAACACGTCAAAAGCGATGAAGCGTTGCAACAGGTAGCAAACGTTGCACATCTCCCCGGTATTGTTAAGCATTCCCTCGCAATGCCCGATTTGCACTGGGGCTACGGTTTCGTCATCGGCGGTGTCGCTGCTACGGATCCGAAAGCAGATGGCGTGGTTTCACCCGGTGGTATCGGGTACGACATCAATTGCGGGGTCCGTCTCATCCGGACAAACCTTGATGTTTCGCAGCTTGAAGGGAAACGGAAAGCACTCGTCGGCAAATTGTTCGAGAACGTCCCGTGTGGTGTCGGATCGAGCGGCACAATTCGGCTCACTGTCCAAGAAGAACGCCGGATGCTGGAGAAAGGCGCGCAGTGGGCAATAGATCGGGAATACGGACATCCGAATGACCTTGAGTTTACCGAGGCGACCGGTTTCCTCCAAAACGCCAATGCCGAAGCCGCGAGCCAACGGGCTTTAGAACGTGGCAAAAACCAACTCGGCACACTCGGTTCCGGCAACCATTTCCTTGAAGTCCAAGCCGTTGACCGCATCTTTTACCGAGAAGCCGCCGACGCGATGGGGTTAAGCGAAGGCAACATCTGCGTCATGATTCATACCGGCTCCCGCGGCTTCGGCTACCAGATCTGCGATGAACACGTCAAGAGTTGGGTCAAAGTTGCCGAAAGATATAATATCAAACTCCCCGACCGCCAACTCGCCTCTGCCCCGATTAACTCACCTGAAGGACAAGACTATATCACAGCGATGGCGTGTAGCGCGAACTACGCCTGGAACAACCGGCAGTGTATCATGCACCTTGTCCGCCAGACCTTCATGCAGTTTTTTGATACGACAGAGGACGAACTCGGCTTAGAACTCGTCTACGATGTCGCACACAACATCGGAAAGTTTGAGAAACACACTGTCGATGGTGAAGAACGTGAACTGTTTATCCACCGAAAAGGCGCGACGCGTGCGTTTCCAGCGGGACATCCAGAAATCCCAGAAAAATACCAGAAAGTCGGGCAGCCTGTTCTGATTCCCGGCGATATGGGGACTGCCTCTTACGTGCTTGTCGGTAACCCCGGCGCGATGGCGGAGACGTGGGGCACCACCTGTCACGGTGCGGGGAGAGTCCTTTCACGACGGAAGGCGATCGCTTTGACGAAGGGACGTTCGATCCAAAAAGATTTGGAAGCGCAAGGCATCTTCGTCCGTGCGGAAGGCAGGCGTACGCTCCAAGAAGAGGCTCCCGAGGCTTATAAAGATGTCGATGAAGTCGTCCGTGTCGTTGACAAAGCCGGGCTTTCACGGCGCGTCGCACGTCTCCGTCCTATCGGTGTCGTAAAGGGTTAAAATATAGGACTTGCGCAAATTTAGCACATAGTGGGAGATTTTTTATTTTTAAACCCCCTAAAGAATTAGAATCAACGGTATGAATGCCTTATGGGCATTCACCGGGTATGAAGCCCGTATGGGCTTCCCCGCCCCTTGTCAGGACTTTAAGGGAAAATGCGAAGTCCTAAATAAATAACTGACAGCCGATGGAAACCGACGGCTGATGGCTAAAGGAAAATCACATGAAAAACTTAACACTATTTATCTTCGCAGTTGCGAGTTTGATTGCGAGTCTATCTTTTATGCTGGCATCCTGTAATACCGGCATTGAAGCACAAGATATTTTGGAGCCTTCAACGCTCACTGCTGACGATCTGGCAACTATCCTCGAAGGGATGCCGATTTCGGATGTTAAAGAGGCGATATTGAAGATAGATCCTGATGTTCGGACATTAATCGGGGTTCAGGCGTTAAATTCTCTGAATAGTGTGTCCGATGAACTCGCTTTTGATACCGGTAAGTCATTAGAGGGTGAGGTCCGGGACGGTGCTGCCTCAGCACTGCTTGATGAACTTGTCGACGCATGCTTAGTGGAAGTCCCGCATCTGATAAAACCGGATATTACCAATGAGGAGATGGAGGAATTCGTCAACACTTCATGCTTCACAGATATACGACGCAAGTTCAAAGATTTGAACCAATTGTACTCTGTTGTGTTAGAGGAAGCTCTCGCTAAACAGTACACACTGCCACCGCTGGATTAAAGAGGACTGTAGCCGACGCTGAACGGTTAATATTTTTCCGAACCGTTAACATTTTGTAACCGTTCTCAGTCCTGTGTCGTTATTGAGAACAGTGTTTATTTTTTTCTCATAACATGTCCAAAAAACAGGCAATATACGCGCAAATGTTGCCTAAAATAGACAATTTCCGATTGGCACGGAAATTGCGTGGACTTTTACAAGCCTCCTTGGGTGAGCTGGAACCATAATTCCTATAGGTTATAGTTTGCAAATCTCTATTGCATGCGTTAGGTTAGAATCCCTGAACCTTAAAACCTATTGGAAACATGGCTTCCGGCTCCTTTTTTTCCCATTTAAAAAAATTAAATAGCCTTAATCTCCATGTAACCCTGCCATTCCGATATTGCATAGGTGATTGCGGACTTTACTATAAAATCCGCGTCATCTGTGTAATCCGCGATTCAGATTCATTATTCGCAAATACCAATACGCAAAATTCCGAAATTGAGCAATTTTTGCAGATCACCCTGCAATTTTTGGAGGTTACCGTTCAATTCTTGCATACCCACGATAGTAGATGGCAGATGCTATCCGTTTAAATAGAGGGTTTGTTAGAAATCGGCTGCGTACACCTCTCCATTTGCTAAACCCAGTCTACGTCTATGTTTGGAATAGGTCATAAGGCAAATTCAACTCAGAGTTTTGGCGATTTTGACGCAACATTGTGTGCCTTCAGGAGAATTGGCACGAAATTTGCCTATCTTATAGTATAAAACTTCTAAATTTCTCGTTTTTATATGTGACGTATACGCTTTAGGAGACTAAGCATGAAAGAAAACGATGTTCAACTAATTCACAGAACTTTGTCAGGTGACGACGAAGCATTTAGCATATTAGTCAGAAAATATCGGCACCGCGTTCACGCACTTGTGTGGGGACGGGTTGGTGATTTTCACTTCGCTGAAGAGGTTACGCAAGACATTTTTCTTCAGGTACACAAGAAACTTTCAACGCTCAGGAACCCGGATCAGTTTGCTGGATGGCTTTACGTCATTGCGAGTCGACTTTGTCAGAATTGGCACCGAAGAAACAAGACAATCGTGACGCGATCGTTGGAGCACACAAACCATTCAGAGATAGATGAATTCTCTTATAGATCTTACGAGTTAGAGCAGCGCGAAGTAGAAGCCACCGAACGTCGCCGTGAGATGGTCAACGTGCTTCTACAAAGACTACCAGAGAGTGAACGCACAGTGGTAGCACTCTATTATCTCAGTGAGATGACGGTGAAAGAGATTGGCAGTTTCTTAGGTGTGTCCGTGAACACAATTAAGAGTCGGCTCCAGCGGGCGAGAAAGCGTTTGCAGGGGAAAGAAGCACTTTTAACGGACGAGATATTCGGACACACGCAATTACCCACGAATCTATTGGTATAGAACAGACAAAAAACTCAGCGCATTTTTAGGAAACCCGATACATTCATCGGAACATAGTTTTAATTAAACACAGATGAAACCCAACGCTTCATCGCAATCAGCGGTGCAAAACGTTGGGTTTCATTTGCTTTTAAAGTCCCCCTGATAAGGGGGATTTAGGGGGTTAAATGAGGGTGGTGCATAAATATCTCGTAGGGGTTGGGTCTCCCAACCCGCCCGATGCGCGCATAGCAAATCTGATAGAGGGCGAGGCAACCTCGCCCCTACGGTGGTCGCATACCCTAACGTTTGGAATAATGAACCATCTTCAATTCAATAGTCTGTATCCCCCACTAAAGTAGGGGGTTTTAGAACCGAGAAACGTGATAAAACTTCATAGCAAATTTCATAGCAGCCGCTAACAAGCCTATTACGAAAACCTTCCAAAACCCAGTCATATACTGGAATCACAGCACCTCATAAAATTCATAGCACTTTGGATTTGCTATGAAAACTGTGAAATTTACACCATTTTTCGGCATCCCGATCTATCCCATACAACCGACAGAAATTTTATACACCTCTAAAAAAAATCCCAAACTTTGCAGAAAAGTGATATAATACCGTTACTGAAAGTAAACATTGTATGCACAACTTTAATGAACAACCCAACATAAAATCGGAGGGCAACAATGAGGTACGGGTATATATCCATTAAACTTTTCATATTTATAATCAGTTTATCTGTGATGATGCAGTTCGTGCCGACAGGGTTTGCTGTTACGAGCTGGCGTGAATCGGAACTTAACGGCGGTTGGCAAATCTGGGTCTCGGCAACGGATTTTGTAGAAGTAAAGGGTATCGGAACCAGCAAAACCGAAGTGGAATTGGGTGAAAAAGCAACGAAACCGTGGTTATCGGAAGACATACTCATTGCTACGGATTTAGGGGGTTTCGCAGATTTTGAGTTTGAGGCTCCCGTGGAAGGAGCAGCTTATATGTGGGGGCGGGTTGCAGATTTCCGTGGTGGTGGACAGTCTTGGTTCATCGTTCTTAACAGTATAAACCATGCAGGAGAAGGACTCATATTTGGTACCCCAGGTCTTGCGTGGCAATGGATTGGTAACAGAGACGTACCGGATTCAAAGTCTCCTACAGATTTAAAAAAAGGAAAAAATACCGCTCGCATCGTGCCTCGTGAAGCAAGGGCTGGTGTAGAACCCTTATTTGACGTTTTCATGATCTCAACAAAACCCATCGAACCCACCGATGCAGCCTTCAACGCAGCACAAAAGCGCGGGCTCGCTGTTGAACCCGCAGATAAACTGGCGACGACCTGGGCATCTATTAAGAACCGCTTCTAATGTATTTTCATGGTAGAAAACTGCAGATGCGACAGCACAAAAATCTGCGTAATCCGCGATTCAAACAACCCATAACTGAAAACTGGCGACTGACAACAATACCGCTGATAATACTGGTATCAATTATGTTCACGCCGCAAGCAACTGCTGACCGGTTTGCGGATTTCAGTGTCAACCCAAACTGGGAAGGCAAAGGAAACCGCACTGCTGAGAAACATGCCCGAACCGTTGTGCAAGACTTCGGCTACAGCCAAACGAATTATGCAGGTGGTGCGGCACCCGGTGAGATCGGCGGACGCATCTCGCGTTCACTGACACCTGCGACCTACGCCACTGTCATCCCTACGAAAACGCTCAACGACCACTTCACAGCATCCGGCAAATTCGCTGTCACCGAAGCCGATGGTAGCAGTGGAATGCTGATCGGTTGGTTTAATACGGATTCAAGAGGTTGGAGAACCCCGAATTCGCTGGCATTCCGATTGGACGGCAACGGCGGAAAATACTGGGTGTTCTTTGAATACGGGACGCAGAATTATCTGACCGGAGGCGGTGGGACCTTTGAAGGGGAACGCTATCAGACAACGAAAACGCCACCAGAGTCAGCAGACGGCACAGTACATACATGGTCGCTGACCTACGACCCAAAGGGTGCCGCGGATAATGGTGAGATTACCTTCGTAATGGACGGAAAAACCCATACGCTACCCCTGATGCAGGGACACAAAGCCGACGGTGCTACCTTCAATCGTTTCGGCATGGTGAACATGCAGATTGCCGGGAAGGGGATGGAGGTCTATCTTGATGATCTGAGCATTGACGGCGTATCGGACGATTTCACTGATGACCCAGCGTGGGAAGAGAACGGCAATCGGACCACATTTGATGACAACGAAATCCGACCTTATCATAACTTCGGATGGCGCGAAACGAACCATGCCGGTGGGACATCCGGCGAAATTGGCGGGCTCGTTTGGCGGGCGGATGAAAGAAAGCCTGAGCAGGCTGGATACTATGCCGATCCAATTGGACATCTGACCATGGAGGATACGCTTGAAGCATCGGGAAAAGTCGCAATGCTTCGGGCAAGTGCTGATAGTGCTGTTCTCATCGGTTGGTTTAACGCCGAAACCCATATCGGTGCGCCGCCGCGGAATTTTGTCGGCATCATGGTTGAGGGACCGAGTCGTATCGGACATTACTTCCGTCCTATCTATGCCAACGCCGAAGGTCAGCACGAGATTATGGAAACAGGACCCGTAATTAAGCCTTCTCGCGCATCACATCAATGGCGACTCGCCTATACACCGGATGCAAACGGAGGCACCGGGCAGATTATGGTCGCGTTCAATGACGAAACGGTTTCGCTGAATCTCAAAGCCGGTGTACGTACAGATGGCGCGATTTTTGATCGATTCGGTATTCTTTCATTTCAACGCGGTGGACATTTCGTGGATATTTATTTCGATGATATTTCCTATACTGTTCAACAAAATTGATATTCTGCTATTTTTTTTCAAATTATGCACCTTTTCCACCCTAAAATTGTGTCTTATAAGTAACGGGTAAGTGTTTTCAATTTTTTTCTGTCCGGTAGGTCTGCTTTGTGGGGGAAGATTAGATGAAAGAGAATGATGTTCAACTGATTCACAGAACTTTGTCGGGTGACGATGCGGCATTCACGACTTTAGTCGAAAAGTATCGAAAAAGTGTTCACGCGCTCGCTTGGCGGAAGATCGGAGATTTCCATTTCGCCGAAGAAATCACGCAAGATGCCTTCCTTCAGGTATACAAGAAACTCACAACACTCAGGAATCCGAACCAGTTTGCAGGGTGGCTTTATGTCATCACAAATCGACTTTGTAATAATTGGCACCGAAGCAGAAACAAAACTCCTGTGACGCAACCGCTGATGGATACACATCGTTCAGAAATAGACGGATTCTCTTATAAGTGTTATGACTTGGAGCGACGTGAAACAGAAGCCACCGAACGTCACCGTGAGATCGCCAAAAAACTGCTACAAAAACTGCCAGAGAGCGAGCGGACAGTTGTGACACTCTACTATCTCGGTGAGATGACAGCGAAAGAGATCGGCAAGTTCTTAGGTGTATCCGTAAATACAATTAAGAGTCGACTCCAACGGGCACGTAAACGTCTACAGGTGCACAACGAAGAACTCTTGGTACGAGAAACCCTCGGTAGCGTTCAATTACCCGCCAATCTAACCGAGAACATCATGCGGCAAGTCGCTGACCTGAAACCGGTATCACCGCCGGTCGGAAAACCGTTCCTACCGTGGGCGGTTATTGGGGCAACGACGCTTTTAGTGATGATGTTAGTCGGTATAAGTAATCAATACCTCGCTCAGTTCCAGCAGCCATATAGTTTTGAAGCACAGGCTGAACCGACGGTCGAAATTATTGACGCACTGATTACGTTTGATATTGCATCTAAACCGGCTGTGCGAAATCAGGCCGGACGTGCGTCTCTCCCCAGTAAAAGCATTGGCATCGGTCTCCAGGTTTCTGAGATAGCCGCAACGACCCTTGTAGAAGTGGATCTTCCCACCAAATTTTCTACCTCGCAATGGATACAGATGAATGGACCGCAAGGCAGTAGGGCATTCGACATCTTTGTAACATCTGACGGATCGCTCTATACGCATTCGCCAATAGGTGTCTACAAATTAGCAGCGGATGCGGAGGCGTGGACACCCGTAAATATCGACATCCCGCTCGGAAAGTTCCGAGTACCTATAGCCGAGCATGCGGGTATCCTCTATATTATTTCTGGTGATGAATTGTTCACGTCAACCGATAACGGCGAGACGTGGGATGTACTGGGTACTGTGCCGGAGGGGAGTATCTCCGATTTGATTGTGATAGATGCGACGGAAGAAGATAACTCGCAAGCGCGGGCTGCAATATATCTTGCCATGTGGGAGAAAGGTATTTTTCGATCTACGGATGCTGGGAAACATTGGACACTGCTGAACAATGGATTGACAGACAGAAAAAATTACAAACTGACTGCAGTCGGAAACACGGCATTTGTAGGTACGGACAAAGGACTCTACCGTCTCAACTCAGATATCTGGGCGCAATTATCGGTGGATACATCCAGATCAGTGCTCGCCTTGGAAGTCTCTGGAGATGATCTCTATGTCGGAACCGGTCGCGAAGTTGAGAGGCGGATGCGGATTGATGATTCACGGAAAGGTAAGATTTTCAGATCAAGCGATCTGGGCGAGTCATGGACTGAGATAACACCCAGAGACGAACACGGTCGTTTCATGGCACTCACAGGTATAAATATATCGGTTGCGGGTGAAACGATATTAGTTCGAGGGCTCAAGTTATTCTCTTCAACAGATGGTGGACGAATTTGGATAGACCTTGGGCATGAGGTCAATTACACGGCACTTGTGGCGCGCAACGAAAAGACTTTCTATAAAACCGGAATATACGGTATGCATCGCACCATCGACGGCGGTGAATCCTGGCACCCATTTATGGAAGGGATGATTGGGACCAATATCCTCGACCTGGTGACACTCAATGATAGGCTCTATGTACACACAGGCAAAGGGATTGCTGAATCCTTAGATGATGGCGAATCGTGGACAACCGTTCCGATTGAAACCAGCGAGTACATAGCCAGTCTGTTAGCAAAGGGACTGCCTAACGGAAACTTTTATAGACATTCAAAGTTAGTGCCTGCCGGCGATGTGCTGTATGGGATCGCGGCTGATGACGATAATCTGCGGATTACCCATTTACCTATCAACGATAATATGCTTGTCCCCGTTGATGGTGTCCCTGCTTTTGATGCGGAAAAACTATCCCCCGCCGTGTTAAGAGAGATCGGGGAAGCGAAGGGCATCTACGCTCCTGATGGCAGTGAAAAAGAGGATGGATTGGCACGTGAATTGCGAATCACTGAAAACGATACGCGAGCCGGTGCGTTCGCAATCAGCGGCGATATATTCTATGTGGAATATAGACGTAAACTTTTCAAATGGAAACCGGGCACTCCAGAATGGATAAATACCGGATTAATAGATACCGGCAAGCGGTCCGATGACGGTTCAAAGGATGGATTTAAATTGGCAGTCTCAGCGGAAACCGTCTACGTCGGCAAACGGGATGGTAAACTCTTCCAGTCCTTGGACGGTGGCGACAGTTGGCGAGACATTACTGCAAGCCTTCCGCTTCACTTTACCCAATTCAACGAGATCGTCTTCGCCGATTCAACAGTCTACGTCGCAACGGACAGAGGTGTTTTGGTTTCGCGAACTGGTGCACACTGGCGTGTCCTAACCGATGGTGCGGGTGATCGTGTTGTTATAGACAAATTTGCTGCGGATGACATCAGCGTTTATGGGGTTGGCAATACGGGAGTCTATCGTCTGGAGGACCGTGGACAACCGGAACAGATTTCTCCAAACGTGCCGGATAAAGTGCTCTCTCTTGTTGTGAATAATAAGAGACTTTACATCGCTACCAAACACCACGGGATCCTCTATATCCCGCTTGAAAAAGAAGGATAGTCAATAACGGGCAGGGAAACCCCGCCCCTACGGAATCCACACCTAATGGAAAATCGGAAATTATTATTTAATATTGCTGTAACAGTTCTGTTTCTCTTACCCTTATCTGTTTCAGCAGGCACATTTCTGGCTACCTTTGAAGACGGAAATTTGGATGCGTGGCAGGAGATTGCGCCGTGGGATAGGGAACTGGGGAATTGGGAGATTGTTGATGGTGGACTTCACGGAGCAGTTCATGATGGGTATACGCGTCTATTCACAATCGGGGATGACACATGGAAGGATTACAC
>JAAXHI010000589.1 GCA_012270875.1 Candidatus Poribacteria bacterium | reverse complement strand
TCGGAAGGAAGGAACTTCTTATAATAAAGGTCCAGGGCCAGATATCAAGACATCTCGTCAAGTCACTGAGGTGGAAACGGTTGACACTATTAGTGATGCTGCTCGTCAACTTCAGGGCTACCAGCGTCCCGTCTATGTCGCAGGAGAAGACGATGCAGCCACTCAGGCCGCTTTGGAGCACTACAGAGACACAACAATTGGAGTTAAAGATCCCTCAGGGAATATCCTAAAATCGTCGTCCCGTAAAAGGTCGCAGTAATTGATAACAAGGGGTTGCATGGCAAGTGTAGTTTGATTATGAACGAAGCCGAAACGCGTATCAGAGATATAGATCCTCTGCTAAAAGAGTCCGGCTGGAGCGATTCCAACAATCCGGACGCGCCATCTTTTATACGGGAGCATTATTTTACCGATGGAAAAATAATAGGTGAAAAGAGACGCGGGAAAGCGAAACAAGCAGATTATCTTCTCTACTACCGGCAACCTCATTTTCCTATTGCTGTTGTTGAGGCAAAGGCAGACTATAAACTTCCATCTGATGGTCTCCAACAAGCGAAAACCTATGCTCAAATGTTAGGGCTTAGTTTTGCCTATTCTACCAACGGCAAACTTTTCGTAGAGTTTGATTTTTTAACAGGTTTAGAGTCCAAACTCTACAACATGCCTCAACCATCAGAACTCTGGCACCGATTGAAAACGGATAAAGGTTTCACTTCACAACAGGAAGAAGACATTATTCTGTCACCGTTCGACCTCACTGGTGGCAAAACTCCCCGATATTACCAACAAATTGCAATCAATAATGTTATTGCAGCCATTGTGGAAGATCAAAGACGAATTCTTCTTACAATGGCAACCGGAACAGGCAAAACCACTACTGCTTTCCAAATCTGTTGGAAACTATGGCAGCAGCGTTGGAATCTCAAAGAGGACCCGCGTCGTCCCAAAATTCTCTACCTATCCGATAGGACAGTTCTTGTTGATGACCCAATGAATAAGGAATTTGCCGCTTTTGGCGAGGCACGGCACCGGATAGCACATGGTGAAGTTGTCAAAAGTCGGGGCGTCTACTTTGCCTTGTATCAATCTATCGGCCCGAGAGAGAATAATCCTGGCATCTATCGTGAATATAGAGAAGATTTCTTTGACCTCATTATTGTTGATGAATGCCACCGAGGCTCTGCTCAAGATGATAGTTTATGGCGAGCGGTCTTGGAATACTTTGAGCCAGCGGTACAACTCGGTATGACCGCCACGCCCCTTCATGAAGAAACCCGAAATACTTATCAATATTTTGGGAATCCTGTCTATACCTATACGCTTAAACAGGGTATTGAAGATGGGTTTCTCGCGCCCTTTCGGGTCCGACACGTTCAAACTACAGCGGATGCGGAAGGTTGGCAACCTGCTCAAGGTCAGACTGACCGTCATGGTAAAAGAATACCTGATAAGGTGTACAATACAGAAGATTTTGATAAAACGCTCATGCTTAGACCGCGTACGGAAGCGATTGCTCAACATTTGACTGATTTACTGGAGTCTGATCCATACGCCAAAACTATTGTTTTTTGTGTTAACCAAGAGCATGCAGACACCATGCGGGAAATTCTCTCTAATCTAAATGCTAAACATGTGAAAAGATACTCCGACTATGTAAGTAGAATCACATCCGATGAAGGTGATTATGGACGTGAACGCCTCAGTCGATTCCAAGATATTGAGGATAATTCGGTTACCATTGCTACTACTTCAAAGCTGCTTACCACGGGTGTTGATGCACCAACAGTGAAAAATATTGCTATTGTGCGCGGTGTGGGCTCAATGGTTGAATTTAAGCAGATGATTGGTAGAGGTACCCGTGTTTGTGAGGAATATGACAAATTCACTTTTGATATTATTGATTACACAGGAACTTCGTTTAAACATTTCGCAGATACTGATTTTGATGGCGAACCGATAGACGAGGATGAAGAGGTTATAGAAACCGGTGATAAACAGAATAGAGGTGAAGGAACTGGAACTACTGGACCATCCCCGGGAGGACGAAAATTTTATGTTGATGATGGCGAAGTGATGATTGCTGAGGAAGGGGTTTATATTTTGAATCCTGATGGAAGTCAGCAACATAAAACATACATTGAATATGCTGGTGGACAAATCTATTCTTTGTACAAATCTGAATCAGAACTCCGCGAAAAGTGGATAGACCAGAAATCAAGGAGTGAAATTATTGAGGGCTTGAAAAAGATCGGTATTGAAAAGGAACTGTTGGCAAAAGAATTAAAGTTTTCTGATGCTGACCCCTTTGATCTGTTTTGCTATGCTGCTTTCGGAGTCCCCCTCCAGACAAGAGAACAACGAGCTGAGCAAGTGCGAACAAATACTGATTTTTTTCAACAGTATAACATTTTTGGACAGTATGTACTTGGAATTTTAATCGATAAATATAGTCGACACGGACCCGACGAACTGAAAATTCCTGATGCTTTGAATGTCCCGCCTATTTCTGATCATGGTAATGTTACTGAAATCGCTACCTCCTTCGGAGGTGCGGACCGACTCCGAAATGCCGTCACAGAACTTCAGAAGATGATTTATGAGGTATAATATGTGTAGTGAAAGGAGACAACATGACACAAAACGAGGAACAGTTA
>JAAXHI010000089.1:5882-9916 GCA_012270875.1 Candidatus Poribacteria bacterium | reverse complement strand
ATGATGCGTCACCTCAACGCTGAGACCGGCATGACGTTCATCTTCTCAACCCACGATCCGATGGTGATGGAAGGTGCGACGCGTCTGATTACGCTTCGCGACGGACGGATAGACACTGATGAGACGAGGTAAATAGTGGTCAGTTATCGGTTATCAGTTATAAGTTAAGAGAGATAAAGGATTTCTGATGAGAAAAGTTCTGTTGCTCATCATCTGTTTGATGACAACGCCACTTGTGAAGATCGCCGACGCGGAATTTCGAGTAGGTGGTTACTACAAAAACTTTTCCACAATATTCAATTCACCGCTTCCAGATGCCTCCATGACCGGAGTCGTGGTCAACCGCTTGCGTTTCAATCTCTCCTACGCGCCAGCGGATTCACTTTCATTTGCTTTCGCCTACGATTTTACGCCACGCATTCAAGACCCTTTACTCTTTTCGCAGTCTCCCTTTGCTGTCGGTGTCGCTTCATCCCGCTATCGCGTTGCGGATCTCGATTCGCCGATCTATCCGAGTGAAGATGCGCCGGTTGGCAGTGTCGGTATCTACCATAATCTTGATCGGGCTTCGGTTCAATTCAGTACAGATTTTGCCGACTTTTCGATCGGTCGGGACGCAATCGCTTGGGGGAGCGCGCGGATTGTCAACCCTACCGATATTATCGCACCCTACACCTACGACCAACTGGACACGGAAGATCGCGTTGGCGTGGATGTGGTCCGCGTCCGGATTCCGGTAGGTGTCATGGGAGAAGTAGACACGGGATATATTTTTGGCAACGCCTTTGATTTTGACAAGAGTGCCGTTTTTCTCCGAACACAATTGAATGCCGTGGAGACGGATTTCTCGGTTTTGTTGTTAGAATTTCAGAGAGATCTGCTTATCGGTTTGGATGTGGCGCGTGGGATTGGCGGCGCGGGGTTCTGGTTGGAGACGGCTTATGTGTTTGTTACCCCCTTTGATGATGCGTCCGATGCGTCGGAGGATTACTTACGGACCTCTATTGGGCTGGACTATAGTTTCGGCGGCGAAACATACGCCTTTATCGAATATCATTTCAATGGCGCGGGTGCGAAGCGACCCGAAAATTACCTCACCAACTTAGAGCGATCAGCATACACCCGCGGTGGTGTGTACTTACTGGGCACCCACTATCTTGCGCCGGGATTCACGCGTCAACTGACACCGTTAGTGAGTTTCAGTGGACAGATGTTGTTTAATCTATCCGATCCGTCAGTCTTCGTTGCCCCACAAATTGCCTATAACATTGCCGAGGATATCCACCTCTCTATTGGCGGTTTTGTCAGTGTTGGGAAACGACCCGAAAATGGCGAGGCACCCGAATTTCGATCGGAGTTTGGCAGTTACCCGAATCTTTTCTTTTCTTCGTTTCGTGTCTATTTCTGAGTTGAAGAGTTGGGATTCAAAGATCGTTCCTACAAGGGGGGATCGCGACCAGAGATCGCTCCTACAAGAGGACTAAGAACTTCTACGCTTTCAAATCAAACTGTTGACACAAATTCGTGAGCATGCTAATATAATGGCAAATTTCGGAAACCTGCAACCTGCACGTTTCAACGAGGAGGCACATTATGGCGATGTATCGAACTGGGATCGTTGGTGGAAGGCGCGGTGTACACCATGCCCGACGTTATGAAGGCATCGAAAATATGAAGGTAATTGCCATCTGCGAAATTGACGAGGAACGTCTAAAAGCAGCGGTGGAAGAACTGAACATCCCGGGGTACACAGATTACGTCGAGATGTTAGAAAAGGAGAAACCCGATATTGTCCATGCTGTCACAGAACCAACGGTGCCGCGACATATCTGGGTAGAACCTGCCGCTGAAGCAGGAGTCAAAGCGTTGGTGATAGAGAAACCGCTTGCACTCAGACCCAGCGAAGCGGAAGCACTCGCCGCTGCGCACGAGAAAACTGGACTTAAGATTATCGTCAATCACCAACGGCGGTATCTGCCGTTTGCTGAGAAACTCTTGGAATTTTTTGCTAACGACAGTCTTGGGGATATACACTTCATCCGTGCTTGTACCGAAGGCGATATTACCGATATGGATACTCACTTGATGGATGTCGTGCTTTTCGCGCTTAAAGATATTCCGATTACACACGTGTGGGGTGCCGTTCAAGGCGCAGAAATCTATGACGTTCCACACCGGCAATGTCCTGAAGATTTGATGGCGATCTATACGTTTGAGAACGGGGCGCGCGTCTTTTTTGAGTCCGCTCGAACAGCGTTTGGAACAATTGATTTCCCAGGAAGTAATCCACGGTGCAATCTCGATTTTTGGGGGACTAAAGGCAGGATGTGGTGGCGAGAGAACGGGTCATGGGGGTATCAGTTCGACGGTATGGCACAGCATTTCGTTGAACCGACGCACTTCGGTGAAGACGATAAGATGGGACAACGCGTCTTTACAGAAGCAGTCGCAACGTGGCTTGATGACGAGAATCAACCGCATCGGAACAGATTGGAATATGCGATGCTCGGCTTTGATTTGATTATGGCAGCGTATCGCTCCGCGCTCATCGGCAGACGGATTGAATGGCCCCCGAAACTCAGCGATGAAGAGTGGGTGGAACTTAAAAATAGGGTAACCAATTCCTAAAATAGAATATAGCAACGTAGGGAATTACAAAATCCCATCAGTAAAATAAATAGCGAGTATAGGAGGCGACAGATATGCTCAACCAGACGCAGGTTGACACATTTCGTGAAAAAGGCTTTCTCCTCGGAAACCGTGTTTTAAGCGACGAACAGGTTGACGAATTGCGTGCAGAGTTGGCGCGCGTTATTGATAATTATGAGAAACCTGAAGTTCCGCAGCCGATACGTATTGCCAATCTCGGCGGTAAAGAAGAGAGTCCGGTCTGGCAGATCGTTAATATTTGGGAGGCGAGTTCTGCCTACTATCGACTGGTTCACAATCCGATCATAGTGGAAGAGATTGGACAGCTCATGTCGGCGACAGAGTTGCGGGTCTGGCACGACCAGATCCAATACAAACCGCCAAAAGTCGGTGGTGTCAATCGCTGGCATCAGGATTCACCGTTGTGGGGGATTCTCATGCCGAAGACGAGTCAGGTAAGTGCTTGGGTTGCGTTAGACGATGTAGATGAAAGCAACGGATGTATGCGCATGGTGCGCGGTTCCTATCACTGGGGCAGCCAGATGCCGTTTCTGCGCGATATCCCGGACATCCATACAATGCCGGATCACTTTGAAGATAACGCGTTAGAGGTGGAGTTCTGCCCTGTGCCGAAGGGACATGTCCATTACCATCATGCGTTGACATGGCACGGGTCGCATGACAATACCAGTGAAGGTCCGCGTCGCGCGATTGCTGTGCACTATATGACGGGTGAAACCATCTATGATGCAGATGGGAATCATATCATGAAACGTTTTGTTACTGTCAATGGTGGTGATAAATTGGCAGGTCACCATTTTCCGCTTGTGATGGATGAAGGGAAGCCGACGAAGGCGAACATATAAGTCTTTTCTATTGGAGGGAAGTATGCTCAACCAGACACAGGTTGACACATTTCGTGAAAAAGGTTTTCTTCTCGGAAGCCGTGTTTTAAGTGATGAACAGGTTGACGAATTGCGTGCGGAATTGGCGCGCGTGATTGATGACTACGAAAAACCCGATGTCCAGCAGCCGGTCCACATCGCCAATCTCGGTGGCAGAGCGGAGAATCCGGTCTGGCAAGTCGTTAATATTTGGGAAGCGAGTCCTGCCTACCACCGACTCGTTTACAACCCGATTATTGTGGAGGAGATTGGACAGTTGATGTCAGCGACGGAGTTACGCGTCTGGCACGACCAGATCCAATACAAACCGCCGCAAGTCGGCGGTGTCAACATGTGGCATCAGGATTCGCCGTATTGGCCGATCCTTACCCCGAAAACAAGTCAGGTCAGTGCTTGGGTCGCGTTGGATGACGTTGATGAAAGTAATGGATGTATGCGTATGGTCCGCGGTTCTCATCATTGGGGCAATCAGATACCATT